>JAAYKJ010000053.1 GCA_012522505.1 Clostridiaceae bacterium
CAAAAAGGCTGAGGAGCTTTTCTTAAATAGAACAAAGATAACAATGCTTTCGGTTTTCGTCCTGCTGTCCGAAATGCTTGTAGCCACAACCCGACCGGTTTGGATCTCCTCCAATCCTTCCAGAACCCTCTCGATATCGTGAGGATAAAAGTTTTGACCATTTACAAATATGATGTCTTTAATTCTTCCTGTAACAACCAATCTTCCATCCCGGAGAAACCCCAAGTCTCCTGTTTTGACCCACCCGTCTTTCGTAAAAAGCTTTTCATTCGCGTCGGGGTTGTTATAGTATCCCGATGTAACATTTGCACCCCGGATCTGGATCTCTCCTATAACCCTATCGTCCACCGGAATATCCCACGCATCGCATACCCTTAACATGCAAAAATCAACAGCATGCCCTTCTTCAACAAACCCTATTGCATTTCTGTTATCAGGATTAACCTCCAGGACAGTATCCCCCATTCCTGCGTTGCGGCGATCGATAAATACGGTTTTGAACACCTCCCCTGCTTTCGGGAAGGCCACAGCCACACTTGCTTCAGCCATTCCATATACGGTAAACATACTTTCCCGCTTAAGGCCATACTGCTCCATTGTGTCCAGGAATTCATTGCACAATTCATAGGAAATCGGTTCTGCTCCGTTAAAAACCAGGCGGCATGCGGACAAATCCAAATTCTCTCCAAGCACGGGCGAAAAATGTGATAGATAATATTGGTACCCGAAATTCGGCGAAAGGAGTACCGAAACCTTATACTCCGTCGCCTTTTTCAACCATAGCGTGGGCATCCGGATGAACAATTGTGTAGCCATGATACATTGATTCATATGGTTCAGAAGTGGTGTCAGATGTGCTCCTATCATACCCATATCATGTGTTAGCGGTAGCCATGAGATAAATGAATCCTTGCAGCTCATTTCTACTTCGTACGCCACTGCTGTAATATTAGCAATTAAGTTGTTATGGGTTAGCGTAACGCCCTTGGGGTTTCCTGTTGAGCCGGAAGAATATTGTATAAAAGCAATATCATCTTGTAAAGGTTCGAATATCGCTCCCTCTTCGGAGGGTAAGTCGTTTGTATCGCACTTGAAAATATCTTCAATATAAATTGTGTTTTCTTTTATGTTGCCAAATACATGATGTAAATCATTCTGATTACCAACCTTTTGAAGATCATCAAACATTTCCAGATCGATGACCAACGCTGGTTTATGAAGAATATTCCATATTCTGAGGGGCTTAAGCTTATGCTCAACATTGTTTCCAACCGATACCGGAACTGGTATGATCCCCCCCAAAAGACAGGCCCAGAATACATATATAAATTGCTCATTGTCCTGTATCTGAAAAATTAACTCCCGCCCAGCTGTCAAACCTTTTGATTGCAGTATATACAAGACCCTTTTGGCCCTTTTATACAATTGCTCATATGAAACAAAGACATCTGTATTTTTATCCTGAATAAAAATGATTCCCTTATCCTTCAGTCTGCTTGCGTCTTGGATCGCTTCGACTAAGTTCCTGTATTTATACATCGATACGCACCTTCTTGTACTATACATTTAAAACTATTTTTGTAATTGAAGACTCCTACTAACAGGTAAATATAAAACAGTTAGATGGTTGAAAGCATCTGTTTTTGTAACTCAAGACCCCTTCTAGCCTGGATATCATGTATATATAAGGTGTAAGTTGGCACAGGGCAGAAGTCCCCTAAAATCTTATATGGGAATACTTACGTCCAGGCCGATTGCGTTCTCAAGTGCGATATTTACTATATCTATCACTTCGCAGAGATATTGGTGAATAAAAAAATGCCCTCCGCTAAAGCCAAAAAATCGTGAATCTCTGCGGGTAAGACTGGCCCACTCTTGGATGCATTCATACGGGTAACTGTCTTCTTCCCCATAAAAGACAGAGACATTACAGTTGATTTTGTTGTTGATTTTATTGTGGTCATATGTCTCGACGGCTTGATAGTCGGCCCTTAATATTTCAACGGCAATATTCACCAATTCTTCGTTTTCAAGTAATTCTTTTGGTGTTCCACCCAACTTCATGATTTCAGCCAAAAACGCTTTCTGCTCTAGTAAATGAAAATTTTTCTTCTCTCTATTCATGTGCGGTGCCTGTTTCGCCGCGAAAAAGGCATGTAAAGGAGAGGGATATCCATACCTTTCAACTTTACGAATGACCTCATATGCAATCAGACTGCCCATACTATATCCAAAAATTGCATAGGGTTGTGTAGCGATGCAGACTCTTATTCCTTTGAATACATCATCCACCATCTGTTTGATGCTATTGCACAAAGGCTCAGAAAATCTTTTTCCTCTGCCCGGCAGTTCAACCGGGCAAACCTCGATGAATTTGCTGATATGTCCATTCCACTTGCTGTATATCCCCGCAGATCCGCCTGCATAGGGTATGCAAAACAGCTTTATCTTTTCCATTCAAACATCCCCCAATGAACGATGGTATCCTTTTAGTATCGCATACCGGGTGTTTCACAAAAGTAGTAATGTGAACCTAAAAACCTGGAAATAAGTGCTTTGCGCCCGTCCCATCAAATACCTGCTCCAGTCTTTTAACCCTGATCTCTTCCGGAGTTTTCTTCGTTTCCAGCACGGTTCGAAGCATGTTCAGCGCTTTCTCCACATCCTGCAACGAAGGTTCTGCCCCTGATTTCTCAAGGCTTGTCTGCATTTGTCTTACCATCCGGTATGGTTCTACCACACCTTTCTGGTATTCATCGTTATTCCAGTTGTTGTTTTTGGTGCATATCGCTGCTTTAAGGCATCTGTTTATCACTGTCATGAAGTTACCGTGATGATTGATTTGTTGTTTGAAATTTCTCAGCTGATTCAAGTGATTCTGCATGGTTGCTTCATCATATGCGTTTCCAAAATTATATACCGTGATCTCTTTTACATCTCTTCTCATCAGGTTTTTAAGTACGGGCTTTGGCCCGATTTCTATCGCAGTCTCTATCCCCTCATCCCTTAACCAATGCATGGTCTCTATCCATCTAACCGGCTTAACAACCTGCTTTGTAAGGATGTCAACAATACTGTCTTTAGATGTATACGGATTTGCATCCACATTGGCAATGACAGGGCATGAGAAGTCATTAAATGTGTATTTGCGCAATTCCTGATTCAGATTCTCTGCTGCCACCTGCATCAATGCGCAATGAAACGGGGCACTCACCTTTAGCGGAATCACGTTGGCCCCCATTTGGGAAAATTTATCGCTGAGATAATCAATTGCTTCTTTATGGCCGGATATAACAATCTGATCCGTTGCATTATAGTTTGAAATACAGGCTACTTTTCCATTAGAGCCTGTGGCAGCTTTACATTCCTCTTCAACAGTTTCTGCAGCGATGCCACCAACTGAAACCATCGCACCTGATCCCACAGGAACAGCCTCTTGCATGAAACGCCCCCTCTGCCTTACTATTCGAACAGCATCTGCAAAACCCATGCTTCCCGCACATACAAGTGCAGTGTATTCACCCAGACTATGCCCGGCCATGACAGAAGGGGGAACAGCAATTTCCTCCATATAAACCCTGAAGGCTGCTACACTTGCAGTTAATATTGCGGGCTGGCTGTTTATGGTTTTGGTTAGTTCTTCCACGCTTCCTTCAAAGCACAGCTTCTGAATATCATCATTTAAAGCTTCATTCGCTTCCTGAAACGTCCTCCGGGCAGTCTCGAATTGCTCACATAATATTTTTCCCATGCCAATCTGTTGCGAACTTTGCCCTGGGAATAGCATTGCCAGCTTCATATCAATTCCCCTTTTCCTGAAGCTCTTCCCACTGCTTGAAAGCATATGAGAAATCGTTCGTATACCCATAATGCGATGTAAAAACGTATTCAATTCCATCGAGTTGGGCCAACTTAGATACGCTTTCTTTTTGCTGATCGGAATTCTTGTTGAAAAATGTGTTAAACAGTTGTACTTCGCCATTTATCAAACTTAATGTGTCCCCGACAAACAGATTACTTCCATTGATAAGATAACTGACCGATCCGGGTGTATGGCCTGGCGTGCAAATACACTCTATCTCAACATTCTCTCCATGCACTTTTTCCGAATCCTTGATCACTTTGTGCTGCGGATGGATTTGTTTTTCATGTTCAGGGGAATAGACCACCGCATTTTCAAATAACTTCAGCGCCGCGATATGATCATTATGCGTATGTGTTAAAAGCACCATTTTTACATCTTCAGGACGTATTCCTACTGTTTCCATCTGCTCTGCGGCTATTTCCCGGTTTTCACCAGCATCAACTGCAATATAGCCCCCATCATCATGGATCAGATAGAAGTTGACATAGTTCGTTTTTATTGCATATATACCAGAAGTTATTTCCTGCGTTTCGGATGGTGTCATCTTATCCGTCTCCTGTTTGTATTTGTGCATGAATGCAGAATAAACGACTACCACCAATACAGCAATAATGCCGATTACAATCATTGTTTTCATAAGTTACCAACCCTTTCATTTGTAAATGAAAAATAACATATTTTATAGCTGTAAAACTTCTTCATACAGCTGGTTCACATCAAACTGTTCAACAGAATCAGAAAATTCGTTTTTTTGTGAACAAACAGCCATTTTATAACCTTTTTCTATTGAATACTGCCTGAAAAAATAACGATTTGACCCATTTATGTTATAAATATTGATGTTGCCACCCTGCTCAATGTTTATGGCAAAAGAATTCAACGGGATTGACAAACCTTTTCCAACTGCTTTGATATAGCTTTCTTTCAATGTCCACAACTCATAAAAATAAGCTTCCCTTTCGCTGATGCATTTGTTCATTAAACTTTGAACTTCACTTTTAGAGAAAAAACGTTCGGCTATGCTTATATCAACAGGCTTTATCTGCTCAATATCAACCCCTACCGGAAGATGGTGCAAGGAACAAACTACCCATTTACCAGAGTGTGAAATATTAAATTGAATTCTCGTATCATTCAGCAAATATGGCTTACCGTAAGCATTTGTTCCAAATACCAGCTCACAATTCTTTACATTATGCTGTTTACAAACTAAATACCTTGCCAAGATGTCACCCAATAATGTTCTTTGGGCATCTTCATGCATGCGAAACCTGTAAATCCTTCTTCTTTTCTCCATTGATACGGTTTTGATCAGCTTATCAAATTGTCTTGTATCCAAAGGATCAACCAAACTAACGGCAGCTACCTGTATCATACTATTACAGAAACCTACCTTTTCTTTCTTGGAACAAAGCGTATATTCCGATTGTACATACGAGACACCCGACCTTAAAATTCCATGGTTCAGAGTTTTTTTGTATCTTTCATTTCGAGAGGCCCAACCCTTGAAGAATATGAACCTTTATGTATTTATGTTATCTTAGAGACAATTTCCAAGCCCACGCTGATATGCCTTAGCTCTCCAAAACACTGCAGTTCAATTTCTGCACGCCTCTTGTGCCTGTTAATCTTTTTTATTATGCCTTCTTTTCCCTGCAATGGACCCGACACAATAAACACCTTATCGCCCGCAATAAAGCCTTTCGAATCTTCTACTATATATTCGTTATTACAGAAGCTTAGCAGCAATTCCTTTTCTTCTTCCCTTACCTTCCCGAAATCTACATTTCCATTCCTGAGTAAATAGAAAATGCAACTGGAAAACTTAGTATACTCGTAAGCACGGCTTATAAAAATTTTCTCCCCCAGAATCGATTCAATAAAAACATATCCGGGAAACATTGGCTTAAGTTCCTTTCGGATAAACTGTGATCTCTTAATGATAATTTTGATCTGCGGAATAAAAGCGATTGACTCTCTGTTATCAAATAACTTATTCAAAAACGTGCAGGCTGTGCGCTCTTGCCCAGTTTGAACATGAAAAACGAACCAATTAGCCATCTAAATTCTCCTTTTTAGCCATAGCTTCGCCCTTTTGTTTATTGTATATCAATAAACTACATGATCTACTGTATTGCCTTACCACCAGCTAACGAGCCCAGCTACGATTATTGTGCGGTAAGTTATTTATATTTGAAAGCATTGTTTAAGCATCCCTGTTTGATGATTTTGCTTGTCGTGAAACGTATTACAGCCTTTCAAATCGTTCGACAAGATACGACACTTTATTTACCTTAATTTCCTTCTATTTTCTAATATGCATTTATTTTCTTATAACGATAGCAAAAACCACAGTATATTACAATATATTTACAGGATATTTCCCAAAATCGGAAACACTGCTATTCAGAAATACTATATTCGAGCTTTTATGGCATTTACAGAGACAGGATTATTTTGAATCCTCCGAGGACGTGTAAAATGGGGTTCCAGCCTGAAATATCAAGCTGGGAAACATAAGCGGAATTTTTCAATATAGGATCTGATACATCTTGTAAGTTACATTATTACAGGGCTATTCATTGTATTATCATGAAGAGTATTCGGGAAATCTTTTTTTCGGCAGGATAGATCCCTTCTGTTTTGTGTGATAAAATTAGAGTGAACTTAAGCGCCATATTTGATATTGGAACAATACCTGGCTTGGCTGTGGGGCTGTGATGCAGAGTCCTGCAGTTGGGCTGATCGTTCCCGAAATCACCCGAGAGAATACTAAATCAGCAAGATATCTTGATGATATGAGGAGGATTTTGACGATGAATAGAGCAATTTTGACTGATTACCTGAACTCATTGAAAGAACGTGGAATACCCGGCTGTGACTGTGCAGTTTATCTGGATCATAAACCTGTTTTTCGCCATATCACAGGATATTCCGATCCCGATATGAAAAAAACACTATCCGATAACACTACATACTGGCTTTACTCGGCAACAAAGCTGATAACCTGCACTGCCACCATGCAGCTTGTGGATCAGGGGCTTATCGGCCTTGATGATCCGGTATCCAATTATCTGCCGGAATACAAAAACATGAAGATAAAAGAAGGTTCCACTACCAGACCTGCCAAAAACCCCATCACAATACGGCATCTTATGTCCATGCAGAGCGGTCTGAACTACGAGCTCGAACTCCCCTCCATTCTTAAGATCCAGGAAGCCTCAAACTATGAAGCTTCCACCCGGCAAGTCATTGAAGCGCTCGCCAAAGAACCTCTTGACTTTGAACCGGGAACGCGTTTTCAATACAGCCTCAGCCATGATGTACTGGCTGCGGTGGTGGAAGTGGTTTCAGGAAAACAATTTGGCGTTTATCTGGATGAAAATATCTTTCAGCCATTGGGTATGAAAAATACCGGCTTTAAACTGACCCCCGATCGCAAGGCAAATATGTCTGGACTGTTTGAATACCATATGGATACCATGAAATCAACACCGGTACCAAATAAAAACCGATATTTCCTTACGAAAAACTTTGAAAGTGGTGGCGCTGGCCTTATTTCAACAGTGGATGACTACATTCTGTTTTTGGACGCTATGTGTAATAAAGGCATAAGCACTGATGGTTACACCGTTCTTTCCATGAAAGCCATTGATATGATGCGTGAAGATCAGCTGCGCGGGAATTCAAGAAAAGACTTTGATGCATGGAACCGAAAGGGATACAGTTATGGCCTGGGCGTTCGAACATTGGTTGAGCGAGATAAATCCGGGGCCAGAAGCCCTTTGGGTGAATTCGGATGGGATGGAGCTGCCGGCGCCTATGCGATTATTGATGTACAGAACCGCTTGGCGGTGTTCTATGTACAGCACGTACTGAATTGCGAATATGCCTATGGTGTGATTCATCCCAAAATTCGTGACTTAACCTACGAAATGCTAGGGCTGTAAAACCAGACAACACAGCTTGTCTGGTCTTATTTCTATTCCGTGATCCGATTGACGATCTTGAACCAAGGCATCTGCATATATTTTTCATGCTTGCCTGCCGGGCTATTTTCTTGATCGTAATTTTGCTGTCATATTTGCATCGTCAGCTCCTCCCACACTTCCTCTCCAGTGGTCGGCAAGCCAGAGACCTAGATGCATCCGGTCAAGAGTCCTGGCCGCACTTCCTCTCCAGTCGTCGGCAAGCCAGTTCACAAAGTTTTTAAATATTACTTTGTTGCATTTTTTTCAAACAGTCGGCTTTTATTTCCTCGACCGATACATCTCTAAGCTGCATTACGCTAATGTTTCCTACTATCGACATCTATCTCTCATCAGATACCTCTGAACAGTAACTCTCACTTCACATTATGGTAATTATGGGGCGATTTGGTATTGACATGGATGGTTCTGTGTGATAGATTGCATTCATGAAGTGCTGCCATTATTTATGTAAATTCCGTACTGTATACATAATTGTCTGTTATGCCCTTTTTATTCATGGTGGCTGTTCGAAACGCCGTTTAGTAGCATATTCGTATCATTCCCGGGCAACATCTGTACTAAGCAATCGATTCTACTGGAGAGTATTCAACCAAAGCACCTTTACGAAGACAAAAAGCCCAGGGCCTGCTTTAATTCGGATCTCCCTTTTTGAAACCAGATAATCTCTACAGACCGAAACCACTAACCGGCAGGGAGATTAGCACAAAACCAACAGCATAGCCCGTACAGAGGTAAAAATAGTGAGCACCTTATCTTGCTGTCACGTAGTCTGAACCATATGAATGGAGGAAATTGTGATGAAAAGAGCCAGAAGAATATTTGTAAAAATGATGATCGCAGTTATACTGCTTGTGGGAAATATTCCCGTCAGGGCAGAAGTGAATCAATTTCCGGATATACCGGATACAGCATGGTATATGGAAGATCTGCAATAC
>JAAYKJ010000054.1 GCA_012522505.1 Clostridiaceae bacterium
GTTTGGCAAGCTGCTGGATTTTTATGTGGCAACTTGCTGTACTTTTATTTTACAATACACATAAAAATATGTTACTTCATGGAAAGAAGGAATGGCTATAAAAATTGTAGATTTTTTATAATAAACTTACACTTTCCTTGTTGAAATTTATTCTTTTTTGTCTATAAAAAAATGTGATATAATGAAAGGCAATTGGCCTAAATCCGCAGAATTTTGCTTATTGAACGAGCATGCAGTTCAACGGTAAAATATCTCTTAAACTGTGTTCATAGTATCATTTACAGGTACTTGATCGTTGTATATTGAAAATGTACCGGGCAAGTTTCCTGTTTCTTTTGCATAAACACAGCAGGTCATATCTATTACATTTCCAATGAAGTAAATGTAAGCGATTACAACAAAGTCATCGAGGGGGAGTATCATGTTTGGGATCATCATTATTGCAGTAATCCTTGCGCTTTCATTTGCAGCGTTTAATTTTGTCCAAGTGAAAAAACGGGATGAAGGAACAGAATCTATGAAAGAGATAGCTTCCGCTATCCAGATCGGAGCGAAAGCTTTTCTGATGGAAGAAATGAGAGTTGTTGTTATTTCAGTAATAGCTATTTTGGTTGTTCTGAGCATATTGGTTCAATGGTATGTGGGGGTTGCATTTATAATAGGTGCTTCCATGAGCTTAATGGCTGCATTTGTCGGAATGAAAATAGCTACCCTGGCAAATGTCCGTGTGGCCAATACTGCGAGAACGACAAAAAAATTGGGTTCTACGTTGAAGGTCGCTTTTCAGGGTGGAAGTGTTATGGGGCTTTGTGTTGCAGGCTTTGCCCTATTTGGTTTGGTCATTGTTTTGCTGGTATTTGGCAAATTGATGGGTCAGATGGCTTCTGAAAACCTTACCATATATACGAACTGGATAGGGGTTAATTTTATACCCTTTGCCATGACCGTATCCGGTTATGCTCTGGGATGTTCCATTATCGCCATGTTCTATCGTGTCGGAGGCGGAATATACACCAAGGCTGCCGACATGGGAGCGGATCTGGTTGGAAAAACAGAAGCACATATTCCTGAAGACGATGCCAGAAATCCAGCTACCATTGCCGACAATGTCGGTGATAATGTAGGTGATGTTGCCGGTTTGGGTTCTGATTTGCTTGAAAGCTTTGTTGGAGCAATTATTGCCAGCATCGCACTGGCTTGTTATACCTTTTTCCTTGAAGGGGACAAAATATCCGAATTGATGGTGGAAAAATTAATTCTATATCCTGTTACCTTTGTGTCCATTGGTTTGATCAGTTGTGTTGCTGGAATAATGTTTCTTATCATGAAAAAGGTTTCAAATCATCCCCATAAGGAACTGAATATTGCCACCTGGGTGTCTGCGGGGTTGACTATCATTCTGAATTCGGTTTTCACATACTTCTTTTTCGGAAATATTGGCAGAGAAGCCCTTTTAAATGCCGGTTTTAAAGTGGGTGTGCTTTCACCATGGATTGCTTCAGTCCTGGGAATTGTTAGTGGGATCACCATTGGCATGGTTGCCGAATGGTATACCAGCTATGATTATAAACATACTCAGAATATTGCAAAATCTTCTGCACAGGGGCCTGCAATAACAATTACAGCGGGATTGGCTCTCGGCAAGAAATCGACTTTCGTCCCCGTATTGATTCTGGCAGTTACAACGATTTTATCCTACTATATTGCAGGAATTTACGGTGTAACCATGGCCGCGATCGGAATGCTGTCCTTTGTTGCTACAACTGTTTCGGTGGATACATACGGACCTATTGCAGACAATGCCGGTGGTATCAGCGAAATGTGTCATCTGGAGCCTGAGGTGAGAAAGATCACAGACAAGCTTGATTCCGTAGGAAATACCACCGCTGCCATCGGTAAAGGTTTTGCCATTGGTTCCGCGTCACTGGCTGCCCTGTCGCTGTTGGTATCGTACATCCATTCACAGGTTTCCAACATTGCAGAGCATGTAGATCTGGTTTTAAACATCGTTGATCCTCTTACCCTGGCAGGCGCATTGGTTGGGGGCGCTTTGCCGTTTCTGTTTTCCGGTATCCTGATTGAGGCTGTTTCCAAAGCAGCCATGAATATGGTGCAAGAGGTTCGCAGACAATTTAAGAAAAACCCTGGTATCCTAACCGGAGAAGAAAAGCCGGATTATGAACGATGCATCCGTATTTCGTCCAAAGGTGCAATCAAGGAAATGAAAGTTCCTTCTATCATATCCATCGCAGCTCCCTTGGCCGGTGGTTTCATCTTTGGCCCCAATTTCGTGGGCGGTTTGCTGATCGGAACAACACTTTCAGGAATCATGCTGGCTTTATATACGGCAAATGCCGGTGGTGCTTGGGATAACGCAAAGAAATATGTTGAGTCCGGTGGGGTAGATGGAGAAGAAAAAGGATCGGAAACCCATGCCGCAACGGTTATCGGAGATACCGTTGGTGATCCGCTGAAAGATACGGTAGGTCCGTCTCTGGATATTCTGATCAAGATTATGTCTGTTATTTCCTTGATCGGAGTCTCCATCTTTGGTCAGTATAATTTATTCAAGCTCTTATTCAAATAAATACCCGGAAAAA
>JAAYKJ010000055.1 GCA_012522505.1 Clostridiaceae bacterium
AATAGTCCCTGTTTCTTTATTTGATGTGGGACGCTTTCGGAGCGAAAAAAAAGCTCTGAAAGCGTCTTTTTGCTTGGAATCTTAAGCTCACTTCTCTATTCTGAAACGGCTAGCCTCTACCTATAGAAGTATGGCCGACCAAATCATGTATTTATAAATTTCTATTACCTCTATGCTTATCGAGACTTTCACGAAACTATTAAGGGAAATTTCTGGAGAATGTTCGTTCGGTATTCCTGATTCACAACTGAAATCATTATGTAATTACTTAATGAATGAATACGGTATATCACAAAAACATATTATAGCTGCTAATGAAGGTAGCTGTGCTGCATTAGCAGCAGGTTACTATCTTTCAACAGGCAAAGTTCCTGTGGTCTATTTACAGAATAGTGGCATTGGAAATATTGTCAATCCTGTTGTATCCTTATTAAACGATAAAGTTTATGGAATCCCTTGTGTTTTTATTATTGGTTGGAGAGGAGAGCCCGGAACAAAAGATGAACCCCAGCATGTTTTTCAAGGAGAAATAACATTAAAGCTTTTAGAATATATTGGTATTAAAACGGAAGTTGTTAGCGAGAAAACAACAAAAGATGAGTTGTTTCAAAAGTTAAAAGAGTTTAAGTTGTTATTAAACTCAGGGAAGAGTATTGCTTTTGTTGTTCGCAAGGGAGCTTTAGAGTATGCCGGAAAGGGAAAATACGCCAATAAAAATACTCTCTCTCGAGAAGATGTTATTAAGCAAATTGTTGCTGTCTCTGGCGAAGGTGTTGTTGTATCAACTACAGGAAAGACATCGCGCGAGCTTTTTGAAATTCGTCAAGCTAACAAGCAATCGCATAAATATGATTTTCTCACTGTAGGCTCTATGGGACATAGCTCTTCTATTGGGTTTGGGATTGCCATAAATAAACCAAATACTAAAATTTGGTGCATTGATGGCGATGGAGCAGCATTAATGCATCTTGGAGCGATGGCTATTATTGGTGCTAATAAGCCGAAAAATTTAATTCATATTGTAATCAATAATGGAGCCCATGAAACCGTTGGAGGAATGCCAACAGTTGCTGAAAAAATTGACTTCATACAGATTGCCTCTGGTTGTGGATATCAACAGACATGTAAAGTAGATAACTTAGAAGGTCTGGAAAAAGCGCTACAGAAAGCAGTGAACACTAATCTCCTTACCTTTATAGAAGTTAAAAGCTCTATTGTCTCGCGCCCTGACTTGGGAAGGCCTACAACAACACCAAAAGAAAACATAAAAAATTTTATGAACTATTTAAAGGAATGCAGGTAAAGTATGAAAGCTCTTATCCTTAACTCTGGAGTTGGGAGGCGAATGGGTGCCTTGACCAGTGAACAACCAAAGTGCATGACGGAAATTTCACTTTCCGATACCATCTTAAGCCGGCAGCTAAGACAAATTGCTGACTCAGGAATAAAAGAAGTTGTAATGACAACAGGTCTTTTTGATGAAATCCTGATTAACTACTGCAACTCTCTAAATCTACCATTGAGTTTTACTTTCATTAAAAATCCGGTTTATGCAGAGACTAATTATATTTATTCTATTTATTGTGCAAAAGATTATCTGTTTGACGATATCATCATGTTGCATGGAGACTTAGTATTCGAGAATACCGTTTTTGAAGAGATTGTTAATAGCCAAACCAGCTGCATGGCAACCAGTTCAACTGTCGAGTTGCCAGATAAAGACTTCAAGGCAGCCATTCAAGAAGGAAACGTAACAGAAATTGGAATTCAATTATTTAATAATGCTGTAACAGCGCAGGCTTTGTATAAACTTTTAAAGAGAGATTGGTTGATCTGGCTAAATAATATAATCACTTTTTGTGAGCAAAAAAAAATTACCTGTTACGCTGAGAATGCTTTCAATGAGGTGTCTGAAAATTGTCATATCCAGCCGCTGGATGTAAGAAATGCTCTTTGTTGTGAAATTGATACTCCTGCTGATCTTGCAGTTGTCTCTTCCAAGATTAAAGAATTGGAAAACCGGGTAGTCTATATGTGCTTTTCTACAGATATGCTCCATAGTGGGCATATATCTATCATTCGTAAAGCTGCCAAGCTTGGCAAATTAACGATTGGAGTTTTATCTGATGAAGCTATTGCAAGTTACAAGCGCTTTCCTTTACTGCCCTTTGAAGAAAGAAAAGCATTATTCGAAAACATTAAAGGTGTACACCATGTAATAAAACAAGAAGCCCTCAGCTATACAGAGATTCTCCGTCAGCTCCACCCTAACTATGTAGTTCATGGGGACGACTGGAAAACAGGTTTTCAAAAGCCCGTTCGAGATGAGGTGGTTGCAATTTTAGCAGAATATGGTGGAAAACTGGTGGAATATCCATACTCCCAAGACAATAAATATAGCGAACTCGAACAAAGGACAAGGGCACAACTTTCTATTCCTGATATTAGGCGCGGAAGATTGCGAAAACTCCTTGCACTAAAGCCGATCATTAGCATCATAGAAGCACATAGTGGTATTACTGGATTGATAGCAGAAAAAACTACTGTCTATCAAGATGGAAAGGCATATCAGTTTGATGGAATGTGGGTATCTAGCCTTTGCGATTCAACCGCTAAGGGTAAACCAGATATCGAACTGATAGACATGTCGTCCCGGATTCGTACTATCGATGATATCATGGAGGTTACAACTAAACCTATTATACTGGACGGGGATACAGGTGGATTGATTGAGCACTTTACTTATAACGTCAAAACTCTGGAACGAATGGGTGTATCAGCCATTATTATAGAAGACAAAACGGGACTGAAAAAGAATTCTCTATTTGGAACAGAGGTTGAACAAACACAAGATAGTATCG
>JAAYKJ010000056.1 GCA_012522505.1 Clostridiaceae bacterium
ACGTAGATCCTTTTCAAGTGCTCACCTCATTTCAATGTAGTCATCCCGCCCGGCGCCGACCGAAACATATTGGATGGGACACCCAACAGCCTTTTCTATGAAGCGAATATACCGTATGGCTGCAACCGGTAAATCGTCTGGTTTTCTACATTTTGAAATATCCGTTCTGAAACCGTCCAGATATTCATAAATCGGCTTTGCTCTCAGCAGTCTGTCGCCTGTTGGGAAATGATCGCATCGCACTCCATCGATTTCATAAGCGATGCATACCGGAATAATGTCAAGATAGGACAGGACATCCAGCTTGGTCAGCGCAAGAGTACTGGCCCCCTGGACATAAACCCCATATCGGCTGGCGGGAATGTCAAATCCACCGACCCTGCGTGGTCTGCCTGTTGCGGCGCCATACTCTGCTCCAGCCTCACGCAGCCTGGAGGCTTCCTCACCAAACAGTTCTGCTGTGAATGGGCCTTCGCCTACACAGGAGGAATAGGCTTTCATGATACCGATGACTTGATCCAGCTTCACCCCAGGGATCCCTGCACCGATAGGTGCGTATGCCGCCAATGTTTGAGAGGATGTGGTGTAGGGATATATGCCATAGTCAATATCCCGCAGTGCCCCGAGTTGAGCTTCAAACAGAATATCTCTGCTCTCATTGACCGCCCCCAGTAAATATTCTGAGATATCGCAAATATAGGGAAGCAGGGGTTTGCCGAATTCTATCAGCCATTGCATCATCGACTCAAGAGAAATGTTACCATCGCCGTATCCGCCAAGGATTAGCCTTTTCCACTCACGCACACCCGCCACTTTTTTTTCAAGGGTATCCCGAGTAAGCAAATCCCCCATCCGTATCCCTTTTTTCATCACCTTGTCACCATATACCGGTGCGATGCCACGCCTGGTAGAGCCGTACTTCTTATCTGCCAGACGTTCCTCCTCCAGGATATCCTGCTGTTTGTGCCATGGCATGCAAATGAATGCCTTGTCGCTGATTTTCAGTGTATCCGGAGATATTTTCACGCCCTTGCTTTTCAAAGCATTGATTTCGCCACACAGGTGTTCCAAATCAATGACCATCCCGTTTCCCATAACGTTAACCACATTATCTCTTAGGATACCTGAGGGTAATAGATTTAATATGAACCGGCCCTTGTCGTTGACAACCGTGTGCCCGGCGTTGTTGCCACCCTGATAGCGGCAAATCACATTATATTTCGCGGACAGTAAATCCACCATACGGCCCTTTCCCTCGTCGCCCCAATTAATACCCACAACTGCGGTAAGCATTAGTTTATACCTCCTTTAGTCATAACACACTGAACACGTCAAGACCTTTCCAACACCGATGCCCCGATATTCAGCTTCAGCTAGATGAATTCACTTCCTTGTACTTTTACCTGTGGTGATATTTCTATTCCCCTGCGTACTTTATGTCAAGGATATCAAGCTCCCTTTCGGTTAGGCCAACCCCACGCAGCATCAATCGGTTACCTTTCAGGCTTTCAATCGAATTAATTCCCATGCCGCCCATCATTTCTTTCATTTCGTGCTGCCATGCCATCAGAAGGTTTACAAGGCGCTTGTAACCAATACCAGGATTTAATCGCTTCACAAGCTCAGGTTTCTGTGTGGCAATGCCCCAATTACATTTTCCGGTGTGGCAGCTTCTGCATAGATGGCAGCCAAGAGCGAGCAATGCGGCTGTAGCAATGTAGACACAATCCGCGCCCAGTGCAATGGCCTTGACGATGTCAGCGCTTGAACGAATACTGCCTCCGACGACAAGCGATACATTGTCACGAATCCCTTCATCCCGCAAACGCTTATCAACGCTGGCCAGCGCCAGTTCAACTGGGATACCGACATTATCGCGGATCCGCGTGGGAGCAGCTCCGGTACCACCACGGAATCCATCAATGGCGATGATGTCTGCACCGCTTCGGGCTATACCGCTTGCGATGGCAGAGACATTATGCACTGCCGCAATTTTAACGATGATGGGTTTTTGGTAATTCGTTGTTTCTTTGAGCGAGAATACCAACTGACGCAAATCCTCAATGGAATAAATATCATGATGAGGTGCGGGGGAGATGGCATCGCTTCCCTCGGGAATCATTCGTGTTCGTGAGACATCGCCTACGATTTTTTCTCCCGGAAGATGCCCGCCAATACCGGGTTTTGCACCCTGCCCCATTTTTATCTCTATGGCTGCGCCGCTATTCAGATAATCAGGATGAACGCCAAAACGCCCCGATGCCACCTGCACGATGGTATTGCTGCCATAACAGTAGAAATCCTCATGCAAACCGCCTTCGCCGGTGTTATATAAAATTCCAAGTTCCTGTGCTGCCCGAGCCAAGCTTTCGTGAGCATTGTAACTGATCGATCCATAGCTCATGGCACTGAACATGACCGGCATGGATAGCGTGAGGTACGGTGACAGGTTATTCACAATACGTCCTGTTTGGTCGCGTTCAATGTGATGGGGCTTTGCACCAAGGAATACTCTGGTTTCCATTGGCTCTCGAAGCGGATCAATGGATGGATTGGTGACCTGGGAGGCATTGAGCAGCATTCTGTCAAAATAAACCGGATAATTCTCTGGATTGCCCATACTGGAAAGCAGTACGCCGCCGCTTGATGCCTGGCGGTAAAGTTCGTTCATGGTTTTACCGCTCCAATTGGCATTTTCCTTATAGGTGTTGTTACTCTTGATAATCTTCAACGCCCGGGTAGGGCATAGCGCTATGCAGCGGTGACAGTTAACGCATTTTGTATCGTCACTGACCATTTTGTCAAGATCTGGCAAATACGCATGTGCTTCATTGGCACACTGTCGTTCACAGACTCTGCAAACGATACACCGATCGTACTTTCTTTCAATTTCATAGACAGGGTATATGAAGTTAACCGACACGCTCCAAACCTCCATTCAAGCGTACAATCACAGGTTCTCCGCCTTTGGGCGACCATACGTTTTCCAGGTTTGGCTCGATAACCCGGATAGCTGCTTCTTCGCTTGCGACGTAAACCAGATCACCCTTCTCTCCGATCACCATACTGCGCAGCTTCAAACGGTCATTGAGGGCCATGAGTCCGCCGTCAAAGCTCACAAGAATGGAGAATGGACCGGTAATCAGCTGTGCTGCAAAAACATTGCGTAAGTATTCATGGACTTCGCGCTTGTTTGGTGGCATTCGTTCAATGGTCTGCCAGAATGGCGCAGCGATGATCGAGGCCACTTCAGAGAATGTGAGTCTTTTCCTTCTGTGGAGGTAATCGACAATATAGGCAATGACTTCTGTGTCGGTTTGCAAGGTGCATTTGTAGCCGTACATTTCAATAGCCCTTCGGTTTGCATCATAGGAAGAAATTTCACCGTTGTGCACTACAGCGTAATCCAACAATGAAAACGGGTGTGCACCTCCCCACCAGCCCGGTGTATTGGTGGGGTACCGGCCATGTGCAGTAAAGCAGTAACCTTCGTATTCTTCCAAACGATAGAACCGTCCTACATCTTCGGGGTACCCTACTGCCTTAAAAACGCCCATGTTTTTACCACTGGAGAAAATATATGCGCCTTCAATCCGGGTGTTAACGCGAAACACGCATTTAACAACAAACTCCCGCTCGTCGAGCTGACTCTCTGACAGTTTTGTGGGCAACGGGGTAACAAAATATCGCCATATAAGCGGTTCATCGGTAATTTCTCTGATTTTTCTTGTGGGTATTTTGGACAGGTTAATGATGTCAAAGTGACGTTCCAAAAACGTCTCACAGCTTTTTTTGGCAGAGATGTTATCATAGAAAACATGCAGCGCATAGTAATCCTTATACCCGGGATAGATGCCATAAGCTGCGAAGCCGCCGCCAAGACCGTTACTGCGATCGTGCATAACAGACATGGACCGGATTATCGCTTCGCCGCTGAAAAGCTTCCCCGATTTATCAATCAACCCCGATATGGAACAGCCTGATGGGATTCTTATTTGACCCTCTTTCATCGTCGTACCTCCTGGCGTTGCTACCCTTAAACAACTTTCGAATCAACGCTTCACAATGTCTCTGGCATGATATTGATTTGAGAAGTTCTGATCCAAATCATTAAAAAGCGCTCATCATATAATGCAGGCAGTTAAACAGACCGCTACAAATTCGGTGTTTTAACTGGCTTTCACATTATCTGATGAACGCCTTTGTTCAACGCAAATAATTTTACAGTAAAACGGGGCCATTGTCAACAAGAAAATGAAGTACGGGAAACGGTATGTTGCAAAATTTATCTATATTTATGAAGCAAAACGAGAATAAATGCGTAAATATGAAACAGGCAAAAAATAAAGTTGCATAAAACAAAGAAAACCTATTGACAGGCAGAGTAGGTTTTATTATAATAAAAACATCAACAGCAAAGGCGCTGTGGACGAAAAGTCCGCAGCGCCTTTGCTTGTTCCAGTCAGAATTCGACAAAGCCCGGTATTGCGCAGCTGCCAATATCGGGAGCATGGGAATTAAGTATTTTATTTGGATACCGCAGAACGATGAGAAAAAGCCTATATGCAAGGAGTGATTTTATGAAGGATGTTGCGAATCTGTTTGGCTGTATGGTATTTAACGATACGGTAATGCAAGCCAGGTTGCCGAAAGATGTTTACAAGGCACTGAAAAAGACCATGGCGCAAGGAACTCATTTGGAACTTGATGTTGCCAATGCAGTGGCCAATGCAATGAAGGACTGGGCTGTTGAAAAAGGGGCGACACACTTTACCCATTGGTTCCAGCCAATGACGGGTATTACTGCTGAAAAGCACGACAGTTTTATTGCCCCTGCCGGCGATGGCAGGATCATTATGGAATTCTCGGGAAAAGAACTGGTACGCGGTGAACCAGACGCCTCCAGCTTTCCGTCTGGTGGACTGCGCGCAACCTTTGAGGCCAGGGGTTATACGGTGTGGGATATTACCTCTTATGCTTTTATCAAAAATGATACGCTGTATATTCCCACCGCCTTTTGTTCATACAGCGGTGAGGCATTGGATAAAAAAACACCACTTTTGCGATCGATGCAGGCCATTAACAAGCAGGCCATCCGTATTCTTCGACTTTTTGGAAATACAGACGTGAAGTGCGTCATTACAACGGTGGGCCCGGAACAGGAGTACTTCCTCATAGACAAAACGATGTACCTGCGGCGTCCCGATTTAGTTTACACCGGACGTACTTTGTTTGGAGCACGACCACCAAAAGGGCAGGAGATGGACGATCATTATTTCGGAAGCATTAAGCCGCGTGTGTCTGCATTCATGCATGAATTGGAAGAGGAACTCTGGAAGATGGGCGTGCATGCAAAAACCAAACATAATGAGGTTGCTCCGGCACAGCATGAGCTGGCTCCAATTTTCGGGACTACCAATCTGGCAACCGATCACAACCAGTTGACGATGGAAGTGATGAAAAGCATAGCCAATAAGCATGGTTTGTCGTGTTTGCTTCATGAAAAACCCTTTGCTGGTGTAAACGGCAGTGGGAAACACAATAATTGGTCTCTCTCTACCGATACCGGCATAAACCTTCTGGAGCCAGGTGAAACACCCTTCGAAAATGCACAGTTTTTACTGTTCCTCACGGCGGTCATCAAGGCGGTTGATGAATACCAGGATTTACTTCGAGTGTCGGTTGCCAGTGCAGGAAATGATCATCGACTGGGTGCCAATGAAGCACCACCGGCGATAATATCGATATTTTTAGGAGATGAATTGACAGAAATTCTTGAAGCACTTGAAACAGGCGTTGCATACAAAGGCAAACAAAAGAATCAAATGGAGATAGGCGTAACGGTGCTGCCTCATTTCCCCAAAGACATCACCGACCGAAACCGCACCTCACCGTTTGCCTTTACCGGTAACAAGTTTGAGTTCCGTATGCCCGGATCTTCCTTCTCAATTGCCGGGCCCAATTTTGTTCTTAATACAGCTGTCGCTGAGGTATTACGTGATTTTGCCGATACCCTTGAGAAGACGAATGATTTTAAGGATACACTTGCGGTTTTGATAAAGAAAACCATCCGTGAACACAAACGGATTGTCTTCAACGGTAACAACTATGCTGAAGCATGGGTGTACGAAGCTGAAAAGCGAGGCCTGTCCAATCTTAAAACAACGGTTGAAGCAATGCCTGCGTTTATAGCACAAAAAAGCATCGATGTATTTACCCGGCATCATGTATTCTCCGAAACAGAAATACGTTCCAGATATGAAATTTTGCTGGAAAACTATTGCAAAACATTACGTATTGAAGCCCTTACCATGACTGATATGGTTAAGAAAGAAATCATCCAAGCCTGTATCAGCTATCAACATGAGCTTTCGCAGCTTCTTCAAAGCAAAAAAACAGATGGAAGATATGATTGTACGCTGGAGGAGTATTTCCTTGACAAGATTTCGAAATTATCTGCCTGCTTATTAAGAAAGCTTGATACCTTGGAGAACGCTATGCTGGAGACGAAGAAAACAACCGATGCGCTGTCACTGGCAGAGTTTTACCGCGATCATGTGTTCGGGGCGATGTCCGAGCTCAGGCTGATTGTCGATGAGCTCGAAACACTTGTTGCGAAAAAGCACTGGCCGCTGCCCACGTATGCTGAAATGCTTTATAGTGTGAATTGAACAACAACATTTACGGACAAGGGGTCTGCTCTCATTTGCGCAAGAGAGAAAGAAAACACGGAAACAGGCCCTGCGTCCGTATATCGCCCGATCAACGTCTCAAGTCAATTCGTGTATCATTTCTGAAAACAGGATAGATGACAAACGAATATATTGGTGAATTCGTTTCCAAGCACAGTTTCAATTATTTGTCACTTGCAGACACTGTCGTTTTGGAACTTTTTTTACGTGTTTTACTGAAACATGAAACTTTTTATTATTTTTTTCGTCTATATTATTTAGGATAAATGGATCAAATCATCGGTTGTTCAGAGAATTTGCAGATATCGAGGTTTGACGGATGTAATAATATAATAAACGCATATACCGCAATCAGTAATCCTTTCTGATGGATTATATCTGTCTCGGGGTATTGGATATTTCTGCTGCGTATGTGTTATAATGACATGAATGGTCAGATGATTCATAGAGAGGTGTTTGTTTTGCACAAAAAAAACAAAAGAAGATTAGCCTTAATTGCCGCATTGTTCATCTTAGTTACTGCTGTTTCAAGTGGGCTTCAAGCGAGCGCAGCACCAGACGATGAAGAAGTCGTCATTGAGGTTACGGGTGGGTATGATGGAATCGCGAAATTGGGGGCCTGGTCGCCCATTCACATTAAAATTAAGACAGCGGGGCAGGCCATATCCGGCGAAATTCAGGTGGAAGCCAACCTCGATCAGGCCAGGAAGATTATTATCGCTAAACCAGTGGAATTGGCAGCGGGAACCGACCATCAATTATATTTTGATATTCCGGTGGTTTCAGCCCAAAGAAAGGTTAATATTCGTGTGTTGAAAGGCAAACAGGTTTTGGCGGAGCAGGAATATTCCTTTTCACGTCTTTTGCGCCCTGAAATCATGTTGATTGGGGTTCTGTCCGAAGAGAAGGACGCATTTGGATTTTTGAACGGGAATTCGGTTCCGGTTGCATTTGATCAGGGTTATCAGGAAAAGATGCAATTAATGATCGCAGCCGGCCAGGTTGCTCAGGCAACAACCATGCGTGCAGATGGGGATGGCTATGAGAAA
This sequence comes from Clostridiaceae bacterium, assembly GCA_012522505.1. Classification (GTDB taxonomy): domain Bacteria; phylum Bacillota; class Clostridia; order DSM-8532; family DSM-8532; genus JAAYJG01. Next base: position 7,742 of record JAAYKJ010000056.1, read on the forward strand.
CGTCAGGCTGTAGTGGTTCCCTTGGACAGAAACAGCTTCCCTGAAAAAACTGAAGTAATTGATGGGTTTGATTTTTTAATCATAAACAAATTCGACACGTCACTGTTAAGCGATTCGCAGATCTCCACCCTTGAAACCTGGGTAAGTTCTGGTGGCATCCTGATACTTGGAACGGGAATGAACTGGCAGAAGGTATACCATGGCCTGCCAGATAGTTTGAAGCCCTATACCATCCATGAAACAAAGGATATACTGTGCACCGAAACACTGGAACGGTTCTCTGGCAGACATACGCCTGATATGACGATGAAACTGGCACTTGGAAAGTTGGGGTTTGAGTACATACCGCTTCCTGTTGGCGATGAAAACTATAAACCTGGTGAACCCGTGCGATGGTTTGCAAACGATGTCATCGCAGGGGATGCGAATAATCCGCTGGTTATTAAATATGAGAAGGAAATCGGGACGATTCTTGTCTTAACATTTGATCCGATATCGGAACCGTTTGCGTCATGGCAGGGAAGGATTTCTTTCTTTGAAAACATGTTCAAGTTCATTGGTGTCAATATGCAGCGGTTCTACGAACGTGGGAATGGTTTTTTCCAGAAACAGGTTTACAATAATTATGAGCTTGAACACCTCGCAACTGAAGTTCCCAGCGAAAAAAAACCACCCTTTTTGTGGATGTTTATATCACTGGGTGTATATATAATTATTGCAGGTCCTGTACTGTATCTAATCCTTAAGAAAATGGATAAAAGGGACTGGGCTTGGGTATGCATCCCGGCACTATCCATTCTGTTTCTTGCCGGAATGTATCTTCTGGGCTTTAAAACCCGCTATCATTCTGCGGTGGTGAATACCGCGTCCCTGGTAAGGGTTTCTTCAGATGTGAACGAAGCCGCAGTGACTTCTTCCATCGGTGTTTTCAATGACAGACGCGGAACGTTAAAAATGGAATATGACCCGTCCAGTGGCTTGGAAAATCCATTCAACGTATATAGTAATACGGGTTACCGATATTATGGTGATGATTTTGAAGGGGTGGTGACTGGCAAATATACCATATCATCCCCGATCTCCTATGAGCAGTATGACGTGATGCTTTGGACACCAACGGTAATCCGTGCTGAAAAAACGATTCCTTTCAGCGGGGATATTTTAAAGGAGCTCTTTCTGAAGGATGGAAAGCTTAAGGGAAGGATAACCAATACATCACCGTATCATCTGTTGGATTCGCTTGTTATTATAGGAACGAACCTCATTCCCATCGGGGATATTCCAGCAGGAGACACTGTCGAGGTAAGTATACCCTTTGACAGCCCCGATATTTACAAAAGACCTGATGAATACTTAGATGGGTTCTTCGGCCGAACCTATTACAACAACACCAGGGATATTCCTTCTGATTATCAGGAGATGATGCGAAGACGCAGAATTTTTGAGAACTATGTTAATGAGATCTATAATCGGGCAGGAAAAATACAAATGTTTCTTCTGGCCAGAAACAGCCAGGTAATTGATTACGGGCTGAAGGTTAATAATAAGGAACCGCAGAAGTATCACCAGAACCTGATCCTGATAGAATCAGATCTTTCATTTGAGCCGGGAAGAGAAGTGGAAATTCCGGGTGGAATCATCAAAGCGGGTGTTTATATAGACAATGAAGTAGGATGGCAGGAAAGCAATTATGGCATCCGTATCCACAATACCGGAGAAATGGAATTTCGCTTTGCAATACCTGAAAAACTTTCCGTTACCGGTTTAGGGGTTTCCACTGAAACCTATATCCCTTTGTATATTAAATATAATATGGAAAACAATCAAAGCAGCAGATTCCAAACCGAAATACTGGAAAACCGATATGAGTATTTTCTATACAATGTAATAACCCACAGCTGGGATATGATTGAGGCCAAAACCACCATACAGGATGATGCTTACCAGTATATTGGCCAGGATAACGAAGTACGCATGAAAGTTCTGGTGGTTGAACTGGGTCAGCCCGACATTACGGAAGACAGAAACTATGATGTATACAAGGAATATCAACAAGAGTTACTGTCGATTCCGGAAATCTCCGTTCAGGGGGTGGCAAAATGATGGTACATGTTGATAATCTGACAAAACGATTCAGGGGAACGCTGGCAGTAGACCGCCTTACCATGCAAATTCCTACCGGTGAAATCTATGGTTTTGTAGGTGCGAACGGTGCGGGTAAAACAACGACAATGCGTATTATCGCAGGTCTTTTGAAACCAACCTCCGGAAAAGTCTATGTTAATGGTGTGGATGTGTCAAAGGAGCCTCTTGAAGTCAAAAGAAACATCGGATACATGCCCGACTTTTTTGGTGTTTATGATGACTTAAAAGTATCAGAATATATGAATTTTTACGCGGGTCTTCAGGGAATCTCCAAGAGTAAAACAGCTGAACTGGCGGATTCCCTTCTGCAACTGGTAAGGCTGACAGAAAAAAGGGAAGCCTATGTCGATTCTCTTTCAAGGGGCATGAAACAAAGGCTTTGCTTGGCCCGCAGCCTTATACACGACCCCAAATTTCTGATTCTGGACGAACCCGCTTCTGGTCTTGATCCGAGGGCGAGGGTGGAGATGAAGGAAATACTGAAAGAGCTTAGGTCCATGGGGAAGACTGTTCTGATCAGCTCCCATATTTTGCCCGAGCTTTCAGAGTTGTGTACTGCCATTGGAATTATTGATTCAGGCAGGCTGGTGGCCAGCGGCTCGGTATCGGAAGTTGTGGAAAAGATGTCTCAATCAGGTCGGGTGAAGATCAAGGTTGCTGATCGGGAAGAGGAAGCAGTAAAGGTGATGATGGAAATGCCAGGAATCGGCTCCATCAGTTCTGTTGCAGGCGTGATTGAAGTGAATGTGAGCGGTGGGAATGAAGAATATGTTCGCATTTTAAGAACGCTTGTGGAAAAAGACATTCCGGTCATTTCATTCCAGCCGATTGAAGGTTCGCTGGAATCTGTATTCATGCATCTGACCGAAAGGGGGAATGGTAATGAGAATTAATCCCATCCTGGAAAAAGATTTGAAGACAAAGCTACGCGGGTGGCGTTCAACCATACTGATATGCTGTTATGTCATATTACTGATCGGTATTCTGTTTTTGTATTTCGCAAGCAACAATATCTTTAACCCATATAATACACATAATTTTAATCCGAGAATGGCAATGGATGCGTATAATCTTATTATTACCTTCCAGTTTGCATTGTTGTTTCTGGCCGTGCCGGCCATTACCGCAACCTCTGTCAGTAGTGAGCGTGAACGGCAGACGCTTGATTTGATGCTGGTTACGAAAACACCGGTAAGGAAGATCATTGTGGGGAAGATCATGGTTTCGCTTGCGCATACGATGCTATTGCTGATTGCATCCATGCCGGTTATCGGTGTTGTGTTCTTTTTTGGAGGCATTGGCTTTCTGGATATCATAAAGCTGTTGTTGTTTTATGTGCTTACCTCGTTTTTTGTTGCCAGCTGTGGTGTGTTTTTCTCAACGGTGTTTAAGAGGAATATCGTCGCCATCATCACAACTTATATTTTTCTGGGTTTGATTACCTTCGGACCGTTTATCCTGTTTTTAGTTTTAGGGTTAGTGCGGGAACGGTATTCATATACCGGATTTAGTCCGGTCTACCGTGACTTTGTATCGGCATTGTTCCCTTCTTCGGTATTTGGATTTACATCCTTCTATATCAGCGGTTCGAGCTATAGTATGTACTACGGATACTACAGCCCGGGGATATTCTCTGAGGTTGCCCAGGAAATAGAGCAACAGCGTATGGCGTCAACAGGGTTGTGGAAACTGTTGCATCCCTGGCTTGCGAACGGTTTGTTCAATGTGGTGGCTTCCATATCACTGATATTTTTAAGCGCCAGAATACTCAATCCGATACACCGAAAAAAGTAGTGCAGGTTCAAACTATGCAGAGAGGGCGTTTATGGAACCAAAATTGATTCACAAGGCATTGAAGCCTTTAAAAAGAAAAATGCTAATACAAGGCGGAATCAGGATTTCGCTGTTTGTATTCATCGCATCTGGGGCGGTTTCACTCTTGATGGCTTTCTTATCTTTGTTTGTGGTAATCCCCTTCATTCGACTGAAGCTGTTGTATGTTTTGGCGGCCTGTCTGCCTGTGACATTCATTGGAAGCCTGGTTACGGCCCCTTCTTGGAAAAAAGTTATGGTTCAGGCCGATAATCTGGGTTTGAAAGAGCGGATCATTACCGCATGGTATTTAAGAGACGATCCTTCACCCATAGCGAAATTACAGCGGGAAGATACAAAAACAGTACTGAAAAACGTCAATCTGGTTTCAAGGTATAAGATTCAACTCTCGAAGAAAATGGTTATGGCAGCATCGTTGTTGATCCTGTCAGCCTTTGCTATCTCGTTTATACCGGGAAAGGTTTTTCAGAAGACACAGCTAAGGGAAGCTTTGATCACCGAAAATAAGGAACAGGAGAAAGAGATAGCCGACACTATCAAACAGCAGCAGCAAAAGTACCCCGAAATGACCGAGGAACAGCTTGCAGCCTTGAAAGAAGCGCTGGAAAAACTGAAGGAAGCGTTAAAGCAGGCAAAAACCAAAGAGGATGCATTGAAGGGGTTGGCTCAAATGGAAAACCTGATGAAGGAATTACAGTCCCAAGATCCGCTGCAGGATCTGAAGGAATTGGAAAATGCCTTGGCTGGGTCACCTCTTACTGAAGATTTGGCGAAGGCTATGATAAATGAAGACGAGCAGGCGCTGA
>JAAYKJ010000057.1 GCA_012522505.1 Clostridiaceae bacterium
CGATAAATCATAGTCCTCTTCAACAAGATGTTTCATTGCCGGAAATGATCTTAATATAAAAATTTCTGTTTCGGGGCCCGTCATATTCACAGAAATAGATTCCCTGCCAAGTCCCCAATAAAAGCCTTCCGTTTTCAATGATAACTGTCACGCTGCTGCCTGTAAGGCTGGCCTTCAAGTGGGCTGCTGAATTGCCTTCGCAATGACGAAACTCTGGCCGATCCGGCAGTGTTTTCTTCAGCGCGAACAGTAAATCGGTCACCACATCCGGGTCGGCATTTTCATTAATGGTCATACCAGCTGTGGTGTGTGGACAAAAAACAACACAAATCCCTTCCGAAACGCCACTTTCCCGAATCGCCTGGTTCACCTTCTGCGTTATATTATAAAAACCCTCAACATCTGTTCGCAGACTACATTTTGTTACCATCTGCTCCATCCCTTTCTATCTTCACTGTCTTAACGGTATTGTATACCATATCGCACTTGTTCTGCAACAGAGCTTAGGAAATCAATATGAACTTGAGCCGCCAGGAATGGCTGCTTGTCCACAATCTGAGCCAAGTAGACATAATGATAGAATAATGAAGAAATGAAAGGCCATCACACTTCCAGTTATTAGCTGGGAAATGAATGAATGTATTAACAAATCTTATTATATGACGGTGGATTATCCTGCTAAAAAGGTGAATTTTAAGCTCATATTGCGATATCGTATTCTGAAAAAACAGGGTGTATTGTATAATGGTATGTGAAAAATCTGGCTTTTTGCCAAACGAAGGGGGTAAATTTCGTTGGGATATCAAAATTTCAGGCTTGCCATCTACTGCACCGTGGGGGATTTAAACAGTTTTTCGGATCCGAATCGGCTAGAGAGTCCATTTCGCTTCATAGAAAAGCATTTGCACCCCAATAAGGTTTATCTGGAAACTTTCCGTGACTTCCAAACCATTGAACGCGAAAAAATGCTGCAGTTTAAAGCCTTTTTTCGAGAGAAGGGGATACAAACCTCTGGGGGAATCACAACCTCTGCCTGGTCCGATAATGGGTTCGGATCGTTATGCTACACCAGAGAGGCTGATAGGGAAAAGCTGAAAGAAGTTGTTATGGAAACTGCCAGCCTTTTCGATGAAATTATGCTGGACGATTTTTACTTTACAAACTGTAAATGCCCCTCCTGCATTAAAGCCAAAGGTTCCCGCAGTTGGGCGGAATTCCGAACAGACCTGATGAAAAAGATCAGCGAGGAATATGTTATTCAACCAGCCAAACAAGTAAATCCAAGGGTGAACATGATCATAAAGTACCCGAACTGGTACGAGCATTATCAGGAAACCGGCTATAACCTGAAGGATGAACCTGAGCAGTTCGACATGATCTATACCGGAACGGAAACACGTGATCCACAGCACACTCACCAGCATCTGCCCAGATACTTGAGTTATTTCTTAATGCGATATCTGGAGAATGTTAAGCCGGGAAAAAATGCTGGTGGATGGTTTGATCCTTACCAGTGCGGTTACAATCCTGCGTCATATGCCGACCAGGGGTATCTTACGCTGTTTGGAAAGGCAAGGGAGGTCACCCTTTTCCGCCTTGGAAGTTTATTGCACAGAGATTTCTCCCTCTTTGTGCCCATCGCCGGATATGTTCTGGATACTGCTGATCAGTTTCTTGATCAATTAGGCAACCCAGTTGGCACGGCTGCTTATATTCCGTATCACTCCAGTGGTGAAGACTTCCTGCATAATTACATCGGGATGTTGGGAATCCCTTTTGAACCTGCCCCGTATTTCCCGGAAGCAAAGGATGTCTTTCTTTCACAAAACGCTGCCTATGATAAAGATATCGTTAAAAAAATTCAGGAAAAACTCCTGTCCGGCGGAAATGTAATGATCACTTCCGGACTGCTTGAGAAATTGCAGGATAATGGGTTTAGTGATTTGTCAACCATTCGGGTTACAGGCAAAAAAATGCTGGCTCAATGTTATGGGTTATCCGAAGATGGCGTAATCATCGAAAAAACGGTTACATCCCACCAACCAGTAATGCTTCCACAGTTGGATTTTTGCACAAATGATGTGTGGCAACTGGTCTGCGCCCATGGAAATGAGAACAATTGCCCGGTTCTGATTAAAACCACATATGGAAAAGGAAGCCTTACTGTGCTGACGATCCCGGATGACTACGGCTCTCTGTATTTATATCCCCGTGAGGTTTTGAACAGCATCCGGAAGGTATTATCGCCGAATGCGCCCCTGTTTCTTGACGCCCCGGCGAAAATCGGGCTTTTTACATATGATAATGACACCTTCATTGTAAAATCATTTTTACAACACCAGGAGGACGTAGTTGTTACCATTCCAAAGGCAAACACCAGGATTAGAGACTTGGTTTCCGGTGAAGAAATATCAGGAGTCCTCATCGGCAACCAGACAAGCTTTAAGCTGAACTTAGCGCCGATGTCCTACGGAGTTTTTGGAATATCCACATCATAGCGCGATGGATTCTGGAAGTAGTTGGGGCTAACGTTCAGCCGATACTAAGGCTCAAACGTTTCCCCAGCGTAAACGAATATGCCGTTTATACGGAGTAAAATACGGCTATGCGTATCTACGAAACAAAAATTCTTAATTGGACTTCGTGGTGGGAGTACGTCACCAAACAATATGATGTTTACAGGCGGAACCCAGCCTTACAGGTTGGCCTTTTCCGCCTTCTTAAACAGTTCAGGCTTGATATGGCAGTAACCATTGGGGTTCTTTTCAAGGTATCGCTGATGATACTCCTCTGCAGGGCTGAAATTTCTAAGCGGTTCAACCTCAATTGCAATCGGCTTTTCATATCTCTGCTGCAGCTTGTTGATGGAATCCCGAATCACCGGCAAATCCTTTTCTTCAATATAATAAATACCGGTGCGGTACTGTTCTCCTATATCCCCTCCCTGGCGGTTTACCGCGGTCGGATCTATGGACTCGTAAAACAAATCCAAAAGAAGGTCAAGGCGAATCGTTTCTGGATCATAAACCACTTTAACTGTTTCGGCATGCCCGGTATTGTTATAACAGACCTCTTGATACGTAGGGTTTATCGTATTACCATTGGCGTAGCCAACTTGAGTATTTTCAACCCCATTGATCAAGGACAAATATTTCTCGCTTCCCCAAAAACATCCTCCTGCCAGATATATCTCAGATGACATCTATGCTTGTTACACAAATACGCATTTTATCAGCGATTTGGGTAACATCCCCCTTTCAAAACAAATACACTTTATTAATTATCATACCATTATCACAAGTATTTTATCACACCAAACAAGAAGACTTCATCCTCATGTGGAGATGAATTGTTTTCCGCTTTGTGCTGGATATTTACGAATATTACCATTTGAAATTGCTCTGGTCATAACAGACGATCTTAGAGACTACAGCTGTTATAGACTGGCATTTCGCGGCATCGTGTGGTTTTTGAAAAACGGCAGCAAGCCCTATGTCCCGTCTTTCGTTCCGACCAGTTTTTTTACAATTTCAATATCCGCAGGACAAAATTCATATCGTTCCATTTCATCGGGCGTAACCCAGCGCAACTCCTGATGTACGATAGCTGAAACAGTTCCTTCTCTTATCTCTGCGTTGAAAAACGAAAAGGCAATTTCATGTTCTGGGTACTGATATTTCGTTTCCGCAAAGAGATCGATAACCTTGATCCGAATGCCCAGCTCTTCTTCACATCCCCGTATTAGACACCTCTCCATTGTTTCACCGGGCTCCAGCTTCCCACCAGGAAATTCCCACAAATCTGCACAATCCCCTTCTTCTGCCCTTCTGCAAATAAGTATTTTATTCTGGTTCCGTATTATTGCAGCCACTACCTTTATCATCTGTGTTCCTAAACATTCCCTTCATAAACGTATTTTAGATGCTTTCTTGCGATATCTGCCAATCGATATATTTTTTCTACCGGGGTCGGGCCTCTATCCTGCATTTGGTATCTTGGAAAGAATCTTGATATGTGCAGTGGAATTTCCGGGCTGACCGACGCAAGCCAGGATGAAAGCCGTTCCATTTCTTCTTCTGTATCATTTTCTCCGGATATGACAAGGGTTGTTACCTCAACATGGCAAGCCTTGGCAACCAACATGATTGAAGTTTTTACCGTTTCCAGATCACCGCGTACCTTACGATAAAACTCTTCGGTGAACGCCTTGAGGTCAATATTCATGGCATCAATAACCGGGAGTAGTTCAAGAAGGGGTTTTTCACAAATATATCCGTTTGATACAACAACATTTTTCAACCCCTTTTCTTTTGCAAGCTTTGCACAATCCCAAACGTATTCGTAGCTGACAAGAGGCTCATTGTAAGTATAGGCTATACCAATGTTCCCCTGAGGCTTTGTTTTCATGGCATGCATAACCAGCTTTTCGGGGCCTGCTTTTTCTGTGAATATTGATTTATCGCCTGGCATCGAAATTTCACTGTTCTGACAAAACATGCACCTGAGGTTGCAGCCATAGCTTCCGACAGAAAGAATTTTACTTCCCGGATAGAATCGATTCAGCGGTTTCTTTTCGATCGGATCCAGCGCAATTGCGGTTAGTTTCCCGTAATTTTCACAGATAACTTCACCATCGATATTCATCCTTGCACGACAAATTCCCCTCTGCCCTTCTTCCAAAGAACAGTGATGGGGGCAAATTCTGCATTCTGCTTTCATTTGTGCCGCACCACCTCAAACCGCTCCATGGAATATGGCTGGTTTAGCCGTATCCCAGCTTTCTGCAAAGCAATTTCCACTTGTTGCTGTGGCGTGTCTACCGTTTCCAGGTTCGGAAGCAGCAACCCGCGTCTATGACCACTGGTGACAATAACACCATAACGTTTTACATCCAGTTCGTCTATGGATTGTATAGGCTCTGGTGCTGAAAGAACATCCACACTGTAGACAAGCTCGGGCAGCTCCGCTCTGGTTACCGGAGGGAATCTTGGATCTTCTGTGCCGGCGCTTACTGCGTTGCGCAATATTTCCTGTGCAATATTTTGGGTAACCGGTCCAATGGTACCGATGCAGCCCCGCAGATGTCCGTGTTTTTTCAGGGATACAAAAACACCGGCTTGCCTATTTAACATCTCTTCTGGTAATGTGTCAGGTAACTCAGCCGATTTTCCCGTTTTTACAAAGGTTTCAAGGGAAAGTCGTGCGAGGTGCACATAAGGGTCTTCATTTGACTTGATCCCATGAATCCTTTCCCGTTCCTTCATAATAAAGATTTCATCAAAGCGGCGGTTTTCATCATTTCCGGTGATCTCATACGCGGCAACACCATATCCCACGCCAAAGGTACCCTCATATGACAAAAGTTCCGGTTTTACCGCTTTTCCGTCCAGGGCCCCGGCCATGATGATAAAGGATCGCAGGCCGCACTCCGCAGCAGCATCACAGAAGGAAGGACTGAAGTTCAAAAATTCAAAGAAGTCTCCTTTGCCCATTGATTCCGTCACCTTCCGGTCGAATTCCGGTCCTTCGTTAGCAAAACCGTAAGGCCCATCCTCCAGCAATTTGTGGGACAAATCTCCGCTTGCAACAAATACAGCGTTTCTGCCCATCCTGTCAATCGTATTCGCAATTATTTTACCAAAGCGATAATGTTCCAAAGGGGTAAGCCCTGATAATCCGATTCGTACCAGCTTGTAGCGGGTATAATACTTGTTGATAAAATACAGCGGGATTAACGTTCCATGATCCAGGTTTTTTTCCTTTTCTCCCATCATTCCTGCATGAATGCCTTCATCTCCTGCCGCTTCGGAAAGTGCCTGAACCATTTCATTGTCATACGTCACCTCAATCGTAACGTTGCTCACACCAAATCGTCGTAAGTCGCCCCTGGCTTTTTTACCGGGTGAAATGTGAAAATAATCTGAATATATCGTTGTGTGAGGCGAAGTGATAATAATGACTTCAGGTTCTATTTCAGCGATCCTGCGGGCAACTTCGTTGATGGCGTCAGCAGTTTTTTGAATTTTCTTCTCTTCACCTCGACCCACTTCGGGTAAGACAATCGGTGGATGTGGTACGATAAATGCTCCTGTAATGGACATATTCTCCCTCCTTATCACCGTTCGGGATTAATTGCAGTATACATTCCCTTTAGCTTAGATTCCAATTCATTTTTATCTTTCCCCTCACACGTCCAATCATTTCATATCATGCTTTCAATTGCTGAAGATGCCCTGTTTTTAAGAGCAAAAAGCTAAATACCATCGTGGCAGATAACCAACTTGAATCTCTGCTTTGAGTTCAGAGAAAAATAATCCTCTTTCAATTATTTTCAGGATACTACAATTGTATCATATATTATCTTTGATGAATTGTATATTGATTTTCCACAAAGGGCACGTTAGCAGACGCGATAGCATCAATCCGCCGGTACGAGGGCGTTAGCCATGAAATGGTATTACCCCTGTACCGGCAGAGAGCCGTAAACCGAGTTCCTGAAAATAACCGGTTGGCCGGTTCAAGAAGAATTGATGATGCAACATTTACAGGCTGCAATCAAGGTCTAGTACTTTATAAATTTGTCCCCGCGCACACCGCAAATACTGCATTTTTCAGGGCGTACTTTCTCTATATTTCCACACAATGGACACAGGTAATAAAAAACTTCTTCTGTTTCGTCGATGTTTTCCAATGCCTCCTGATAAAGCCTTGCATGAACCTCTTCTGCTTTCATGGCGAAGGTAAATGTCCTTACTGCAGCGTTGTTCCCCTCCGCTTCGGCTTCTTTTACAAAGTCAGGATACATATCCTTATACTCGTATGTTTCTCCAGCTACAGCATCTTTAAGATTTTCTGCTGTTGAACTGATTTTTCCGGCCACTTCAAAATGCTTTAGAGCATGCAGGGTTTCTGCATCGGATGCAGCTCTAAACAGTTTTGCGGCGTTAAGCTTTCCTTCTTCTTCCGCTTTCTTTGCATAGGCTAAATATTTCCTGTTTGCTTGAGCCTCTCCGGCAAAGGCTTCCATCAGATTATTCAGGGTCTTGTTTTCACTCATTTTTTTCTCCTCCTTGTGATCATTCATC
>JAAYKJ010000058.1 GCA_012522505.1 Clostridiaceae bacterium
CAGATGGATTGCTTAGGAGCAGATCAACGTTTACCAATACGTCGCCACTAAATTCATCATCAATGACGCCTTTTGCCTCTTGTGCGATCACATTGATTTGAATTGTTTCTGTATCAATCCGAACGTTATTTAAGGCGATACTGGGAAACTCAATGATTTCGGGCACCTTGTTACTCACATCAATGCTGCCGTTCACTACGCCTGCTCCGGATAGATAGTCGTTGCCTTCGTCGTAAATGTCAAAGGCATTTTCTTCAAGTGCCTGCTGAATCTGTATGTTTGTCAGGCTGTTGTCTTCAGACCTTAACAGAGCAGCCGTCCCGGCGACAAACGGTGTTGCCATTGATGTTCCCTGTAACATCGTATATCCATCCTGATTTCCATCGTGCAGGTCGTTCTCTATGGGATATGTACTGAATATGTCTATACCGGGAGCTACCAGATCGGTTTCAGGCCCGGTATTGGAAAAGCCTGCAAGGATAAAGCCATCATCATAGTTCCAGTCTACGGCACCAACACCGATAACGTTGTCAAAGGCAGCAGGGAAAGAAACTTCTTCTTGACTGTCATTACCAGTAGCTGCTACCACAACAACATCGTGTGCAATAGCGAATTCAACAGCTTCCTTCATCAACTGGCAGGGGAAACTGGCGCCTAAACTCATATTGATGACATCAGCACCGTTATTTACGGCATGCATGATCCCCAAATAGATATCAAGCGAATTTCCGCTTCCAGCGGCATTCAATACTTTAACAGGCATAACTTTCACGCCGCCTGCGACACCAGCAATACCCAGCCCATTATTGGAGATACCGGCTGCTATACCAGCCACATGTGTCCCATGACCATTATCATCGTCCGGGTTGTCATCTTCATTCACGAAATCATAACCAGCTGTGATATTATCCTTCAGGTCTGGGTGCTCCATATCAACACCTGTATCAAGTACCGCAAGGGTTACTTCGCTGCGTTTGTCCATCGATACCCTTTCCCATATATCGTGAATACCGATTGCCTGCAGCCCCCACTGCCATTTATTTACATAGTAGGGATCGTTGGGCTCATACACAGCTTCTGAGACGGTTTGATGTTGAGGCTCATCATATGCTTTGTAAATATAAAGCGGTTCAACAAACTCTACACCGGGCTGACAACTGAGCAGGTTCATGGTTTCTAAAATGTTGGCATCATTCGACAGGCTCACCATCATCAAACCACTGTTGTCAGCTTTCTCTACAGATTGAACGGTCTTTCCCCCCAACCTTTGTATTGTATTGGTATGTACTGAAACATTGTTGTTTGTAAACTTCACTACTAGTTTTCCGGGGACAACCCGGTCCTCGTCCTTCAAGAGCTGTTCCATTTTCATCTCTTCCAGTGCCTTTACGAATGCTGCGGGATACTGTTGTTTTATCTCTGTGTTCGCTGGATCTATGTCTGCTGCAATAGATAAGGTGCCTGAAAATGACAAAGCAATACATAAGAATACTGCCAAGGTCCTTATAATCCGTTTCTTCATAATGATTCTCCTCTCACAAAAAGTAAAAGATACAATTAATGGGAATTAATCGTATCTCTTCACACTAACATACTACGTTTTCCTGAAAATGTCAATGAAAGTGAATCGGACCATATAATGCTTTATGTGTAAACGGGAAATATTATACACCTTTTTTGTATTTCCCGTCATCATGGGAAATAATTAATGGCTAATAATAGAAACGGATAAATTTAATAGAGTACATATCACACAGAAGATAATCATCGGTTTCGGTCTCCTGAATGATAATATAATCGGTGCCAACTCTTACAAGATCACCATCACGGTCTATCAACATATTTGTACCGATTAAGAACTCTACCTTTACATGGCGTCCGATTTGTGTACGCAAAAAACCCTGTGTGAAATCGGTTCCTACCAGAACACTGTCTCCCGCACCAAGGCCGGATGTCATGATAGATGTGCGGGC
>JAAYKJ010000059.1 GCA_012522505.1 Clostridiaceae bacterium
AATAAGTGCAAGGAGGAAACACAGATGGATCACATCGTATATTGTGACAAAAAAGCAAAGGAGCTCTCACGCCTTCTCTCTGGCGAGCAAACCATGGTGATTCGTGGAGCTGCCGGTAGAAAGCTGCCACATGGCAGGGTAGCAATTGGTGATAATGTATATCTGATAGAAAATGATGGCAGTGGGATTATACGCGCAAAAGGCATAGTATCCAGTGCATTCCATTCAGATAAGCTATCTTTGGAGGAATGTGAGAAAGTAATCGAGGAAAATATGGACAAGCTGAAGTTGACAGAAGCTCAGAAGAAAAGATGGATTGGGAAACGCTACCTTTGTTTGATTGGATTCAAGGACATACATGAAATCGAGCCATTTTCTTATGCACGGGAAAAGAATATGGATGACTGGATTATAGTAGAAAGTATTGACGATATCAGGAAATGATAAAAAAGAAAACTGCCAGAGCCAATGCATATGTTGATTTTGCCATTGAAGTTGCCAAGAAACTAAATCTTTTTCAGGACGAGGCTGATTTGGCTGAGACGGTTGTATTTTGGAAAGAACTTAAAATGATATAATAAAGAATGGAGAAGTGAGAAATGGAATTATTAAAAAAAATTGCAAGACCAAGGCCGGCAGGAACTATTCAAAACATGGAGATTACAGACTATATTGGGTCATATCTGGAAAACTTAGGATATGTAACGCGTAAGGTACCCTTTAACTGTAAGGTGTGGGAATCACAAGATTCATATTTAGTGATTGGTGGAAACAAGCTGACATTGCAAGTAAACCCTTTTTCCGAGCCATTCAACGGGACAAGAAGAGCCATCCTAGTCAGAAATTTGGAAGAACTTGAAAGAGTAGAATGTGAAGACAAAATATTGTTTTTAACTGATTATTTGGCCAAAGAGCCATTGCAACCGAAAAATTACCCCTTCTATTATCCGGATGAACATAAAACAATTATTGATTGCCTGGAAGCAAAAAAACCTTGTGCAATTATAGCCCTTACAGGCGGAACAAGTATGAGCGGCCTTAAGCCCTTTCCGTTGATTGAGGATGGAAATTTTCATATTCCTGTAGCCAGTCTTGATAAAGATATTTTTCCAGGAATAGAAGATGAAGTAACAGAAGAAGATATTGAGCTATCTATAGTTTCAAAAAATAATATTGTAACAGCACATCAGCTGATTGCTTCTAAGGAGGTCTCTGACTCTAAAGGTACAATAGTGATCTGTGCCCACATGGACAGCAAGTACAATACAAATGGTGCCCTTGATAATGCATCCGGAGTTGCGGTAATGCTTTTGGCAGCTAAGGGTATTGAAACCAACAGATATAACATTGATATCGTACCTTTTAATTCTGAAGAATATTTTGACCCGCAGGGAGAACTAATCTATTTGGAGGACCTAAGAAAAAGTGAAAAAGAAATATCACTTCTGATAAATATAGACACGGTAGCACATGTGGGATCTAAATTGGCAGTTGCCTATTTTAATTTTAATGACAAAGAAATGTTGGAATTAGATAACATAATGAATACTTCTACTAACATAGTTAGTGGTCAGCCCTGGTACGCTGGAGACCATGCTGCTTTTGTTTTTGGGGGGACAAGATGTATATTAATTTCTGCATCAGATTTATTTGAAGGATGTTTATCTTATACACATTGTCCGAAAGATACAATCGACCTGGTTGATGAGAAGTTAATTGAAAACGTAGCAGAGTATATATGTAAAGTAGTAAACGATATCACACTAAGGTAATGGGGGTAATTAAAAGCTGGCGCTTAACTGTTGTTGCCCAAGTCTGAGCCTTATATTATTAATTTTAAATGAAAGGGGTATTGCTTTGAAGGTGATGAAATGAATAAAGAAAAAGAAGCTCTTATTGCTCCGTGTGGTATGAATTGCAGTTTATGCATTGCTTATCAATTCAAAGAAAAGGACTTAAATAAAAGAGGTTTCCACAAGAAATATTGTCCGGGCTGCCTTCCCAGGGGGAAAAACTGCCTCCATATGGGAGATGTTTGCGAGCTTCTTGGAAAGGGAAAGATCCGGTTCTGTTTTGAGTGTGAAGATTATCCGTGCAAGAGATTAAAAGCTCTGGATAAACGTTATCGTACTAAATATCATATGAGCATGATAGAGAATTTAAATTACATTAGAGATAATGGATTAAAGAACTTCCTCGAAAACGAAGAGATTAAGTGGAGGTGCACAGGGTGCGGAGGTAAGATCTGCTGCCACAACGGTCTGTGCCTAAATTGCAATATAGATGTATTAGTACAAAACAGAAGATACCGATGGAATGAAGAATAGGTCAATGGAATCGATGAATTGCATAATGATATAAAATACAATTAAATTTTAATAGGGAGGGTAATTAATATGGACAATATTCATGAATTGGTTTACGGGTTAAGAGATAAAGACAATGATTATGCATATCAGTGTTTAAAGCAACTGCAAGCGGAAAGTTCGAACTCGGATAAGGTATACTCCTATTTCGACTACTTTACAGAGATGCTGGATGATTCAAGTTCATACATCAGGGCTAGAGGAATACATATGATTGCTGCAAACGCTCAATGGGACAAAGACTGCAAATTAGATGGAATCATAGATAAATTCCTTGAACATATCTTGGATGAAAAACCTATTACAGCAAGACAATGCATACAGCTTCTTCCGATAATTGCAGAACACAAGCCGAATTTAAAGGAGAAAATAGTCAGTGCTTTACTTAAAGCAGAACCTAAAAAATACAAAGAAACCATGCAAAAACTAATATTTAAGGATATCGAAAAATCACTGGAACTGATAGCAAACAAATGAAGTGGTAAGTAGGGAATAATTCCGCAGAACAAACCCTGCGGAATTATCAATTAGATAAGTATTTAAACTGATTCTTTATTATTGGAACCCGTATGGACAAAAGTGATATCTGCCTCAATAAATCGCTGTATTTCACGGATTCTTCGTACCGGCTCTATAATATCAATAAACAGGGTATGTACAGCCTCCCAGGCAAAAACCCATCCACCGATCAGTAAGCTTTCAAGCAAAACCAATGAACCAATTGTTTCTACTTGAATTTCGTAGAAAAATCCATACGATGTCAGCAATATAAGTGATATAATAAGCAGAATTATCGACATCCTGATATATCTGTTTGCTTTACGGCTCTCCAAACGTTTCAAAGCATTATAGTAATTGCCGTAACTCAAGCGGATTGAATCTTCTTTTTCTTTATCTGCTTCACTTGCTTCAATAGAACAAACAATTTCTATCTTTTTTCGCAGGGGGATATAATCTGAACATAAGTCAAGGAATCTGACCAAGTCTGAATGTATGTCACGCATCTTAAAGGCGGAATTGTCC
>JAAYKJ010000060.1 GCA_012522505.1 Clostridiaceae bacterium
TCGTAATACGACCCATATTCGACCTTCGATGAGCAAATTCACTTGGAACAGATGGCTCGAAGATCATATTAACGAAACTACAGAGAGGCTAACCATGCCTCTTTTTTTGTTGCTTGTTTATTGTATTATATGCCATGATTATAACTCATCCCAGGGTTCGAACCAGGTCATGGCATTGGTTGCTCCTGTCATGCCTTTATGCTTATGGTTCGTACCAGGGGCTGGACCTCATTTCCCGGCTTTATCTGAGCGGGTTCAATAACTACAACATTCATCATTGTTGTTGTTGAGTACGATGCCCAACACAATGCCGTATCCCCCAATTCAATCAAAATTCAGTCATAATTTTTCCCGCCGTGCATAGAATGATATCAAATCAGGACAACCTTCCTGCTGGAGAAGGTTCGGCTATGCGATGGCTCATCCCGATAAGCTTACGAATCGGGAAAGGCTTATAAGCTGGCAGACGCTGCATTTTTCCATTACGAGTTACCACAGAAAAAAAGAGGAGGCTTCTATGCAATTGAAAAATACAATAGATAAGCGTATTGAAAAAGAAATCCTCCCATATTTCCCCGAAAGAATTAAAAATGCCATTCTGAAGCTGGAGCGGGCAATTTTAGCTGAAACGGAAGAGATTCGGTTTCGTGCCGGAAAGCCGATCATGCTTTCCCTTTGTGGACGGGATGGATACCTGCACGAGAATGGGCAGTCTTTTGATGAAGTTATCGGATCATTACGCGCTTGCTCGGATGAACTGGCAGAAATGGTGTACAGAATCTGCGAAAACTCCTGGTATGCCTTTCAGGAAGATATCAACAAGGGTTTTGTTACGGTTCGGGGAGGACATCGAATCGGGCTTGTGGGCACACCTGTGATCGATAATGAAAGGATTATTAATATCAGAGATATTTCATCGCTCAATTTCCGTATTGCACGGGAAGTAATCGGTTGTGGCAGCGAAGTAGTTCAATATCTGATTCATGGATGCTGTGATCTTTACAATACTTTGATCATCTCTCCGCCCGGCAGAGGTAAAACTACGCTGTTACGGGATATCATACGGCTTATCAGTAATGGATTGCCTCCTGCATTTCATGGTCTGAAGGTAGGAGTTATTGATGAGCGCGGAGAGCTGGCGGCCTGTTACAGAGGGATTTGCGGAAACGATCTGGGCCTTCGTACTGATGTCATTCATGGCGTACAAAAGAAGGAAGGCATGGAAATGCTTTTGCGGAGCATGAGCCCCAATGTTATTGCCATGGATGAGCTGGGAAATCCAAGGGATGTATCCACATTACTGCAGGTGATGAATGGCGGAGTCCGCATCATCGCAACGGCGCACGGGTATGATGTAAAGCAGCTGAAAAATCGGCAGGGTTTTAAGGAATTATTCCTGGATAAACCCTTTGACAGGTTTCTGGTGATAACGGGTAACAGAAATTCGCAGATTGAAATAAGGGTACTGGATGGTGATGAAAATGAACTGGCTGTGGATAATCAAGGCAATAGGAAGCCTGCTCATCATGATCAGCTGCACAATGGCAGGGTTTGTATTTTCCCGAAGGCTTACCGAAAGGCTGGAACTTATACGGGAAATTCAGGGGCTCCTGATGGAACTGGACAATGAAATCCGCTATATGGGCCGCCCTGTGGGACAGGCTCTTTTATCACTATCCCGTGGCAGGAATACAGGATTAGCTCAATTTTTACAACGGGTATGCAAAATGCACCGGGATGATGGCATAACCATTGAAGCCGCATGGCAAAAGAACCTGGACTCTTTTCGAGGCCAGTGGCCCCTTCGTCCGGAAGAGTGGGAACTGTTGCTGTCCATCGGTGAGATGCTGGGAAAAACAGACCGTGCTGGTCAAAGCTCTTTTATCAAAATGATGCTTGAAAAATTCAGCTTACAGGAAAAAAAGGCGGATGAGGACAGAGCGCTCAAGGAGAAACTGTATAAAAACCTGGGTGTTCTCTGCGGACTGGCACTGGTTCTTGTTTTGGTATGAGGAGATGCATATGGATATTGATTTAATTTTCAGAATTGCTGCAATCGGTATTCTGGTGGCGGTGCTGAACTCACTTCTGACGAAATCGGGAAGGGAGGAGCAGGCGATGATGACAACCCTCGCAGGCTTGGTTGTTGTTCTTTTGATGGTGGTCAGAGAAATTGCAAACCTTTTTGATACTGTGAAGAGATTGTTTAATTTCTAAACCTTGATAGGAGAAATTGAAATGGATTTGATCCGAATTGGCGTGCTTGGGATTACCGCAGCCATTCTTATCCTGATCATAAAGTCACACAGACCCGAAATCGGATTCATGATATCCCTGGCCTTCGGTGCTATTGTAATGGTGTTTCTTGCAGGCAGAATCAAAGGGGTCTTGGACTTAATACAAATATATCTGGACAGGGCGAATATCAGTGGCATATATATTACCGCCCTGCTAAAAATTATCGGTATGGCGTATATTGCGGAATTTGCCGCTGAAAGCTGTCGGGATGCTGGACAGACTGCCATTGCAGCTAAGGTGGAGCTGGCTGGAAAGGTTTTAATCATGATAACGGCCGTTCCGATGATCACTTCGGTTATGAGTGTCGTTTTGGACATGCTGTGAAACAGGGGGAATCGTTTCTGCTTATCAATCAAACTACAGGGACCTGGATTGGAGGTTGTGTGATGATTCGGTTAAGTGGGTGGCTTATCAAGATTGTGTTTTGTGTGGCTGTAGCTGTTTTCTTTCTGTTACCGGTGTTATGCCTGGCAGAAGAAGCCCCTTCCCTGTTGAATGAAGTGCTTGAACCGCAGATGGAAGGCCGGGAGATGGAAAA
>JAAYKJ010000061.1 GCA_012522505.1 Clostridiaceae bacterium
AAAACTACATTTGTCATGAACTAATCGCGTCTGTCAGAGTAAGCTTAAGAAAATTAGGTTTTAGTGAAAACATTCCCCCAATATTTTATGAAATATTGGGGGAATATCGTATACCCTGGAAAGTAATGCGTTTGTATTTTCCTTGTATTCCTTCAGTTCACTGCAAATTTGTGTTAAGAGTTCAAAAGACTTATCCTCCACGTTTTTCACGCTCCTTTTGAAATATTATATCATAGAAAGTAGTCTAGTAGATACCTTATTTCGTAGAGCGGGCAAAAAAGAAAAATTTTATCTACTTAATCCCTTTTTACCAATATTAGAGGCTAATTCTGCTAAAAGTAATACATTATTATGGCAATCTACATCTATGACAGTTTAAGTAGAAATGAAATGATGAATGGTTAAAAGAGGTCTGTTCGCATTTATGTCTACTATGTAGTGCAGTTTATTTTCCAGCGTTTTCACCGTGATATTTACAAATACAGGTAGATGTCGTAAAATTTTATTGACTGGAAACTGTCAATATTATTTTATCATCTACTCTGCTATTGAATCCATTGTTTTTGTCAGCTTTTGGTGCGTGCACGCATACTCCTTCTGAACAGCCAATGGATGAAAAACCTGCAATGGAAGATACCTCCCAGGAGGATCAGCCGGTCGGGACATAACTAATTGGTGTTTCGGATGTTCAGGGGTACGATATCGTTGAAAGCATCTTAGTTACAACATCATACAAATAGAGATAACAGAATAGGGGGGATTCGGAAATGATTGAAATTAAGAGTTTAACCAAAACCTTTGGTTCGGTGGAAGCAGTTAAAAATATCTCAATTACTGTTCCAAAGGGTGAGATTTTTGGTCTTCTTGGCGAGAATGGGGCTGGTAAAACCACAACCCTTAGAATGCTGGCCACTATGCTGAAACCAACATCGGGCACCGCCACACTGAATGGTTACGACATCCAAAAAGAACCTGACAGGGTGAGAGGTGAATTGGGTATCCTTTTTGGGGGAGAAAGCGGTTTATACAATCGATTAACCGTTGCTGAAAACATAAGTTATTTTGGTGAGCTTAACAATATGGACAAGAAGTCCATACAAAACAGGATCAAATACCTTGCAGAGGTTTTTGAAATGGGTGACTATATAAACAGGCATGCTGGGAAGCTTTCAAAGGGAATGAGGCAAAAGGCCGCTTTTGCCCGAGCAATAGTTCACGATCCGAATATCCTGCTTCTGGACGAGCCCAGTGCAGGTCTGGATGTAAGCGCAATGATTGTTATTCAGGATTTCATAAAAATGCAGCATCAGCTTGGAAAAACGATAATTTTCTCCAGCCACAGCATGGTGGAAGTGGACAAGCTGTGTAACAGGATTGCTGTTATTCATAAGGGAAGTCTTATTGATACGGATACCGTTGAAAACTTAAAGACCAAAAATAAAAGCGACAATCTTGAAGAAATTTTTATTCGATTGGTGGGTGAAAAGCAATGAGATTAAAGCATACTATAACTGTTTTAAAGAAGGAAGTATTGGATATAGCCAGGGATAAAAAGTCGCTTTTTTCAAATATTCTTCTGCCCATAATTATTATGCCGGTTCTTATGCTGCTGGTGGGAAGCGGCACTAAAAAGTTCACACAGGAAATGAAAGAAAATATCACAGTTGCTCTTACCCAGGAAAGCGCCAGTCCTGAAGCTCAAGAATTTCTAAAAAACCAGATAGCCATCCATGACGAGAATATAATAATAAAGGATCCGGTTGAAAACCCTGAAGAAGCTGTCAAGACGGGTTATGTAAAGCTTGTTGTTGTTCTGGACAAGGATTTCCAAATAAAGTACGAAAGGAACGAACCTTTCTCAATAAAAATTCTTTTTGATGACTCCAAATCGAGTTCTGGGGGTTCTGTAAGCGTTTTGGAAAGGGCTATAGAGAAGTTTAACAATGTCACAACCAACAAAAGGCTGGAAGAAATGGGGATAGACCCAGAAATACTCACGGCAGTTGTTCAGGAAAAGGTTAATATGACCGAAGGCAGTCCTGGAAATATGATACTGTCAATGTTACTCCCTATGCTTATAGCAATGCTTGTGGCTGTAGGGGGAATTCCCGCAGCAACTGATCTGGTTGCGGGCGAAAAGGAGCGTATGACCCTTGAACCCTTGCTAACGACACGGGCAAGCCGATTATCTATCTTATTGGGGAAATATTTTACCATTAATATATTTACATTCGTAAGTGTTTTATCCACGCTTGCGGGTTTTGTGATATCATACATTATCAATCCTGAAACGATTACCATGGGTATGGGTAATGTTGGGGGAGTAAAGCTTCAACCAGCGGCAGTATTGCTTACACTGGCTGTTATCGTATTGATGGGAATGACATTTTCCGGAATACAGCTTGCCATCAGTACCTTTGCCAGATCTTTTAAAGAAGGGCAAACATATCTGTCAATGCTAATTTTTGCTGTCATGATACCTTCGTACGCTTCAATGATGATGCAGGCAAATGATATAAAAATGTATATGTTTTCAGTGCCTGTTTTAAATACGATTTCTTCGCTTAAGATGATTCTCGGAGGGGTTTTTGATTACAGCAAATTGTTTTTGGCATTGGGCACCTCTGTATTATATGTGGTGCTGGCGCTGTATCTATCCGTATTAATGTTTAAAAAGGAATCAGTACTTTTCAGAAGCTAATGAGACAAAGAACCTGTTTCTTTGTCTCTTGATGGTACTAGTTTCAGCAAACTCCCATTATGCACAGGTAATGGTTCGCTTCACGCAGCACATGGTCGCCCAGCAGCGGTAATATTATCGACTGAATTTTGCACTCCAATAGGCCTTTTGTGCCGGCTGCCTTAAAGTCCCGCAGACTTTCAGTCTCCTGGCGGCTGTCTGCGGTAATGCCTGCTATATCCATAGTCTGCCTCGTGGCCTGTTCCGCTTCTGCTGTCAATGCGTCGAATTCACTGCCGAACATCCTCGCTGTCTCAATAAGATCCTCTTCAGATGGGTCAAGCAGTCCGGCAATGAACTTCGCATGCTCTGCCATTTGCCGGTTCCAGAACAATTCCTGGTTTAATAGATCCTCAGACCTGTTTATACTTTCCCTGCGTACAAGCATCACGAGCATATCCATGAAATGCCTTGCCTCCCTTAGAATATGCTCTATCAGCAGAGGATAGTTAAACGTAAACATTTTGCACGACCGGACGCTTCTCAGCAGATGTTCTTTAAACATTACCAGTTCTGCGGTCAGATTGTATGCTCTACGGTCAAGGTTTTCCACCGCCGCCTCCATACGTGCGTTCTGCATCCCGAAACCGCCGGGCTGCAGCATCTCCTCGCGCCTCGTCAGATCCAGGTTAAACGGTATTCCGGTGTAGAAGTTTGTAAGCCTCTCGGCTTCCAACGTAAATTGAGTGGTTATCTGACGGGAGTTTAATGCGTTCGCGCTTACATTTCCGTTTGCGAGGGCTGTCGCTTCAGAAAGCAGTTGTTCAAATCTTTGCCTGAACATTCCCGCCTTCTCTCCCATATTTTCATCTCTCGGTGTAAACCCTGTTTCAAGGAAAAAAGAGTGTTCTTTCATTATTCTTAAGAAAAACAGATTTAAATCAAGTGACATTGTTATAAATTCTTTTCGCGATATCAATTCTTTCACCACCTTACACCATATAATATGAAAAGGACCTTTTCGATGCCAATGAATTTTACAATAACAAAATGCTTCTCCTCATAAAAACTCAACAAAGTCTGAAACCCTAAGGGGAATAATGGTATCTATAGTAGACTTGAGAAGGCTGCGTGAAAAGATGGGTATGATTGTTACAATTCTTAAGAAAAGTTAACGATTCTGTTTCAACCGTATGTCATCTGCGTAAAATCAATTGACAATACTTCCAATTGTTACTAATATTTATTTTACAGTGTTCATTGGCCTAAGCGTGGATTTCGGTATAGTCCTGCAGTGCTTTTGGTGTGTTTCCTCAAGTATGCTGGTCGGCACTGTTACCTTGGCAGCATATGTATGTGCGGGGTTCGACTCCCCACGCTCCTGTTAAGAGCGCTTGATTTGGGTTCAAGTAAAGAATGAAAAGCCTGAGTCCGTGTGTCCTAAGCATGTTTCCCTGTGAAACGTGCACTGAAATGCAAGCCAGAAGCCTTGTGGATACCGGCAGCGGACGAACTGTTCTTATTCCTTCGGTAAAGCTTTTTGAAACCTTGAGGTTTTGGAGAGTAATGCTAATGGAACCAGAGGGTGAGTCACTGCCTGAAATAAGGCTCCGCCGGTACTTCAGGAGGAGCACGGGTGAGGGTGAATTCCATTAGTGAAAGGTGGTAATAAGTTATGATCGCAACCATAAAAGATTATGAGCGGGGAATTCTGCTAAAACACGGCAATTACATACGTTGTCTTCATCCCGGACGACATTTTTTCAATCCGTTGGGAGGCTATAGAGTAATACATATGAATATCACCCAACCTTTTGTTGTGCCGGGGATGGATCTGAATATTTTTACATCCGACAAAAACCTATTAAGTGAATTAATGATAGTAGATCTGAAGGATTATCAGATTGCCATCCGGTATGAGGACGGTGTTTTCGCCGGTGTATTGCCGCCTGGCAGACATGCTTTCTGGAATATACTGAAAGAGCAGAAGATAATGGTTGTAGATATCCGTCAACCTGAAGTATCCGCTGATATCGATCCCTCCATTATAAAAAACATACAGCGGGAGGGCTACCTCATTGAATATCATGTAAAGGATTATGAAACAGGCCTGCTGTATTATAACAACAAGCTTGTCAAAATGCTGGCGGCCGGTACATACTATTTTTGGAGAGGCCCTGCTTCAGTGGAGGTTATCACGATAGATATGCGGCAGCAGCAAATTGATATGGCTGGCCAGGAAATCATGACCCAGGACAAGGTGGCTCTTCGATTGAATTTCATTTGCCACTATAAAATCAAGGATGCAGTGAAGGTTATAAAAATTAAAGATTATGAAAAGCAGATATACATTCTGCTGCAGCTGATCCTAAGGGAATACGTGGGAACGCAGAGGTTTGATCAGCTTCTGGA
The DNA here is from genome assembly GCA_012522505.1 of Clostridiaceae bacterium. Taxonomy (GTDB): domain Bacteria; phylum Bacillota; class Clostridia; order DSM-8532; family DSM-8532; genus JAAYJG01. The sequence goes on from JAAYKJ010000061.1 coordinate 5,093, forward strand.
AAACAAGCAGGAGATAGGGGACTTTGTGTTGGAACGCCTGAGGGAAAAAAGCGACTCCTATGGCATCGAATTCATGGGTGCCGGTTTGAAGGACATAATCCTTCCCGGTGAAATCAAGAATATCCTGTATACGGTTCTGATGGCTGAAAAGCAGGCACAGGCCAATGTGATTATGCGACGTGAGGAAACAGCCTCAACCAGAAGTCTTCTGAACACAGCGAAGCTGATGGATGAGAATAAAACCCTGTATCGGTTGAAAGAGATGGAATATCTTGAAAAGATCTGTAACAGGATAGGAAACATTTCTCTAACCGGCGGTGGGGGGTTACTTGAGCAGCTTAACGCCCTGCTGGCATCACAGCTTAATAATCGATGACCAGGCAGATGTAAATCATTGAGTATTGCTTACATTGACATTTCCTAATTTCATCACACGTTGAATGTGTGATGCTTAATGGCTTCAGTCTTTTAGGGAGGTATTGTGATGGTTCAGGATTTAAATACATGGATTTCCCAATCGTTGATATCCTTTGTGGAGAACTCAAGTGACAATACACTTGCGCGTTTCCACGAAAGGGCGTGGGACAGGCCACTGATAGGTTTTTCAAGAGGAGACGATGATTTGTATGCCTTTTACAAAAAAGACATCGGCTCCTTTTATCTCTCACCAAAGGAGTTTCTAGAGGGCACATACCCGGGCAGAGTATTTCCAGCCGCAGAAATATCAGTTATTAGCTGGGTATTACCCCATACGGAAAGAGCAAAAGAAGAGCAAAGAAAAGAAAAGCTTCTTCCCACCGAAAGGGCAGCATTATCCCGAACGGATGGCGAAAGTTTCAACCTGAAAATTGCAGAGTACATGGTTTCTCTTCTGGAAAAGGAGGGATATGCTGCAGTGTCTCCCATGCTGTCTCCATTATGGCAGATCCATATGTCAGAAAAATACGCAAACGCCTCTAACTGGTCGGAGAGACATACGGCCTATGCTTGCGGCCTGGGAACCTTCAGCCTGACCGATACGCTGATAACGCCAGTGGGGAAAGCGGTGCGCTGTGGTTCGCTAATCGCTGCCATTCAATTAAAGCCCACCGAAAGAAAGTATACAAAATATAATGAGTACTGCCTCTATTATAAGGACGGAAGCTGTCTGCAGTGCGTGAATCGTTGCCCCGCAAATGCGATCAGCGAGAAGGGTCACAATAAGGAAAAATGTATGGATTACCAGACGAAGGTTACCAACAGGCACTGCCGCGAGGCCTATGGACTTGATATGCGCTACTGTGGAATCTGCCAGTTTGGAGTTCCATGTGAATCCAAAATTCCATAAACAAGCCACATCTGCCTGAACTTATTGATGCACACAGGTTTAAGGAAAAGCTTTGTACAATTGCTTAATCAAATTGTCTTGAATGGCCTGCAGCTCTCTCGATAGGTGAACTGCACAAAGACCGATTTGTTTAGACAAATATGGCATGGATAAAACAATCATTCCCGCTATCATTGCCTATGCTGTATCTTTCATTGTTATCAGTTTTTCACGAACACTGCCTATGTTTATTTTGTCGGGAGTGATTTTGGCTTTTGGCTATGGCATTTGCCTGCCTTCAATACAGACACTTTGCATGCGTCTTGTTTCAAAAGAACGGCGTGGTGTAGCTGGAAATACTAGCTACATCGGCGTTGATGCCGGGTATTTGATAACACCCATTTTGGCTGGATTCGTTGTAACAACCGTTCAAAAGTATAGCGGAAGTACAGTTTTAGGGTATGCCGTTATGTACCGCCTTATGGTTGTTCCTATCCTGATTGCGCTGATTATCTTCTTATGGAAAAGAAAAGAATTAATTCAATGAGCGCTTGCGTGAATTGTGCCAAAACGCGAGCACTGAAAGTGCTTTGATATACGAGGTGATTTGATTGGGCTTCCGAACTATACAGCTCTTGCAAATGAAGCGTAGTATCCGTTATGCAAAGCTATATCTCAAGTATATAGGGTCTGAACAGTAACTGGGCTGCCATATCTTCAGAAACTAAACCTTCGCCTGGTTTGAAAGTAAAGTAAAGATATGTTAAAATAATCATAAAGGGAACATAAAAAAGTAGGGGAAGGGCAGGAGTAAATGTGGCAGGCATATTCGAGCCTTTGAGAAATCTTCCTGCAGCGCGAACAAATGTGTCGCTGCCTGCCGCATGAAAACCGGGTTCCTTTCGAAATACAAGCTTCACTCCTAGTACAAAAAGCAGTAAATCGGGCAAATCTGTAATTTAATACATTTTCATGAGAAAGCTTGGAGGGGACAGGGTGAAGATGTCTGAGAGTGCAAAAATGCGCAAACCCTTAAAAATAATCTCCGTGGCTTTAGCAGTTGCAATGCTGGCTACATTTTATCTGGGCTTTGCCTGGCACAGGTACCAGCGGATGGCTGAATTGGAAGCGATACAACTGGCGCAGTCAGTAGGCTCGCTCATGCATGTAGAGCATATAGCCGCATTGGGTGAACAAGCTGATGCTTCAGATAGCTATCTTGTCGAGCAGTCATTGATATATTTGGTTGAGGTCACAGATTCAATTTATTATGCCTATATTTTAAAACAACACAGCGGGAATACTATCGTTATTGTGGATTCAACCGCAGCTGACTCTGCCACCTCCCGCCCGATAAAGCACACCTGCGAGGAAACAACGGAAATCAACCAGATTCCTTTTGAAACCGGGCAGAGCGTCATTGCCGATCCGGTTTCCGACAGCTTTGGGGTTTGGATCAGAGCACTGGTACCCATTTTTGATTCAGAACATAAAGACATCATTGCCGTCCTTGGGTTGACCTATTCCGCAGCTGAATGGTATAAAAATCTATGGAATAAGATGATTCCCGACATTATCGTCGTTGCTTGTCTGGGAGCGCTTGTATTCATGCTGTTTCATCTTATTAGCAAAAACTCAAAGTATAGAGAAGCGGAAGAATCCCGGCAGGAAAGTGAACGTAGCAAATCCGTTTTTTTCTCTCATCTACCTGGCATGGCCTATCGATGCAGAAATGATTCATGCTGGACCATGGAATTTGTGTCGGAAGGCTGCTATAAACTGACTGGTTATAAAGCCGAAAGCCTCATTTTCAATCGGGAGCTCTCTTATAATGATATCATCTCACCGGAGTACCGTGATCTTCTTATTGACGAATGGGAACGTGTGTTGATGCAGCACAAACCGTTTCGTGATGAATACGAGATTATCACAAAGTCGGGTGAACGTAAATGGGTTTTAGAGATGGGACAAGGCATCTACAATGCCGATGGTAAAGTGGAAGCCCTTGAGGGTATTGTACTGGATTTCTCCGAGGCAAAGAGAATGGATCGTCAAATTGCCTATCTGAAAGAGAGAGACTTTCTCACCGGTTTATATAACCGAAATTATATTGAACAAGAGAAAAAACGCCTTGATCAACCCCAGTTCTGGCCTCTGTCCGTTGTCATATGTGACATTGATGGGTTACGCGTAATTAATGACGTTTATGGTCATGAAGAAGGCGATCATATGATTGTTAAAACAGCGCAACTGATCCAGAACTGCCTTTGCGATGAATATGTGCTTGGTCACACGGGGGGCGGGGAATATGTGATTCTATTGCCGCAAACCGATACGAATGCTGCTGATCGGTTAATAACGGACATCATAAGTTCAATTGAAAGCTACAACAGGGTTAATGAAAATGCACTATATGCGATCAGTGTTTCTATCGGTCACAGTACAAAAGAGACGGAAGAACAGGAAATACAAAGTGTGGTGATCGAGGCAGATGAATCTCTGCGACGCCGCAAGATGCTGAATCAAAACAGCTCCCACTCAGCTATTGTATCTTCCATCATGGCGACTTTGTATGCAAAAAGCCAGGAGACCGAAGAGCATGGACAGCGGTTAGGGAAGTTATGCCTGATGATAGGGAAGCAGCTAGGCCTATCGCAAGCAGAACTCGATGACCTACAGTTGTTATCCAAGCTCCACGACATTGGTAAGATTGGTATTGATGATCACATTCTCAACAAACCCGGGAAGCTGAGCGCAGAAGAATGGGAGATCATGAAGAGGCATCCGGAAATCGGTCACCGCATAGCCATGACAACGCCGCAATTGAAACATATTGCTGAATATATCCTTTACCATCATGAACGATGGGATGGGACAGGCTATCCTATGGGGTTAAAAGGCAACCAAATTCCAATTGTTTCACGAATCCTCTCCGTAGCAGACGCATTTGACGCAATGACCGAAAACAGGGTTTACCGTAGAGCATTATCGAATAATGATGCTATTAAAGAAATTGAGCAGAATGCAGGTACCCAATTCGATCCGGAAATTGCGAAGCTGTTCGTCCGTATATTAAGGGAAAAGGGTGAGGCTTGGCTGGAACAAGGTTCTTTGGATCTGGATCCGCCATAAAAATAGCATTATACCTTGTTTTTCAATGCCCATTCACATAATCCGGTCATCTCATAATGTTCGTATGTTACTTTTTATTGCATACGATTGCTTCGGTTGCTATAATGAAAATAAATGTCAACCAAATTTTACTTTTTATTATAGGGTGGAGTTTGGAATACGCAAGTGAGGTAAGAGCATTGATAATTGTATATGAATCCAAGACAGGTTTTACCAAAAAGTATGCCGATATGCTTGCTTCCAAGACGGGTTTAAAAGCACTCCGGGTAAAAGAGCTTACGAAGGTGAATGAAGAGGATGAAATCATTTTTCTAGGCTGGATAAAGGTCGGTAAGATACAGGGGCTGAATAAAGTTCGAAAATATAATATTAAAGCTGTTTGTGGATCGGGCACTGCAGCAACTGCTGGGCCAGATACCGAAACAGTTGTTGCCAGAAACAAGATTGAAGGCATACCATTTTTTTATCTGCAAGGCGGATGTTACCCAATAAAAGACTTAAAAGGTATGGATAAAATCGTGATGTCCATGTTTTTGAAGATGCTTAAAAGCAGCAAGGATAGAGATGAAAAAGTTGAAGAAAGCATTCTCACTATTGAAAACGGTTTCGACGGCATAAAAGAAGAAAACCTGGATCCTGTTCTGGAATGGTTAAATAAAAGATGAAATAGGTTTTTACGCTATCTTTTCAATGTGATCCTGAACACAGTGTTGTATTTTTCTCTTCCCAAAATTAATTCAAGCTTTCCTCCATATCCCTCTACAATCTTTTTTGCAATTGCCAAGCCCAATCCTGTGCCGCCCTCGCTGCTTCGTGAGGAATCTCCGCGCACAAAAGGGGAGAATATTTGGTCTTTTAAGTGATCCGGAATTCCTGCACCATTATCTGCAATTTCGATGATGGCCGAATCCCCTTCTTCAAACAGTGACATCTTTATTAGGGTACCGGGAGGGTTATAAAGAATGGCATTGCTGAGCAGGTTGGCAATCACCCGCTCCATTTCCTTGTTGTCAAATGGTACGGCCAACTTGTCCATCGAGGTGTGAAAGTCTAGGAACATGCCCTTCTGCTCAATCTGCTCATAAAACTCTGCAGCCATTTTACGCAGAAATTCTGCCATGTCATGGTGTTGAATATCGAATTGTGGAGGTGTATTTTCAAGCATAGTCAGGTCGAACAGGTTGTTGATAAGGTTTGTAACCCTAACGGACTTATCATAAATCGTTTGCAGATATCGTTGTTTTTTCTCGTTCTGCTCCACCATCCCTTCCTTCAGCGCCAGAGCATAACCTTGTATGGTTGTAATAGGGGTTTTCAGGTCATGTGAGATATCCATGAACATCCGATTTCGATCCTGCTCCATCTTCTTCTTTTCATTCTCGGCGTTTTGAAGCTTATCTGCCATTTGATTGAAGGCATCCCTGATCTGCAGGAATTCGTTTTCTGCCTTGAAGTCCATTCGTACAGACAAATCACCGCTGCTCATCTGCTGAATCGACGAGGTGATACTGGTTAGTGGAGCGCTGATTCGCCGGGCAGTCCACTTGCTATAAATAAAGATGTTTAGAACAAACAGAAGCAGAAATAAGATTGCAACCTTTAGCATATTGCTCAAAAAAATCTGTGAAACTTCAAAGGGGGCGCGGATAATGTTCATTGTGATACTGATCCTATCATGGGGCAGTGCCACCAGACAAATGTATTCTTTTTGGATGACCGGTTCTGTAAATACTGCCCCAGTATATATGTATTCCGAATGATTATGAACCCCTAGCAGTTTTGTCAAATCAGTATTCCGATAGAACATGGCTGTTGTTTTCTTATTACCAATGGTATGGATTACCCGATTGTTTTCATCAAGAATCTCAACCCAACCATCTAATAATTTGATATCAGAAATGTCAATATCTTTGTAATTTTCCCTGACCACTACATCAGCTGTAATTGCTGGGAGCTTTTGCTCCATGGCGCTTATTGACATCAAAACCACAAACAGCAGAATAGAAATCACGCAAATAAGCAGCATGAATGAGATGAAAACGACATAGTTCTTTATCAGCGTGGTATAAATTCTTTTCTTTTTCATCGTGAAACCCTCTTATCAAACCGGTAGCCAATGCCGCGGATGGTTTTCAGATATTTGGGGGCACCGGGCTCGTCCTCAATTTTTTCGCGAATCTTGCTGATATGTACCATAATGGTATTATCGTCTCCGTCAAAATAATCGCCGCGAACATTTTCATAAATCTGTACCTTGGTAAACACCCTGCCGGGTTCTTCCATCAGCATCATCAGTATTTTATATTCTGTAGATGTCAGCTGAATCTCGGTCTCATCCTTGTAAAAGGTACAGCTCCTTTTGTTCAGGGTAAACGGCCCCACGCAAAGCTTATCTTCCTGTGTTTCTTTTTCAGGGTCCCTGTTTAGCGTGTAAAACCTCCTAAGCTGAGCGTTCACCCTGGCGACCACCTCAAGTGGATTGAAGGGTTTTATAATATAGTCATCTGCTCCAAGACCCAGGCCCAATATTTTATCCTTATCCTCCGACCGAGCAGATAAGATGATGACGGGGATGTTTTTTATCTCCCGTATTCTCTTCGTCAGGTTGAAGCCATCCATTCCGGGCATCATGATATCTACCACAGCTAAATCTACCTCATTGGTTTGCAGCTTTTCCAAAGCGTCAATACCGTCATAGGTCTCCACAATTTCGTATCCCTCATTTTCAAGGTATAGCTTAAGAATCTCCACAATTTCCTTTTCATCATCTGCAATCAGTATTCTTTTACCCATCCAAATCCCTCCCGTATTTCGCCAACAATTCAAACATCGATTCCGGTGTTGAAAACACCTTTTCCTTCCAGGCGGTATTCATTTCATCGAATATCAGGCATATGGCCATACCGCTTCTGTAGTACTTTTCATTGCCATCCATTCTCACCTGTAAACTTTGTATGTATTCCTGGTACAAATCTACATCTCCCAGTAGTTTGGCAGTCTTGCATTCTGTATATCTAGCAGTTCCCTCAACCTTTTCATAATAGTTTTCCAGCACCTTCAGAAGGCTCGTCTTATGGCTGCCATACTTTTTTTGAAAGGCCTTAATTCGTTCTTCTCTTTTGGTTAAATATCGGGTTATTTTCTCTTTCAATTCACCTGCATTCTGGTACTGAAGGATATCACAAAGGGCTTCGTTCTCTTGGGCATACATGTTTTTCATCATGTCATCTGTATCCATAAGCCTAAGCGTTTCGTCTCTTTCATCAAAGCTGTCCGGCAAGGCGTCAAACAGATTATCATAAAAATACTCAAGCTGGTAGGCATGCAGTCCCTCATGAAAAAGAATGACTATATATTGATTATCGGTTATTTCTTTACTATCCAACGTAAAACCGGTAATGAAGAACTGCTCGTTGCTTTCTGAAAGACCTTCTGCGATCTGAACAAAGGAATTCATATCCGCCTTTGAGGGCACAAAAATGTTAATCTCACCGTCATGTTTATATGCAGTTGCAGCAATTACCGGTAGAGCTGCTTTTCGTTTGCTGGATGTATCAGCCCGAAACACATAATCAGTATTTCCTTTCCGTATGGCAACAGGGTAGGTTTTAAATTCATACCCTGGCCAGATTTTTTCGGTCACGCTGTCACTTAGTTGATATGCCTTCTCATAAAGCATTTGATTATTCTGGGGAATCCCTGCGGTACTGAAGCAAATCAGCAGGGTCAACAGGAGAAGCCCGATAAGGCCATAAATGATAATAAACCTTTTCATCCGTCACACTTCCTTTCTAACCGGTAAGAAGGTTAAACCCAGTACGATGTAAAGAAATAGAAGCTGTACAACCAGGGGAGTAATTTCGACCGCCCGGTTAAGCAAAATATTGGAGGCCTGTCTTTGAACCTCTGAGAAGTTTGGGATCAGCCACAAACCAAGCTTCATCACGATTCTCTGTATCCCTTCCAACGCGTTGGACACTGTCTTGAGAAGGTTGTGGAACACCCCGAGAAAATATAAAGCAAGTCCAACGATTCCATTTATGAATCCAGGAACCCGGATGCTCAACACGCTGACAATAGAGCTGAGCAGCATTATATTCACAGACAGAACAAGAATACTGGCCAGTGTGCGCATCAACAGATGGCTTCTTCCTAAAATCAGGCAAAAGACAATCAATGAACTGTAAAGAGAGAGTGTAAAAACAACCGAAGTAAAAATGTTTCCTGCTGTCAGAGAGAACATATATTGCCATCGTTTAACCCCCCTGGATAATATCAGATGGGTTGTCTTACGTTCAAATTCATTGGGTATGGTTTGAAGCGAAATCATAATGGTTAGAAGGCTTCCGAGGAATTGCATAATCGACATGGCTACCGGTACTCTGTCTTCAAACAGGAGGATTCTTTGTCCGTTGATGGAAAGTCCGTCTCCAGTTGTTGTCAGAAGCATCAGTATAAATCCTGTAATGCCAGTTATGTAAAGGGTTTTGCTGCGTATTTTTTCTTTAAAGGTATTCATCGCAAAGGCTAGCAATCGTCATCCCTCCAATCGCTTGTAGGAACATCTGTTGAAGAATCATGTATCCAAGCTTGTTTTGTAAATCAACTTCGGCCAGTTTCATACCTTCCTTCAGG
>JAAYKJ010000062.1 GCA_012522505.1 Clostridiaceae bacterium
CTCTTTTGCCTTCAGAAATTATACACTAACGAGGTATTATTTTAAGTTTTCTCTCAAGTCGCTGTAGAAACCTTTCAATAGCATCTTGATTGTTTAATAATTTTTCAGCTGTTTCATATCTTTTTGTCAATTCTTCTTGGGCTTTTTTCTCATCAAAACTGTTTTCCATACTTTTCACTCTCCTTATATTCTTGCTATAGAGGATATGAAAAGTATATCACATTTTCTGGAATGATCATATGCTGTTGGGAATAATGTCGTCTATTATCATAATCCTCTTTGGCTTCTCGATACCATGCCATTGTTTATGACAGGACCATAAGTCGAGTATGCGTCCGATGGACATAAGCCAGAAGTCCTCCGTGCTTATCCCCATTTGTACTGTTCCGTAATAAAGAAGCCGGGCAAACAACTCCTCGTCACTTACCCGACCTCGACGTTTTTTGATTCTGTTTCCTCCGATTCAATATACCTCTTTTGTTCCCTTGAACATTGCCTCCGTGATGGCATCCTTATATCCTGCCAGATCCAAAGGCGAGGTCAGCAGTTCCATATCTTCCTCGGTCAGCAGCGGCTTTTTCTCCTCATTCATCCGATTGTCAATCAGAATCCCTTGGTTGGCCATCAAGGTAATCAGCCACACAATCTCATCCAGTGCCATTTCAAAATTCTCTGATTTCATCAGCTTACTACCAAGGTTCTCAAGGCCACCATATCGTTTGGCTATTTCCTTCGTCGCTTTGGTGGTAAGAACAAGGCGGTATCGTTCACCGCCTATTGTTATCAAACTGCTTCTATCGTTATCCATGCCTTATTCCCCCTGTTGTACTGGAACCGTGAAGACCGGTTCACAAACTTGCGTAAACCAGTTGGTAATCGTTGATGCCAAAACACCGGTATCATCCTCACTGACCTCGGCTTTCCATGGATGTTTCCCCTGGCCGTCCAGTTTGTTCCTTCGCATGACTGTTCCTTCGATGGTCGGGGTCTGGAAGGTAATACTGTCACCCTTTGTTTGCAGATTCGTTGCCGGGATTCCAAACTTAACCCTATACAGCCAGAAGCATCTATAGTTCCCGTTGGCCTTCTTGGCTCTGAAACCAATCGCAACAGGCGTACCGCCATCTTCGCCGGTAGAAATGAGCACACCGTTGTTGTCAATGGTAGCTCCCGTCAAATCCTGTGCAGCAGTTACTCCAATATCATCTACGCCAAGGGACAGCTTTCCGCTTTTGAACTCCTTCACTACCTCCGCTGCGCCATCATCCGCATAGAGCACCGCTTCAGCAAGTTCCACTGAGAGGTCTGCTTTAATTGCTTTTGCCAGAGGTACTGGTGTTGCATAAGTCTCTTCGCCGTTTTGCCCCTCTGTTATTTTTGAATAATAAAGTTTATCAAGGCCGATTGTTGCCATTCATCCTCCGCTTTTCAAGCGACTCTACCGGGGTTCCTTTTGGTCTATTTGGTAGTTTCTTTAGTATCGAGTTGGTTACCGCCTGCCGGCTGAAAATCATGCCAGCCGATATCTCAAGGCCGGGAGGCGATTCCTCCTGCTGAAACATGATGGCATCAGCAAACCCAAGCTCTACAGCCTTCTTTGCGTTCATCCAACTTTCAGCATCCATCAGGTGGGACAGTTTCGTTCTGGACAGACCAGTTTTCAGCTCATAGGCATTGATGATGGATTCCTTCACTTCATCGAGCATGGCTATTGCCTTTTCCATCTCTGCGGTATCCCCGATAGCAATTGTCATCGGGTTATGGATCATCATCATGATAACCGGCGACATAAGAACCTCTCCACCTGCCATGGCTATGGGAGAGTATCCGATCAATCCATCAAAGCCGAGGCCTGGGATATGCAGGACATCATAGTCATACAGATACACATACCCTGCTTCCGGGTTGAGCCTGTTCTCTGCATTATCTCTGAGGTAGGCATAAACTAATTCTCCGGTTGTTGACCTACTCACTTCCATCTTGTTTGGTAGCAATGGATAAAGGGCCAGCACTCTGCCAGAGCCATCACGGATGATTTGAGCATAGGCATTTCCCCATAATTAAAGATGGCTCATCAGTGTTTCTCTGAACACAAATGAAGTCATCTCCGGGTTTGGCTCGTCATGGAGCAGGTAGTATAACGGGTGGCGGATATCTTTTTTCTTGCCGCAGTCATCCCGGTATTGGTACACATGCAATGGAAGTCCGGCGATTGCTTCAGCCAGTATCCGTACACATGAATAAACCGCCGTGGTTTGCATGGCGGTTCGTTCATTAACCGCTTTTCCGCTGGTGGTGCTGCCGAACAGAAAGTTGGATGAGCTTTCAAACAGGTTGTTCTTGAGGCTTGCTCTGGGTTGAAAAATTCTTGATAGAGTGGGTGCTTTCATTGTTTACCTCCTGAAAAATGGGCATAAAAAAGACCTCCGAAGAAGTCGCTGGTCGCTATTGATGGTGGTGTTGTTGTTGGACTTGTAGTCGCTCTAGGTTGTGTTCTTGCAGGATGTGCAATTATTTACCCGGTAGTAAAAGATTATGCCTATAACAAGACAATAAACGAGTACTTAGACAGTACAGGTAGATAACATAATTACTACTAAGAGTAAATTACATTGTTTTTTCTACAATATACAATATAAGAGAGGAGGCGATTTAAATGCAATCATTAGCATCCAGTAAGTTTAATACAATAAGCAATAGAGAATTACAAGAAATTAATGGTGGCAGTATTACTCTTGTTGTTGGTGGTGTCGTATTAATGGCTGGTTTAGTTGCCGGAACTATTGTTGTTGCCTATCAAGCTAGTGTAAACCAAGCTAATAATGAAATTAGAGCTGGAGAGTGGGATTAGTGAAAATGTTTGATTCAACTAGTTCATCAAACAAATGGTTGTATGTCGCGTTTTTTGTTATTTGCTTATCATTATTAGTTCACCTGACATATAGAATAACATATAATTATGCATACAATAAGACCATTTCTAACTACCTAGATTCTCAGAATAAATAATTATGAAAAATAGCAGGTATGTATTATAACTTACCTGCTATTTCTTTTGTCATAAGCGTATGGGCAGATATCTCAATAACCGTAAAACTTAAGATGGAGCATTGGTAGGGTGCTTATTCACCATTCATACCTTTTAACGATTCCATACTTTTTAACGAAAGGTAGAATTTCATCTTCATGGGGGTGCATCTTTTAACGATAGAGGTGCAGAAGTGCCGAAAAATTGCCCTGAAAATTCTCCAAGAACGCCAGAAAGCCCTTCTCTCAAGGGCTTTCCGTTGTATCAATTATTGAGTATGGATTTGGAGGCGCCACCCAGATTTGAACTGGGGAATAAAGGTTTTGCAGACCTCTGCCTTACCACTTGGCTATGGCGCCCCGTATAAAACACGCAAAGAAATAGCTTCTTTGCGTGAAAATACTGAAATTGGAGCGGGATACGAGATTCGAACTCGCGACTTTCACCTTGGCAAGGTGACACTCTACCACTGAGTTAATCCCGCACAATCTAGAGACTTGAAGCTCACTGCTATTTTAGCATACAGTTCCAAGCTTTTCAAGCATTGATAAGCTTCCTGCTTCTTATCTCTAATTGGTGCCCAGAGGCGGAATCGAACCACCGACACGAGGATTTTCAGTCCTCTGCTCTACCGACTGAGCTATCTGGGCAAAAGTTGAAGTAACGCCTGCTTAAGGCTTGATGGCGACCCGGAAGGGACTCGAACCCTCGGCCTCTAGCGTGACAGGCTAGCGTTCTAACCAGCTGAACTACCGGGCCATATATGAAGTGGGAAGTGGATTACCACTTCTCACTTCTGTGGTGGGAACAATAGGGCTCGAACCTATGACCCCCTGCTTGTAAGGCAGGTGCTCTCCCAGCTGAGCTATGCTCCCGTAAACCCGCTTTTCGAACCGCGGCTTATTCAGTATACAAAAAGATCAGAGAATTGTCAATACATCATGGAGAAGAATTTTCATGTAAATTTAAGCCATTTCCCTGTGAAAAGCCAGTAAACAAGCCTTTTGTGGTTAAATCTCTTTATCTGGGACACTTTTGGATAGGCCTGTCGCGACAGAACAAAGGCGCATGTTACTGCTTGGAAGCAGTATTATGCTTTTTCAACTAAAGAAAGCTCATCTGAACATAGGGTGAGTCGTTTCTTTTTTCTGTGATACATTGACGGATGCTGTCTCTTTCAAAAGGCGCGTTTCCATAGTATTTCCCTTGGCAGGTAATAAAATATCGGGCTCGCTTAAGGACCACCCTAAACTGCTTCATATGATCATATGATAGGCTGCCAAGCCTTCTTGCCTTAACAATTTTTAATGCCGATACAACCCCAATTCCGGGAACACGAAGAAGCATTTCATAGGGTGCCTTGTTGATTTCCACAGGGAACTGGTCCAGATTCCTTAACGCCCAATCACATTTCGGATCCACATCCATGCTGAAATCAAGGCACTTCTCATCCAGCAATTCCTTTGCCTTAAACCCATAAAAGCGGAGCAACCAATCGGCCTGATATATTCTGTGCTCTCGTAGTAAAGGAGGCTGCGTATAAATAGCGGGGAGAGCCGGATGCTGATTGACTGGTATATAAGCCGAATAGTATACCCGTTTCAATGAATATCTTTGATAGAGCTGTTCTGATAAATGCAAAATCGTCGCATCATGATCCTGGGTTGCCCCGATAATCATCTGGGTAGACTGACCGGCAGGTACGAAGGAAGGCGCACTGCGCATGATTTTTCGCTGTTCCTGATTCTCCTGAATTTTGCCACTGATGTAGGACATGGGGGAGATAATTTTCTTATGTTCCTTTTGCGGCGCCAACAACTTCAAGCCCTGTTTTGACGGTAGTTCAATATTAATGCTCATTCTGTCTGCGTACATGCCTGCATCGTCGATTAATTTCTGATCGGCACCCGGAATGGCTTTGAAATGAATATAGCCATTAAACCTGTAATTAAGGCGCAGCAGCTTAAGCGCCTTTATCATTCGCTCCATGGTATAATCCGGAGATTTCATGACGGCAGAGCTTAAAAATAACCCCTCGATATAATTTCTTCTGTAAAACTGTATGGTTAGCTCACAAAGTTCTTCCGGGGTAAAACTGGCTCTCGGGATATCATTGGTGATGCGGTTCACACAGTAGGCACAGTCATAAACACACGCATTGGAAAACAAAACTTTTAATAGAGAAATGCAGCGGCCATCATCCGCCCACGAATGGCAGATCCCAGCCAAATGGCCGTTTCCAATTCCGCCCGGCGTGTTTCTTCTGGTGCTACCACTGGAAGAGCAGGAAACATCGTATTTTGCAGAGTCGGACAGTATCTTTAGTTTCTCCATCAAATCCACATTATCACCCGAACATATGTTTGATCTAATTGTAGCATGCCCACCGGCTAAGATCAATCATTTGTTCGTTTTGTGTTGTCCAAATTTTAGCCGAGCTTCCCCTCGCAAATACTGTGTTGAGAATGATCCTACCATAGACTGCATATACATCTATGATGGAACAATTTGTATTCGTGTGAACTTGTTTCCCTGAAGCCTGACATCAAAACGTTTTTCACTAAGTAAAATACGTACATGGTGTTATCGTAAAATATGCACTGGGTTTCGGTAGGGACTTGGGAATTTGATAAATTGATATCTTAATCGCTTAATGACAATTGTAATGCCTGATTATATGCGTAATTTGCGAAAACAAGGCGCATACTGTGCGTATATTTATCAGTACATAGTACCGAGCTAATTTTCAGTAATGGAGGTTAAATTGATATGAGTTTTACCGACTGGGGCCCGTTTCGTGAAATGGGGGATTTGACGTCTGAGGTCAATGATTTTATGGGCAATTTCCCCCTATCCATTCTTAACCGCTATGCTACCCCAAGAACTGATGTTTATCAGACCGATAAGGAGGTTATCGTCAAATCCGAAGTACCAGGAGTTAAAAGGGAAGATATCGAGATCCTGATTGAAAACAGTTATATTCGTTTATCCGGGCAGAAAAAGAGGATTAAAACCAAAGACAATGAGGAGATTTACCGGTCGGAACAATTCTACGGCAGTTTTTCGAGGATTATCCCTTTGCCTTCGGAAGTTGAGCCGGATATGGCTGTTGCTGAATATAAGGATGGTATCCTCTCAATCATTATTTCCAAATCAAATAATAAATCATTCCGGGGGAAAAAGGTCGTCATCTCGTAAGCATAGAACACCGCAATAGAACGCCGCCCTTTATCAAATGCCCCCCAGACCCCGTGCCCTAAAGGCCACGAGGAAATCGGATGGCAGAATGCCATGCACATTGGACCTACTTGTCTTTTTGCATCTGAAAGGACTCAGGCCTTTTGCTGGTAAACCCAAACCAGAAACGAAGAGCTTCCAGGATCCGTTCGGATGCATGACCGTCCCCGTATGGGTTTATACTTTTAGCCATCTTCTCATATTCCCTGGAATCGTCAAGCAACAACGAGGTTTCAGCGAATACTCTTTCAGACTCTGTCCCAATTACCTTTACCGTACCCGCCTGTACGGCTTCAGGGCGTTCTGTTTCGTTCCGTGCAACAAGCACGGGCTTTCCTAAAGAAGGGGCCTCCTCCTGCAAACCGCCGGAATCAGTCAATACCAGATAAGCTCTGGACATGAGATTGTGCATATCCTGAACCTGTATCGGATCGATCAGGTGTACCCGTTCAATATCTCCCAGAATAGCCCTGGCTGGTTCCTGAACCGCAGGATTTAAGTGAACCGGGTATACTATTTCAACATCTGGATACCGGTCGACGATTCTTCTTAATGCATGGAAGATGTTTTCAAGAGGCTTGCCAAGGTTCTCCCGCCGGTGCGCCGTAACAGCGATCAGACGTTTTTGGGAAAAATCCATCCTCCTTAGGAGTGCATCTTCAAATTCATAGTTCTCCGAAATGGTGGTGCGCAGTGCATCTATCACTGTGTTACCAGTAATATGTATGCTTTCAGGGCTTATCCCTTCCCGAATCAGGTTTTGATAATTGGCCTGGGTCGGTGCAAAATGAAGCTCAGCAATGCTGCTGGTCAGTTTTCGGTTCATCTCCTCAGGAAATGGAGAATATTTATCATAGGTGCGAAGACCTGCTTCAACGTGGCCAACTGGTACTTTTGAATAGAATGCAGCAAGGGACGCCGCAAAGGTTGTGGTGGTATCCCCATGAACCAGAATCATATCCGGTCTTAGTTTCTCGATAACCCCCTCGAGACCTTCCAAAGCCTTTTTCGTAATTCCGCTAAGGGTCTGTCGGGTTTTCATAATGTCTAGATCGTAATCCGGTGTAATCTGGAATATCTCAAGCACCTGATCCAACATCTGACGGTGCTGTGCGGTGATACATACCTTCGGGACAAAATCACCTGATGCATCAATTACCTTCACCAAAGGAGCCATTTTCACAGCCTCAGGCCTTGTCCCAAAGATTGTCAATATCATCGGTTTTTGTTTCATTTCAAAATTCTCCGTTATAGTTTTTCAGTAGGACTTGCTTTGTATGATGCCGCCTTGCTCTGTTCTTTGTTTTCATCACTTTTTTGCGATACCTCATCCAGCATCTTTTGCTGCTTATGTCCTATGATTTCTCCAAGATATCTTGCTCCCCCAACAATAAACACAAAAATGATGACGATGAAGATTATGGTTGGAAGGACCCCTTTATTTGCCAAAAGTATGGACACCAGACCCAAGGCCCCGCTTACCACGTACAGAATGGTAACCGAAAATTTCGGAGAAATACCCATATCAATTAAGCGATGGTGGATATGCCCCCTGTCACCCTCTCCAATCGGTTTGCGGTTCAATACGCGGCGGATAATGGCAAACAGCGTATCGATTATAGGCAGGCCAAGAGCGATTAATGATACCACCATGGTCAGTGCGGTATAAGCCTTCGTGGCACCTTCTATGGATATAACCGAGAGCATGAAGCCCAGAAAATAAGCACCGGTGGAACCCATAAAGATCTTGGCAGGATTAAAGTTAAAGGGCAGGAAACCCAGTATGGCACCCGCAAGTGCAATATAGAGCACCGAGAAAATAATGTGGACATCCGGTGCCATCATGACCGAAACAAAGAAAAGTGAAATGGACGCAATTCCGGAAACCCCGGCCGACAGCCCATCCAACCCGTCAATCAGGTTGATGGCATTGGTAATACCGGCAATCCAAACTATTGAAAGTATGATGGATAACGTGTTTCCAACACTAACATACCGAACATCACTGATGGATATGGTAATGAATTTGATTTGGGTTCCCGAAAAAACAACGATTGCAGCAGCAATCAATTGAATTGGAAACTTTATCTTTGCACTTAATGGGTGTATATCATCATAAACGCCTAATGCAATAATGATCAGCATTCCAATAAAGAAGCCCCATACCTTCGCTGAAGAAACTTCCTCCAGCCATGACACCAGCTCGACAGGCTCGTATACCAGAAATATATAGATGCTCGAGACAAGAAAACCCGCAATAACTGCCAAACCACCCATTCGTGGGATGGGCTTCTTATGCATTCTTCTGTCGTCTTCCGGTACATCGATTGCATTCAGCCTGACAGCAATTTTTTTGGCAATCGGGCTTGCAAAGAAAGAAACAATAAACGCAATTGCACAAGGTATAATATATTCGTATCCACTCATAATCTGTTTAGCACCTCTTTCATCAGGCTTCACCGTTTATTCTTTCCATAAATGCAGCGTTTATGAACCCCAGTGAATGCCTGATGCAACAATAATATTCTCTTTTGTAACATTCCCGGAAATATCCCTGGGAATAAATAATCTGTCGCTCACACTTGCTCATTTGTGTTCGCTAATAACCAGGCTATGCCAAGGTGTTTACAGTGGAGTATAATGTTCATGCCGCTCCTCGAACTTAACGACCCTCACCCCGGCTTCTTTCAGCAGTTCCATGGCGAGTGTATCGGGATAGTCACCCTTAAAAACTATTTTTTCGATCCCAGCGTTGATGATCATCTTCGCACATAATACACAAGGCTGCGCAGTTACATATATTGTACCATTCTTAACACTGATCCCGGAATACGCTGCCTGAACAATGGCGTTTTGCTCAGCATGGACAGCACGACATATCTCATGCCGCTGCCCGGATGGAATATTAAGTTCATCACGCAGACATCCGGTCTCCATGCAATGTTTACAGTTAACCGGTGGGCCGTTATATCCAGTTGTTAGGATCCGCTTATCCTTGACAATCAGTGCTCCAACCTGACGCCTTAAGCAGGTGGAGCGTTTCTTCACCAACTCCACAATATCTATGAAATACTCATCCCAAGACGGCCTCACAGAAATCATCCTTTCCTATTTTGTTCCGAACAATCGATCTCCTGCATCGCCCAGACCTGGCACAATATAGCCATATTCATTCAGCTTTTCATCAACCGCAGCGCAATAAATGGCAACATCCGGATGTTCCCGGTGCAGACGCTCTATACCTGTTTTAGAGGCAATCAAACACATAAACTTTATACTCTTAACATTTCGCTTTTTTATAAACTTTACGGCATCACAGGCTGAGCCGCCTGTAGCAAGCATAGGATCCACCAATACAACTTCCCGTTCTTCCACATCTGAGGGTAATTTACAATAATATTCGATCGGTTCTAACGTCTCGTGATCCCTGTACAAGCCAATATGACCAACACGGGCCATGGGAACAAGTTGCAGGAAACCATCAGCCATACCGAGACCTGCTCTGAGAATTGGCACAACCGCAAGCTTCTTGCCCGAAATTACTTTTGTTTTGGCCAACCCTACTGGCGTTTCCAGCTCAATTTCTTTAAGCGGAATATTTCTGGTGACCTCATACCCCATTAAGACGGATATTTCTGAAACCAGTTCCCTGAATTCTTTTGAGCTTGTATTCTTGTCTCGTAGTAAGGATACCTTGTGTTGAATAAGCGGATGGTCGAAAATAAGTACTTTTGCTTCGTTTTCCATATTTTGTAACCTGCCTTCCCTTTTATCACCTGGTTTTTACCGCAAAGGCCTGCTGCTTGTAAGGACATTCCCGCGGCATATCCGGCTTTTTCGTGCAAAATGGAATGTTCGCAATAGAACATTCCATTTTATTCTTTTGTGAAATAAGTCTCTTCAACCTTTTTTATCTTATCAATTCTGGCCTGATGGCGGGACTCCCCTGAAAATGGGGTGTGGATAAAGGTTTTCACAATTTCCAGTGCCAGCTCGGATCCAATCACCCGCCCCCCCAATGCCAGAATATTGGCATTGTTATGTTCCTTTGCCATGCGGGCCATGAACGAATTGGTGCATAAAGCGGCACGAATACCTGGCACCTTGTTGGCTGCGATGGAGATGCCAATACCAGTACCGCAGATAACGATTCCTGCTTGGAACTCGCCGGATGCCACAGCTTTGGCAACGTCAAGACCAATGTCTGAATAATCAACAGCCGCCAGACTGCAGGTTCCAAAATCTTTATAGCATATTTTCTCACTTTCCAAATAATTAATAATAATATTCTTTAGTTCAAAGCCTCCGTGATCACTACCTATTGCAAGCATATATTATCAGTTCCCTTTCTAATTCGGTGATTTATGATTATTCTTTTGTTTTTACACCAAACAAATTCTTCATGGCAAGCTGTTTTATGAATCCTTTCAGCTTTTAGAAGTTTATCTGTTTATCTGGCGCATTATTTGTATCTTTTCTATAGTCATTTTATAACAACATAAGTGTTTACGCAAGTAAAACCCTTGCGCTGGACTTTATGGAGGTATAATTCCGGTTCGGGCTGGCGTACCAGCTTTACAGCAATAGCTGACTGGGGATGGGAGAATACTAAAACCTGTCCAGAATTTTTGAAAGAACCTCGTTTATTTCTGCAGCACAAGCTTTATAGGTTTCAATGTCATGGCCAAACGGATCGGCGATATCCCAATCTTCTTTGTCATATCCTGCATACTCCTTCAAGGTAAAAACCTTATCCGTTGCTTTTGGATATACCTCCAGAATCATCCGCTTATGATCTTTTGTCATGGTGAAGATCGCATAGGCTTTCTGGATTTGGTCATCATCCAGCGTCCTCGCATAATGCTTGGAGAGATCCAGGCCGTGTCCCAGGATCGCCTGCCTTGCAACCGGGGATGCACCATCCCCCTCATAAGCATATATACCTGCTGAAGAACAGGCATATTCGTCCGAATACCCCTCCTGTTTGAGAAGCTTACCGAACAGGGCCTCAGCCATCGGGCTCCTGCAGGTGTTTCCTGTACAGACAAACAAAATGTTTTTTTTCATAAGCCGAATCCTTTCACTCTGTTCAATGAGCGCTTGCGCGAATGTGCGCCAAAACGCAGGCGCTGAAAGCACCTTCCTTGCGCGTTATGTTTGCAACGCGCTGCGAGCATTTTATCAACTGCACTTCAGCGGGGGATTGTACCCACCACTGAAGCAGAAATCGGTTTATCCCCCGCCTGTAGAGGCAAGCGTCTTCGGGCATTAGATAAAAATAGATTAGTCCAGCCGGATAAACCTTCCTGCGGCGGCTTTTTCAATACGGTCCATTACCGCAAGACCAATACCGTCCTTTGGAATTGCCTCCACATAAATCTTTTGAGCACCATTTCTGTCACTTTGCCTGAACAACCGAAAAATGTTCGTTGCTGCTTCTTCAGGATGAGATAAGCTTCCATAGGAAAGGGTTGTATTCTCAGGATAATGGGACAGATGCTCTGTTGCCGACAGTATAACTGCTTTTAGCCCCGCCTTCCTGTCTTCCTCTGCCGAATGGTTAATCCATTGGGCAACCTTGATGTGCTCCCCTGAAACAACAATAACGTCACCCCTGGGGGCATAATGCGTATATTTCATTCCAGGCGATCTGGGCTTTTCAACGCTTTTACCTGTAATAAGGCTTCGGTCAAGCTGAACACGGCCGATTACCTTTTCAATCATTTCTGGTGTAATTCCACCAGGTCTCAAAATGGTTGGAATCCCATCTGACATATCCAATACGGTCGATTCCACTCCAACCTTGCAGGAACCACCGTCAACGATCCAGGAAATCCTGCCATGCATGTCTTCCGCGACGTGTTCCGCCATCGTTGGGCTTGGCCTGCCCGAACGATTTGCACTTGGCGCTGCGATTGGCACCCCGGATTTCCTGATCAGCTCCAGAGCGATCGGATGATCCGGCATCCTAACCGCTACCGAATCAAGGCCAGCAGTTGTTTCATCAGGAACAAGCAGCGTTTTTTTAAGGACAAGGGTTAAGGGCCCTGGCCAAAAAGCTGCGATCAGTTTTTTCGTGTCTGGGGTGATCTCGGTTACAAGTGGCTCCAGCATACTCGTATCCGCAATATGCACAATTAATGGATTGTCATTGGGCCGCCCCTTCGCTTTAAAGATGCTTCTCACGGCATCACCATCCAGAGCGTTCGCCCCAAGGCCATAAACGGTCTCTGTTGGAAAGGCAACAAGTTTTCCCTGTTTTATTGCTTCCGCCGGCTGTGCAAGTTCCGTCAGATCCGACAGAGCAACTTTTTTATATTTCGTCTCCATTATATTCTCTTTGTCTCCATTATGATCAGCGCAATAACGCCAATTCATAGCATTCAATGAGCGCTTGGGCGAATTGTGCGCCAAAACGCGGGCGCTGAAAGCGCCTTCCTTGCACGTTTTGTGTGCAACACGCTGCGATCATTTTATCAACTGCCCTTCAGCGGGGGAATGTACCCCTTCACTGAAGCAGAAATCGGTTTATCCCCGCCTGTAGAGGCAGGAGGCTTTCGGGCATTTGATAATAATCGAAATGCCTCTACGTCTCATTTCGGACCCATAGTCCGCACACAGGCTCATTGAATATAGTATAACGCAGCAGTGTTTTTCTATCAACAAATGAATTTACCATCCATGCTGACTCTTGCTATTTTGTTTGAATTTCAAAGCTTTGGTGTGGTATAATATCCTCACCCGTTACCAAAATCAGAGATTTCGTACGGGTACCCGGGAACATTGTATCATGTATCATGCAACCATACTCGGCTGCCCTGGTTTCACCACGCGAAAATGTGAGGATTTCCATCGATTCATGGTATAATAACCTAAAATATAATCGTCACAGGAAGTGCTATTATGTCGGATGAAAAGAGAGCAGCGCTAAAGAATGTAAAACGAGTTGTCATCAAGGTAGGTACGTCGACGCTTACCCATCAAACGGGCAGAATGAATCTGATTCGAATGGACAAGTTATCCATGGTGATCTCTGAGCTCATCAACCAGGGCTATTTAGTTGTTCTGGTTTCATCAGGAGCGATTGGTGTGGGCATGGGCAAGCTGAACATAAAAGAGCGCCCAAAAGCTATGGGAGTGAAGCAGGCATTGGCTGCGGTTGGGCAGTGTGAACTGATGAACATATATAGTAAAATGTTCTCAGCATATAACCAGATCGTAGCACAAATCCTCCTGACTAAAAACGACGTAGAGGATGATCATAAACGAGAAAACATCATTAACACATTCGAACACCTTTTAGCGCGGCATATTCTTCCTATCGTCAATGAAAACGATACCGTTTCCATCGATGAGGTTGCTGCTATGGACAACTTCGGAGATAATGACACGCTCTCTGCCGTAGTCGCCCAACTGATCCACGCAGACCTTCTGATCATCCTGACCGACACCGACGGGTTTTATAATGGGAATCCAAAAGAACACGTGGATTGCAAGCTTATTGACACGGTAACCGAAATAACGGATGAAATTCGTCATTATGCTGGCGGTAAAGGAACAAAGCTTGGTACCGGGGGTATGGTGACCAAGCTCAACGCTGCCGATATCGCTACAAATTCAGGAATACATGTGGTTTTGGCAAATGGCGATGATCCATTTACTGTCTTTCATATTTTGTCTGGAGAAAAAACAGGAACCTTGTTTGTCAGTAAAGACAAAAAAATATGAATTTCAGCATTTTACACCAAATTTTTGATTCCCTCTTAATGGATGAGCTATTTGGGAGTTTTTGATAAGGCATGAAACTAGCACCAAAACGCGTCTTTTATTTTTATGGAAAATATTTAAAAATATTTTTGAAAAAATAACCTCAAATACTTGACTTTGGAGGGTTTTCATTATAAAATGATGTCGAAATTAAGTGCGGGAGGTTATCTTGTATGAACAAATCAGAA
>JAAYKJ010000063.1 GCA_012522505.1 Clostridiaceae bacterium
AATGAAACTGATAAGAAAGCAAAGCAGTCTTTGTGCTTATAGCAACTTCTCAGAAATCTAAAATCACAGTTCTTGACATCTTCGTGCAGTGTCAGGTATAATTAGGGTTAATATTTAAAAAGCTGTGACCGGAAAGAGTATGCCAGGTAAGGCCTTTCAGAGAGCGAAGGTTAGGTGAAAGCTTCGCAGGATAGCCAGCTGAAAATCCTCCGGTAGCTGTGCACTGAAACGAACAGGAGTAAGGAAACCGGCAAGGGGCCGTTACACCCCTTACAAGTGACGGGCTTTGTCCGTAATTTGGGTGGTACCGCGTAAGTATGCCTTTCGTCCCATGGGGAGGAAAGGCTTTTTGTATTTGCAAGAGGTGAAAATATGGTTTTCTGAAGATTTGGAAAAAATAATGGAGGATAATCAAGGTTCTCTTTGCCTTACCATGCATTTACCTGATTGTACAGCGGTGTATCGATGATAAAGATAGACTATATCGTAAGATGGAGGAATTATGATGGATTACGGAAAAACATTGAATCTGCCAAGAACAGAATTTCCGATGCGGGGAAACCTTCCGCAGAAAGAGCCGGATATTCTGAAGCAATGGTATAAGAACGACATTTACAAAAAACGCCTTGAACGAAATGAAGGTTGTGAGAAATTTGTGTTGCATGACGGGCCGCCATACGCAAATGGAGGGATCCATCTGGGAACAGCTCAGAATAAGGTTTTGAAAGATATCGTTATGCGCTACTATGATATGAAGGGGTATTATACGCCTTATGTCCCGGGCTGGGATACCCATGGTCTCCCCACCGAAAACCGTGCTATCAAAGAGCTGGGGCTGAACCGGCACGAGGCAGGCCCGGTTAAATTCCGGCAGGCTTGTGAGAAAATAGCGCTGAAGTATCTGGATGTTCAACGGGAGTCCTTTAAACGGCTTGGTGTGATCGGCGACTGGGATAACCCCTATATCACACTGAAGCCGGAATTTGAAGCAAAACAAATTGAGGTCTTTGGGAAAATGGCCGAGCGTGGTTGCATATACAAAGGGCTGCGACCGGTATATTGGTGCCCGGTTTGTGAAACCGCTCTGGCCGAAGCCGAGATTGAATATAAGGAAGTTCAGGGACAATCCATTTATGTTAAATTTGCCGTAAAGGATGATCAAGGCAAATTGAAAGAATTTGTTGATAACCTGGATAAAACCTATATCGTTATCTGGACAACTACAACTTGGACACTTCCCGGAAATGTGGCCATCGCTGTGAACCCCGAGTTCACCTATTCGGTGCTGAAGGCTGGGGATGAAACCTATGTCATGGCAAAGGATCTGGCCGATGCTTGCCTGAAGCAGGCTGGAAAAGATGAGTACCAGGTGATGGGTGAGCTTATGGGCAGTGATCTGGAATACATGGTTTGTCGCCATCCATTTCTGGACCGTGATTCACTGGTGATAACCGGCGATCATGTTACGCTGGATGCTGGTACGGGTTGTGTTCATACCGCTCCTGGACATGGTGTTGAAGACTTTGAAGTGTGTAAGAAATATGATGGCCTGGAAGTCGTTGTACCTGTAGACGGAAAGGGATTTCTGACCCAGGAAGCCGGTGAATTCGCAGGTCTTTCCTATAAAGAAGCCAACAAGGCAATCCACAATCATCTGAAGGGAACCGGTGCTCTGTTTGCGGATGCGATGATCGAGCATACGTACCCCCATTGCTGGCGTTGTAGCAGTGCAATCCTGTTTAGGGCTACCGAGCAATGGTTCATCTCGGTGGAAAGCTTTAAAAAGGAAGCGCTCGAAGTTATAAAAGAGGTACGTTGGATACCAGAATGGGGAATGGAGCGCATATCCAAGATGGTTGCAGAGCGGAATGACTGGTGTATTTCCCGACAAAGAATTTGGGGTGTACCCATCCCGATTTTTTACTGCGGATCATGCGGTAAGGAAATCATCAACAAGGATACCATCAAGGCTGTTCAGGAATTGTTTGCGAAAGAAGGATCAACGGCCTGGTTCGCGAAGGATGCTTCGGAAATACTGCCCGACCATATTCAATGTTCCTGCGGGGGCGATACCTTCAGAAAAGAAACCGACATCATGGATGTTTGGTTTGATTCTGGTTCCACCCACGCTGGCGTTCTGGAGCCTAATCCGCAGCTGTCTTGGCCAGCAGACATGTATCTGGAAGGAAGCGATCAGCATCGCGGTTGGTTTCAATCCTCCTTGTTAACAGCAGTAGCTACGAAAGGGAAAGCGCCATATAAGCAAGTGCTCACTCATGGATATGTTGTAGACGGCCAAGGCAGAAAAATGTCCAAATCCTTAGGTAACGGCATGGATCCGATGGATATTGTCAACCAGTATGGAGCGGACATTTTAAGGCTGTGGGTTGCGTCCGCCGACTATAAAACCGATATCCGGATTTCCAATGACATTATCAAGCAGCTTTCGGAGAGCTATCGTAAAATCCGCAATACTGCACGATTCATTCTGGGGAATATAGAGGATTTCGATCCAAAGACAATGATGGTACCCTATGATGAAATGGAAGAGATTGATCAGTGGGCTCTGCTGCAATTGAATCATGTGATAAAAAAGGTTGATGATGCGTTCTCCAGGTACGAATTCCATAGCTTTATTCATAATATTCACAGCTTCTGTGTTTTGGACATGAGCAATTTCTATTTGGATGTGGCTAAAGACAGGCTTTATGCATCAAAATCGGATGATAAGAAACGCCGTTCCGGTCAGACCGCAATGCTCCTAATCCTGGATGCGCTGGTCCGTATGCTGGCCCCGGTGTTGTCCTTTACGAGTGAAGAGATCTGGAAGTACCTACCGCACAGTGAGGGTGACAATCCAGAGAGCATCCAGCTGAACAGTTGGCCGAAAGCAAATGAGGCCTATGAGAACCCTGCGTTGGAAGAAAAATGGAATCACCTGCACCGCATCCGCGATGAAGTGCTGAAAGCACTTGAAAATGCAAGAAACGAGAAAGTGATAGGCTCATCTCTCGAAGCTGCGGTGTGCTTAAAAGCCTCGGGCACGGAGTTTTCGTTTCTGAATGAAAACAGTGATGTTTTACCTATGATCTTCATCGTCTCGGAGGTATCACTTGAACAGGATGACGGAGCAAAAGAGATCGGTATTGAAGTAACGAAAGCTTCCGGTGCAAAATGTGAGCGCTGCTGGATATACAGTCCATCCGTTGGAGAAAATCAAAACCATCCGACATTGTGTGAACGGTGCGCCGGGGTGCTCTAGAAAAGGGAAGTGCCCGCTGCTGTGCGGGTCTTCTTTCTTTGGAATATCCCATTTCGATGTGAGGAGTGTGTTTTTTAATGGATACAGCGGATTTGTTGAAGCAATTGTGTGCTGTGAATGCCATGACAGGTTTTGAACACAGGGCATGTGATTCAATTAAGAATTTTTTTGAACCCTATAGTGATAAATCCTGGATCGATTGCTTTTTTAATGTGATTGGGTATAGGAAGGGATTGTCTGAGAACCCTAAAAAGATCATGATTACGGCGCATTATGACCAGATCGGTATGATCGTTACGGGTTTTGAAAGCAATGGCTTCCTTCGGGTGTCCAACCTGGGCGGCATCGATACAAAAGCGGTGCTGGCCAGCGAAGTGACAGTTCATGGGAAAGAGGATCTATATGGCATCATTGGCGCCAAACCTCCGCACCTGTTAACCGAAAAAGAAACCCAAAAAAATGTAAAGCTGAAAGAACTGTTCATCGATACCGGGCTTCCTGATGCTACCCTGAAAGAGAAAGTTTCAGTGGGCGATCCTGTTTCTATAATATCCCCTGTTGTTTCCATGGAAAATGGATGCATCATGGGCAGGAGCCTGGATAACCGGGCTGGTGTGGCAGCGCTGATAAAAATTTTGGAACAGATGAAGATGATCAAGCATGAACACGACATTTACGTGGTTGCCACGGTTCAGGAAGAATCAGGCTTGCTTGGGGCGATCACCTCGTCTTGGGATTTGACTCCGGATATCGCCATCGTCATCGATGTGTGCCACGGGGATATGCCCGAAGCCGATAAATCCCAATGCTTTCCGCTTGGAAAGGGTGTTCCGGTAGGCATAGGCCCAGCTTTTCACCGGCCTGAAACGAAGGTGCTGCTTGATGTGGCAAAGAATGAGAGAATTCCCACACAGCTTTGCATAGAACCCGGGAATCCGGGCACCGAAGCCTGGGCAATTCAGATCTCCAGGACGGGTATCCCCACATTGGAGGTATCCATTCC
This sequence comes from Clostridiaceae bacterium, assembly GCA_012522505.1. GTDB lineage: Bacteria > Bacillota > Clostridia > DSM-8532 > DSM-8532 > JAAYJG01. The sequence goes on from JAAYKJ010000063.1 coordinate 4,266, forward strand.
GTTGCGATACATGCACACGGGCGCAGAACTGATATGCATTAAGGATATAGAGATGGCAGCCGCGCTGGTGGCCCATTATTCGGCCAGAAAAGCCGGTGAGACGTTGAATGGAGAGAACCAGTAAGCCGGGCTTTTGTTGTGGTTTTTGGGAACTTGAAAGAACCCATGCCAGAAGAAAGCTTGGTTGAGCCTATTATTGACGCACTTTGCTGCTTAATACCAAGTGGCTTTAGCTTAAGTGGCGAAATAGGGCAGGAGGATTCGTATGATAGATAAACTTATGGAACTGACAAGATTGGATGGAATATCTGGAGATGAACAGGACGTCCGGAACTTCATCATTGCTGAGATTAATAAGCAAGAGCTTCAATATCATACAGACAGTATCGGGAACCTGATCGTAAAGGCTAAATCAAGCAGAGAATACGATTTCAAGGTAATGCTTTCAGCCCATATGGATGAGGTTGGGTTGATGATAAACCAGATTACCGACGATGGAAAACTGAAGTTTGCCACCGTTGGTGGCATGGACACCCGCATTCTTACTGGACAGCAGGTCCGTATCGGAGACAAAAAAATACCCGGCGTCATCGGATACAAGTCCATTCACCTTCAGGACAAAGCAGAGCGTGATCGTGTTGTGAAATTGAAGAGCCTTTATATTGATATTGGTGCAAAAGACAAGGAACAAGCTGAAAGCCAGGTTTCTCTGGGCGATTATGCCTCTTTTGCCGGTGGTGAACCTGTTCTGTTTGGAAACAACAGGCTGAAGGCCAAAGCGCTTGACGACAGAGCCGGATGTCTGATTCAAATGCAGCTATTGAAAGAAGAATGGCCCTTTGAGCTCTACGCCTGTTTCAGCGTTCAGGAGGAAGTTGGGCTGCGTGGCGCGAGGGTTGCTGCTAACCGGCTTGAACCGGATTTTGCTGTTATTTTGGAAGGGACCACCTGCGCCGATGTACCCGATGTTAGGGAACACGAGATGTCTACCCAATTTGGAAAAGGCCCTGCCATCTCTTTTGCGGACAGAACCTCTATCGGGGACAGGGAATTGATCGAACATTTTGTAAATGTGGCTCGCAAGGAAGGGATTCCCTTTCAATGGAAACAAACGGTGTCGGGCGGAAATGACGCTGGCAGGATTCAGACCTCCGGAACTGGCGTGAAAATCATAACCATTTCGGTCCCGTGCAGGTATATCCATTCTCCAGTATCCTGTCTGGATATAAACGATTTTGAGAATATGCTGAAACTGGTAAGAAGCGGTTTAAGAAAGCTGCCGCAATTTTTGGGGAGGAATGAAGGATGATCAATTTAATAAAAGAGTTGACCAATGCTTATGGGCCGTCCGGACAGGAAGAAGTAATCCGCAGCCTGATTCAAAAACGAATTGCTTCAAAGGTGGATGAAATGTACACCGATACGCTGGGAAACCTGATTGCTGTAAAGAAGGGTCCTGGCAAGAGGATTATGCTGGCTGCCCATATGGATGAGATCGGGCTTATTGCAACCTTCGTCGATGAAAAGGGTTTTATTCGTTTTTCCAACAGTGGAGGGGTCAGTCCCTTCATTGCTGCCGGGCAGAGGGTGATCTTCCGAAACGGAACGATTGGAATGGTTTGTTATGAAGAAAACCTTGAAGACATGAAGGACTTGAAAATGAACCGGATGTATATCGATATTGGAACAAAGAACCGGGAAGAAACCGAAAGATTAGTTAACCCGGGGGATATGTCTGTTTTTGTCGGAGAGGCACTGGAACAGAACAACAGATATATCTCAAAGGCTTTGGATGATCGGATTGGTTGTGCCATCCTGATCGCACTTATCGAGAGAATGGGCAGCACTGAGAACGAGATAGTCTTTGTCTTTACTGTTCAGGAGGAGGTTGGGCTTCGCGGTGCAGGTCCGGCCGCATATGGTATAAAACCCGATCTGGCGATCGCGGTGGACGTTACAAATACAGGTGACACACCAGATTGTAAGCCCTTGGCAATTGATTTGGGAAAAGGTCCTGCCATCATGGTAAAGGATAACCGAACCATCTCCCATCCATTGGTGAAGGATGCATTGGTAGAATGTGCCCAACAAGAAAATATTCCCTATCAGATGGAGGTTCTTAATGTGGGCGGCAACGACGCAGGTGCGATTCACATTACAGCAGGAGGAATTCCCTCTGGAGGTGTATCCATTCCTTGCCGATATCTGCACCGACCCTGTGAGATGGTGGATAAGAACGATGTAGAAAATACAATAAGACTATTGGAAGCCTTTATTAAACGGCCTTAAGACTGCGATGGATGGGATTTCTGTGTCAGAACAGCAGCAGATAACACGCACAATAACGGAATAGCCGGATAATGATAGCGTCCATGGACTTCAACCAGCATATGCACCGCTACTGTTCCGAGAATATAAAGATAGAGAAGAAGGGAATTGTCGGGTATTCTCTTTCTGATCAAAATAACTGCCATAAGGGATAGAATGAGAAAGACAAAATAGTAACCATTGGCGATATATGAAAGCCAGGGAATATGTTTTGTGATATCGATATGGGAAGTCGGACTATAGGATAGTTGGGTATAACCAAGGCTTTCGGAGTCACTGCCCCACATAACGCTATTTTTGTTCAACTGATGGCGGATGTGAGAGAGTAAGCCCATGCTTCTTATCCGTTCGGTTCCCATTTCTAAATAAGCATCCTGTATTTCCGTTGCAGACATACCTCTATCGATCATGGGCTGCAAAAGGGATGAGTCTTCTTCATTCCATTTTCCTTTTGATTTCTCGCTCATACCGACGAACAGGTTAAAGCCGGTAGTCTGCCGTGCGGCATCCAACTCTATCGTTCGTTCGATCCCGGACATCACAGCCATGGACGTAAGGCTATAGGAAACAAAAAGGATAAGGCTTAAGCCAAGCTTGACCCATATGTGATGCGCAGGCTCCTTTTTGTGAGCATCCTCTTGTCGAAGGAAAAGATAGTGAATGCTTATGCTTAATAGGACAATAAGAGACGCAGGACGAATATACTTAACAAACCCTGCTGCAATTCCCAAAACAGCAAAGAAGATGAACAGCACCGGCTTGTTTTCAAATCGCTTCAGGATGAACAGGTACAGACATAAAATAACCAGTATTCCCAAAACGTAAAATGGTTCGGTGAGCACAAGGGTATTGTAAAAAATCTGGGAAGGCCAGCAAGCATTGATGGCTGCAGCAACCAGACCTGTTTTCTCATCATAGAATTGTTTGCCAAGTAAATATATAAGGAATAGAATGGCAAGATTTACTGCAATATTGAAATATACTGCCGTGAAGGGATCGCTGCCGAAAATTCTGTAGACGACAGACAGGAGCTTTGAATATCCATAAACATGCGGAAAAAGGGAAATATACACAGGGTATAACAAGTTTCCCTGCGAAAGGGCTTCAGCAAGCGCATGTAAGGTATAAAAATCTGATTTTGGAATAACATGGACAATGTTCACCCATATTATTCTTGGAATCAGCGCCAACCCTGCGATGCATAATAGAATGAGCCTTGGTTTCTTTATCTCCAGATTTTTTAGAACAGGAAACTTCAAAAGGGTAAAAACAGCCAAAGCAATGCAAAGCAATAAAATAAGCTTTTTAAAAGAGAAGTCGACAAAAATGAACATCAACAGTGTAACGGCGACGAATATTAAAAATACAATAAAAATGATGTTTCGTAAAACATTACGCATAAATAGCCTCTCTCGACCTTTGTCATAGTAGGATATATTCTATCATTCCTCACAAGGAAAATCAATCAATTGGGTAATATCCTTGCGAGAGGATACTAAAGTCGGGAAGCAAAAACAGCATAAATTGCGGAATAATAAGCCATTGGTGGTGAAATATCCTGTTATAAATGAGTGGATTTTGCTTATACTAAACTAAGAAATAAAAGCTGAGAATAGGAGGGAAATAAAGGTATGAGTATATTTGACAACGTATTTGAAACAGATACAAAAAAAAATAAATCCGGTAAACGTTTCTCAGCCCAGAATGCCGGTAAACAAGCAGGGGCGAAGGGCAAAGAATTCAAAGAAGAATTTTCTGAAAGTCTTGATTATTTTGAGAATCAGCGTTACCAGGAAAATGGTGTTTCCCTGACCAAAGTAAATGATCAAACAGCAACAATTAAGTATGACGGCCTGCTTGCCAAATCAGGTGCAGAAGATGTGTATACTGTGGTGGGGTATGGCAACAATACCAATTGGGAAAACATACAGACCATCCGCATGAACCGGTTCGGAAACTCCTTCCATGCCGATATACCGGCACTGCATGGCACGAACATTAATATTGCCTTTAAAGATAGTGCAAATAACTGGGATAACAACTGCGGCACGAACTATACCTTTATTTAAAACGGCTTCTCAAGTATGGGTGCATTCAGGAGTGCTGAATGCACCTTTTTTGATGGAGATCACAACAGGTGTTGGGTCCCATTTTTTCTCATGAACAAGCTGAAAAGCATTTTGTTATTTCTGGTTTTCATTAACGAATTCCCGAGCAATTTCCACGCTGGCTTCCGATGGAATCGATACCCTGGAATCTGGAAGCTCCCTATAGTTTTCTAATACGGCGGAAGTTCTCCAAACCTTTAATTTGTCTGGATCCAATAGCATTCTGGTCATAATTAACACCTCCAATGGTATGTAATGATAACAAAGTTGAAATCATTACTCTATATCTACCCTAAGTTCTTCCACATAAACAAGGTTTTTCTGTTACATCTCTATGCTGCATTACGCCAATGTTTACTATTATTGCACATATATCTCTCAAACTGGTCTTCGTAACAATTATTGTCGATGCAAGAGCTATTGTGAAGAAGCCATATTTCTAGTATGATGGGTATGGTAACCTTGTTTGTTCTTGTGAAAACAAGGTTCGGGTATATAATTAAAATGTTGAGCCCCTTGGCTTTGGAGTGGGGTTTATGAATCGATTTGTTAGAATGATAAAAAAACTGAAACTTAACAATTTCAGCATACGAACAAAACTAATATTAATTTATTTGTTATGCGTGATTGTTCCGATCATTGTGTTCTCATGGGCTTTTTACAATTCTGTGACCAAAAGTGCTGAAAAAGAAAAACTAATACTTTTCAATCAGGCGGTAGATCGCATTGGGAATGAAATTGAATCCAATGCAGTCAGCGCCATTGTCACATCCAACATTATTTACGCCGATTTGGATATGTATAAACTATTAAACAGGGCATATCAGGATACACAGGAATACCTCGACATTTACTACACAAAGATGAAAGACATGTGGAGTAAAATCCTTCCATACAATACCAATATCACCATCCTCTCTTTGTATACCAATAATGAAACCGTCTTAAGATCAAATTATATCTATAAACTCGAGGAAAAGGCATCTGGGAACAACTGGTACGATGAGTTCAACAAGAGGAATGTAGACGCTGCTTTTATCAATCATATCGATGAGGTGTCGGTGGGATATGTGGGCTCGAAGCTTGTTTCGTATGTACGTCGGCTGGATAATGTAAAAAGCAGGGATTATACCCATATACTCAGGATTACGTTCAGAGAGGATGCATTTGAAAAAGCGTTGCGCAGTGAGAGCCTGCCTGGCCATTTATATCTTGTTGATAAAAACAATCTGATCATTGCCCGTTCAGACAGGCGCGATACATACAGCAGATATGTACCCTTTGATCAGAGCCTTGTGGATTCTGACCAGGAAGTTATAAGAAAGAATCTGCCAATGATGGATAACTGGCAGGTTATTTGTATCTTGGACAAGGATTTTATGAAGGCGGATTTTGTTTCGACGAAGAACCAGATCGTCCTGTTGATGCTGTTTGTAACCATTTTTGCCAGCGTAATCATCTGGTCCATTTCGGCTTCATTTTACAAACGAATCAACATTCTTGTTAAACACATGGAGAAGGTAGAAAAAGAAGAATATGAACCGATACCTGAAAGGAAGAAAGGGAACGATGAGATCGGTCAGTTGTTTCTGTCCCTGAACAAGATGATAGCGAAGATAAAAATCCTGATCGAAAATGTATATAAGGCAAAAATCAGGGAGACACAACTGGAACTGATGAAAAAGCAATCAGAGCTTAATGCCCTCCAGGTACAGGTAAATCCCCATTTCATGTTTAATGTTCTGGAAACCATCCGTGTGAAATCCTATATGAAAAATGAATTTGAAACCGCACGTATTATCAAATATATGTCTAAAATATTTCGAAAGCTTTTGCAATGGGACGAAGACATGATTGCTTTGCGGGAAGAGCTTAAATTTATTCAAGAATATCTGGAAATCCAACAATACCGTTATGAAGAAGAACTGGAGTTTGAAATTCTGGCAGATGACAGTCTTCTTGATTTAAAAATACCAAAAATGACGCTGCAGACACTCGTGGATAATGCCTGTGAGCATGGCTTTTCCGGATCGAAGGGAATGAAAGTTGTGAAGGTTACTGCGTCTGTAAAGGATCATCAGGTTGTCATGACGGTTTTTGATAATGGCATCGGTATGGACCAGGGCATGGTAAATAATATTGAAGAGTTTAATAGTAGGGGAATTGGAATTAAAAACGTAATCGGCAGATTAAATTTATACTTTGACGGGAATTATAGCTTCAAAGTTAACAGCAAACCAGGTGAATTTACAGAAATCGTACTAACACTGGAAATGCAGGAACTAAAGGAGAGAAGCAATGTATAAAGTTATTCTCGTAGATGATGAAAAGCAAATACTCGATGGCCTTAAAAAAATGATTAAATGGGCGGAGGTTGGGTTTGAAGTCTGTGCTACTGCCAGAAACGGAGAAGAGGCAATACCGTTGATCAGGGATCTAAATCCCGATCTGGTCCTTACAGATATCCGGATGCCGAAAATGGACGGTTTGATGCTTGTGGAATATGTGCGAAACAACATGTCCAAGGACATTGAATTTATTATATTAAGTGGGTACAGTGAATTTGAGTATGCTCGCAAAGCCGTACGGTTTCACGTAAAAGAATACATCCTTAAGCCAATCGATGAAGTATTGTTGTATGGAACCCTGGTTGATATCAAGACTATTCTGGAGGAAAAGGAGATACGCAAAAGCTTAAAGGTGAAATCCTATATCAACAGCATCATCAACGGGGACCTGTCGGGTAACAAGGAACTGGATCTTGAAAATGAAGAGGTATACGGCCTGAGATATGTCACCATCGAAAGGCATTTGGACTTCCAACCATTTGCGTTAAGCTCTGAGAACCGTAAAAACGAAGATGTGTTTGCAGCTGTTTCAGAGAAAATCGGATCGGCCAATATGCGGTTTATCCTGCGCCAGGACAGCAGCAGATGTCATATGGTTGTCGGACACAGTCTTCTACAAAGCTTTAATTATGACGTGAAGTATCTTGCCGAGAACCTGAAAAGCTATCTTTTGGTTGAAAAAGGGATTTCGGTGGATATATGCATTGGAAAAAAGGTAAAGGGTTTCCATAGCCTCCATCAGTCTATTCAATCGATTTCATTATGCAAAAGCAAGCAGTTTTATTTACAGGAGCAGTCCATTATCTTTTATGACGATATTGAAGGGGAAACCTTTTGTAAAATTTACGAAGACAGCGGGGATGTTGTTCGAATTATTACCGCATTCCGAAACAATGATATGGTAAAGCTGGTTAACGATATAGAGCAACTGGTCCGGCAGTTATGTAATGCTATGGTAGTTCCCGAAATAGCACTGATCCACCTTGACAGTATAATGGCATCCATCCTCCAGATCCTTTCAGAGAGGGTGGAAGACATCGGTGAGCTAGCTGAGAAATATTCCGAGTATAAAAAAGTGCAGGGAAAAACAAACATATACAGCCTTAAAAAACTGGTTACCGAGTTTTGCTTGTTATGCAACGAATTCTCTCTTCGGAAAACTGACAGAGGCAATATGGATATCGTTGAAAAGGTAGCGCAATACGTTGCGGACAATTACATGAAGCCTTTAAAAATCATTGATATAGCAGAGACTTTTTTCGTTAACCCCGCCTATTTGGGACAGCAGTTTATTAAAAAAAAGAAAGTATCACTGAATTATTATATCAACTCAATCCGGCTTGAAAAGTCAAAAGAGCTTCTATCCAATACAAACCTAAAGATATATGAAATCGCCGTCAAAATTGGTTTTGATGACCCAAATTATTTTTCCTCCAAATTTTTTGAATATACCGGGAAATCACCTTCAGAATTTAGGAATTCAGTATTGCCAAGATAAGATATTTCTAAAAGATAAATGCATCCAAGAGCACTGATGTACCGTAACATCCATAGCTCCAACATTTTTTACCTTGCAGAGAAATAAATAAAAGCTTGTACATCATAAAAAAAAGAGATCGCGATCATCACAGGCTAATGGCATACCATCCTGAACTGATGTGGGGATATTTGGTGATTGTGCATATAAATTAACGATGGGGTATAACAAATTTAGAACTAATAGATAAAAACAATAGAAATCAAAGAAAATACTATAATTTTTATAGGGCAGTACTTATCCCAGTTTAATTATAATAAAATTATCCAAATGCATTATTTATGAGGAGGTTGTAAAATGAAATTGCCAAAAACGTGCACACTACTGGTTGCAGTGATGATTACTGTAATGCTCCTGTTTACAGGATGCGCAGTTCCTGGCACCGGTCCTGCAGCTGATCCCACAAAGGCACCTACTACTCAGCCGACAGATAACCAACCCGCAAAACCAGAACCAATCACGTTTACCATGTTCTCAGGTGACCAGTCCCAGGCTCCTGCCGAGGACAATCCTGTTGTTCAAAAGATCAGGGAACTTACAGGTGTTACCATTGAGTTTGAGTTTCTGGTAGGCGACCTGTTCCAAAAAATGGGCGTTATTATTGCATCGGGTGATTATCCCGATTTGATGAATCCAAGCCAGGCTCGAGCAACAGCTATGGAAGCTGGAGTATTCATGCCTCTCGATGACCTTATCCCGAAATATCCTAATATAGCCAAGCATTATGCACCCTATATGAAGAAGCTAAGAGCTGCCAGTGGTGAGGCTGGCGTTATTTACCTGCTTGACAATTATGGTGCATATTACGGCGATTGGTTCCCTACATACCAGAATGGACCGTCTTTCTGGATTCAGAAAGATGTACTTGCAGACGCAGGATATCCAAATCCAAAGACACTGGATGAATATTTCACGCTTATCGAAAACTATGTGAAGAAGTATCCAACGATCGACGGACAACCCACCTTGGGCTTTGAAGTTCTGTCTTACGACTGGCGTTCGTTCTGCTTGAAAAACCCTGCTCAGCATCTTGTTGGATGTCCCAACGATGGTGACGTAGTGGTAGACAAGGAAACATACGTAGCTGATCTGTACCAGAACAAAGATTATGCAAAGACTTATTACAAGAAATTAAATGAGATGTATCACAAAGGTATCATCTCTGCTGAGACCTTTACCCAAAACTACGACCAATACCTGGCCAAAATTTCTCAGGGCCGTGTTGTTGCAATGTTCGACCAATACTGGAATTTCGAAAGTGCAGAAAAGGTTCTGACACAGGAAGAGAAATACAACCGGACCTATGTACCTGTTGAAATCACTTATCCAGGCTATAAGGGCTGGTACCTGGAAAAGCCCACCTTTACCGGTGGCAATGGTATGGGCCTCACAACAAAATGTAAGGATCCTGAAAGGGCCATGGCATACATTGATGCATTGCTGACAGAAGACATGCAGAAACTGATGCAATGGGGCATTGAAGGGGAGCATTACCATGTTGGCAGCGACGGTTTGTTCTATCGTACGGAAGAACAGCGTGCGAATGCTCGTGATAAGACTTGGGTACTGAACAATATGGCTGACGAGCTTTGGAACCAGTTCCCGAAATTCCAGGGGATATTCTCTGACGGTAACTGGTGCAGCCCTGGCGAACAACCGGGCGAATTGTTGGCACAGCAATCCAAATATGATCAGGGTTTCCTCGAGAAATATGGATTCAAGCTTACAACAGAGTTCCTCTCTCCGCCTCCTGATTCACCAGACTATTACCCTGTATGGGGTTATACAGTTCCGGATGGCTCTGATGCAAAATTAGCAATAGACAAAATTACCGAGCTGGAAAATACACGTTTACCCAAGATTATTATTTCCGATGCTAACGAGTTTGATGCAAAATGGGATGCTTATCAGGCAGAGCTTGAAAATTCAGGCTATGAAGCTTATCTCGATTTTGTTAATGAAGAAATTCAAAAGAGAATGAAATAAAATCGATGGAATTACAGTGGATACACGGGTTCGATCCCGTGTATCCCATTTTTCAAGAATGCATGTAATGGAAACGAAGCGAGAAGAGGCCACTAAGCATGTGGTGCAGAATTCGCAGAAGAATTGTTGAATGAGATTTCCTCAGAGAATATCCGAATAGGCTATGAAGAGAGACAGGGTTCAAATTCAACTAAACGAATAGGTTTAGCTGAATTTAGGTAATGTATGTTGCTGGAAGCAAATAACGGATGGTAACAGTCCTTTATGCTCCTAAAACCCCGTGCTCTAAAGGCCACAAATTGAAGAAGTATCATCTGATAAAATGCTCATGGCGTATAGCATATTATGCAAGCAAAATACCCAAAACACAGGAATGCACTACACGGCTCGACCCGTATAACAAGGTGCCTTCAGCACCCGCGTTTTAGCGCTCAATTCGTGCAAACGCTCATTGAAGTGAGAGAGCAATGTGTTTCGCCGAACGGCAGCTTTCTGAAAGGCTGGTTCATACAGAAGCGGAGGAACACATTTAAATAATCAGGATTCGGCCCTGATATCACTGCCTTTAAAGACAAATGTATATATGGAGGAAGAAATATGGCGACATCCAATCATACAAGTTCAGTGGTGAGGAAAAGCAGTGCCTCAGGCGGTTTTAAAGAGACGATTCGGCTTTTGGGAAAACAAAGGTCGTTGCTTTTCATGTCCATACCTGTTATTGTCTATGTTTTTATTTTCAACTATACACCCTTATGGGGGCTGACAATGGCGTTTCAGAACTTCAAGCCGGGGAAAACCTTCTGGCAACAGGAATGGGTTGGCTTAAAACAATTTGAAAGACTGTTTACCGACCAAAGGTTTCTCCGCGTTATCCGTAACACCATTGTGATGAGCTCCATGAATCTATTTATCGGTACGGCTGTAGCGATAATTTTTGCACTTCTTCTCAATGAAATAAAGCATACGGGGTACAAAAGGGTAGTGCAGTCCATATCATATCTTCCCCACTTTCTGTCGTGGATTATTGTTACAGGGCTGGTGGCCAATTTTCTTTCCACGGATGATGGTATTGTGAATAATTTTCTATTGTCATTGGGGATTGTTGACAAACCCATTTTGTTTTTAGGAGAACCAAAGCTGTTCTGGTGGGTTGTGAACGGAGCCCATATATGGAAGGAGACGGGATGGAACTCCATTATATACCTGGCTGCCATTTCAGGAATATCACCCGAGCTATATGAAGCAGCATATATGGATGGTGCAAACCGGTTTCAAAACATGATCTACATCACACTGCCCGGAATTAAATCAACCTTTGTGATCTTGATGATCATGAACCTTGGTTTTATTCTCAACGCAGGTTTTGAAGTGCAATATTTGCTTGGTAATGGTATTGTTTCCGATGTTTCTGAAACGATTGATATTTTTGTATTGAAATATGGAATTGCATCCAACAACTTTTCATTTGCAACAGCAGCAGGTATGTTCAAGTCGGTTGTCAGCATTATAATGATTACTGTTGCGAATTTCGCAGCTGGGAAACTGGGCGAAGAAAAACTATTTTAAGGAGGTGTTTGGAATTGGCAAAAGCAAAGGATATTAAGCAAAACAACGTGGCTAGCAATATTTTTGATATTGCAAATTACTTTTTTATGTTTATAGTGGTTTTTGTAATGCTGTACCCATTCTGGAACACCATTGTAATTTCTTTTAACGACGCAATGGACAGTATAAAGGGCGGGCTCTGGTTCTGGCCTCGTAAACCCACCTTTTTCAATTATAAAACCCTGTTTCAGACGAGAAACCTGATTGATGCTTTCTGGGTATCCGTATCAAAAACCGTGATAGTAACCGTGCTGAATGTTTTTTGTTCGGCCATGGCGGCCTATATCCTCAGCCGTAAAGAATTTGTCCTTAGAAATTTTATGACCAAGTTTATTGTTGCTACAATGTATGTCAACGCTGGGTTGATTCCCCAATACTTCCTTTACCGTAGCCTGGGGCTTATCAATAACTATTTGGTATACATTATACCAGTAATGCTTGGAGCCTTTAATGTTATGGTCATTCGTACCTTTATTCATGAATTACCTGAAAGCTTGGCGGAATCTGCAAAAATTGATGGTGCCGGGGAGTTTAGGATTTTTATACAGATTATCATACCGTTATGTAAACCCGTCCTTGCAACGATTGCACTATGGGTAGCGGTTGGTACCTGGAACGCTTGGTTTGACACTTTTATTTTTGCTTCTTCAAAACAAAAGCTCAGTACATTGCAATATGAGATGATGAAGCTTTTATCCTCTTCGATGGTTCAAACCAGGGCCGTAGATCCAAACCTGAAAGCCCATGGTTCAAGCAACATCATCACACCCAATTCGATAAGGGCAGCCATCACCATTGTTGCTTCAGCTCCGATTATTGTATCTTATCCATTCCTGCAGAAATATTTCGTACAAGGGCTGCACCTTGGCGGTGTTAAGGGGTAGAATATGAATTGCGCTACGGCTTAAACAATTAAGGGAAAGAAGCTCTCCACCCCCCTGAACGAGAGAAGATTTCAAAAACAGGTGTACAGCCGAAACTGTACACCTGTTTTGCTGCTAAAGGGCAGCCACCTCCATTACAATCTTCACGTAGATCACTCCTTTCTTTATAGACGTCGGCTTCCGGATGCCGCTTGCACGAAGAACTTCATGCATCTTCATTATATCTGTCAGTCATGACTGCTTCAACCTACTCTTTCACTATAACTGTTTTCTCCTTGCAAGAGAGGAGAAACTCAATTGTTTTGGTTCATGCCAGCAAGGCAGCAAGCAACATTGCTTTCTCATTGTCCAGATAAATCGTGCCCAATTGGGATATGGGCAGTGGATTCACACCTATGCCCGCTTCAAACGTATATCCCGGTTTATCGAATTCTTGGATGAACCAGTCTTTATACCCTGCATAGGAGTCTTCCGGAAGTGTTTCCTCCAAACCATATCCGGAAACACCTGACAGAATTTCTGCGATATCCTTCGAACGGGGAGGAGCAGAGGTGCCATAATTCCAGTAGATGACTCTTCCTTGGGTATGATAGGCGATGACGAGCTCGGGCTTTAGCCTTTGTGTAAAATCAGCCAAAGCGAAGGTTTCGGGCTCTGATAGCGGTGATGGCCCTGCGTGGCGGCATGGGGATGGCTTACAGGCATTGAATTTGCTTTCAAGCTCTTTGGCCTTATCCCAGTTTGCGGGATAATTCAAATTTAAGTCAACTCCACGAATGTTGGCTTTCCATATTTCTTCAAAGGGGAGGTTATCATGGTTCCAGGACAGCAAATCATAATAAAATGGGTTTTCCGCAGAAAGACCATTAACAACCAGGTCAACCCCATCCGGGTTTACCATCGGTATCACATAAATACTGCAACTGTTATAAAGCCCATGAATGTCAATCCCTTTCATCTTCTCACCCCGGGAGTACGTTCTGCAGAAATTTTCGCAAAACTTCAACAAAAGTACAGATGTAATCCATTCCAGGGCATGATGTGCGCCATTATACAGCACCTTTTTTTTACCGCTTCCGAGCCTCAGGAAGTAAAGGGGCTTACCGAGGACGCTTTGCCCAATAATACCTGTTCCCAAAAACGGGTATCTTGCGGACAATCCTCGTATATGGCTCTCCAGAAGATCAGGCGAATAAGATATATTCGAGGGAATAACATCAAATCCATAGGGGACATTCAGCTGCATTCCTGGTTGGAATCCTTCTTTTTCTATTCCCGGATTGCAGGTTACAATTTGAGAAACGGTGGTATAATGATTTTGGGCTATGTCCTTAATCGTATCAGCGACCCCGACTGTGTATCGGTTAAATCCCTCAATATAGGGCATTAAAGCCTTCCATCCGGAGAGACTGACGATGCCATCGGGCTTTAGTGCATGATCCGATTGAAACTGAATAACGGCATTTTTGGTTAGATTTCCATATATGCCATCCACAATGCCGGGGTTATACCCAATCTCCGACAATCTGTTTTGAAGGAGCATGACTTTAGCGCCTTTGTCTCCGATTTGCAGAATTGGTTTGTTCATACGGTTTCTCCTTCAGAGGTTTTATCCCGGTTGTCTGTTACCGTTTTTGGTAGCAGAAAAATCCGGAGAGGTATGAAATGTTTTCGATTAATGGATCATATGTTGATAGGAGCAGATTTAGAATGGCATGAATCGCTAATGGCTTTAAAACACAATATATAAACGACTTCCACTTGGATAAGGGTCGATGTTTCTTTCAATAGGCGCTTGCGCGAATTGTGCGCCAAAATGCGGGCGCTGAAAGCTACAGCAGCTAGTCAACAGATCACCTGTTGAAGCCAGGACCACGGAACTTTCATGAAACGGGGTTACAGGAGGGTTTGATAATGAATCAAATGAAAATATGGTTTGCAGCATCGGAGGTTGCTCCCTTTGCCAAAACTGGTGGGCTTGCCGATGTCGCGGGCTCATTGCCGAAGGCTCTGAAGCGACTGAATGTTGATATTCGTGTTGTTATGCCCAAATACCGGCAGATACCACAGGAATACGTCAATAAAATGCGTTTTCTGGGTTATACGTATATTGATCTGGCATGGCGGCATGAATACTGCGGGATTTTTATGCTGGAGCATGAAGGCGTTTTGTTCTATTTCCTTGACAATGAACATTATTTCGATCGGAGCTGGTACTATGGGCAACCTGATGATGGAGAACGCTTTGCTTTTTTCTGCAAAGCAATTTTGGAGATCCTTCCTGTTATCGGTTTCAAGCCATATATAATCCATTGTAATGATTGGCAGACCGGGCTTGTTCCTACATTGCTGGATGCCCATTACCGATATCACAGAAACAAAGGCTTTTATCAGACCATGCACACGGTCATGACCATTCACAACCTGAAATATCAGGGAATTTTTCCGAAGGTGATGATGGATGAAGTCATTGGCCTTAGCTGGGATTATTTCAATCACGAAGGAATCGAATTTTTTGACAACATTAACTTCCTGAAAGCGGGAATAGCTTCTGCCACCAAGGTGACAACTGTGAGTAAGGCGTATGCAGAGGAAATCCAAACAGATTACTACGGGGAGAACCTCTCGGGGATTATTCGGAAAAGGTCTGCCGATCTGATCGGAATCATCAACGGGATTGACTATGAAGAGAATAATCCCAACACCGATAAACGAATTTATGCGCCCTTCAGTGCTGAGAAACCCGATGGAAAGCAAATCAACAAGTTAAGTCTTCAGAGGGACAAGGGGCTTGAGCAAAATGCAGAGATACCACTTGTCGGGCTGATCTCCAGGCTGGTAGACCAAAAAGGGCTTGACCTTGTGGACAGGATGATCAGCGAGCTTTTAAGTATGGAACTCCAGTTGATCGTGCTTGGAACTGGCGAAAAAAAATACGAGGATATGTTCCGTTGGGCGCAAAGCGCATGGCCAGGCAAAATGTCTGCCAATATCTGTTATGATCCAACCCTGGCACAGCGCATATATGCCGGTTGTGACCTGTTTCTGATGCCATCTCTGTTTGAGCCCTGCGGGTTAAGCCAGATATTTAGCATGCGGTATGGAACCGTACCGATCGTAAGAGAAACTGGCGGATTAAGGGATACCGTGATCCCATATAATCAATTTACTGAAACAGGAACAGGGTTCTCCTTTGTAAACTATAACGCCCATGAAATGAAAGACGCCATCGCAAGAGCTATTGCTGTATATAGGAATAAAGAGAAATGGAACCACCTGATCAAACAATGTATGCTGCAGGATTTCAGCTGGAATCATTCGGCTGAGGAATATAAGAGCCTGTATGGGCAGATCTGTGGTATTACGGTAACCAAGTAGCCTTTCCCGGCATAATATATAGCAGTTGAACCAATGTGAGGTGAATTGGAATGGGTGATTGCCGCGATAACGGCTTTTTTGGATTTGGTGGATGGGAATGGATAATAATTATCGTCCTTATCGTCATCATTTTCTGTCCTGGTATATTCAGCCCCAGGGGACACTTTGATAACAAATGCTGTAACTGATATGCAGTGATATAGAAAATGCCCCGCCAGCGGGGCATTTCTCTGTGTGCGCGGTATATTATTCCCGAGCTTTTTTCGGTATGATTTCTATCCAGTATCCATCGGGGTCACTGATGAAATATATGCCGATTTCTTTGTTTTCGTAGCAGATGACGCCATTTTTTTCATGCATGTCGTGGGCCTGTTCGTAATCATCAGCTTCCAGGGCAAGGTGAAATTCGTTGTCACCCAGGTTATAGGGCTGTTCCCAGTCTTGCAGCCAGGTAAGCTCCAGCTTGTGGGGAGTTTGCTGATCTCCCAGGAAAACGATGATAAATTTGCCGTGATCGGGAGCAATTCTTCGTGTTTCAACAAGCCCCAGATTCTGCTGATAAAACTGAATGCTTTTTTCCAGGTCACGTACGTTAAAATTGTTATGGCTGAATGTAAAACGCATACAAAATCCTCCTTATCTTTGACAGCTGTCATATCATTAGGCTTTTCTTCACTATAACGCGAGAACCGCTGAAAATCAATAGGGAGGGTTTACTGTATGCCACAAATTCTCAATTATTATTGATAATATTCAGCTGTGATGATATAATCAATTCCGCCCTCAAATACTACAGGGAAGGGGTATATAACACCAAAATGAACAGATTGCGTCTGCTGAATTCCCTCAGTGGAGTCAGGCAGTTTCGCATGGAATGGAGGAAATCATGCCTGAACTGAAGGAAATCTTGGCAAACACATACTGTAATGCTGTCGCAGAATATTTTAGCAGAAACAAGCTGTCCATTGACGAGGACCTTACAAATCTTTCCCCTCAGGAACAGGAGGCCGCCCTATACCAGATTATCACAAACTATTCAGCTGAAAAATCAAAAGTTATTGAAAAATGGGCCAATACACCGTTGGAAGAGTTACAGGGCTCCACGCCTGACCAGGCAATCAGCGACTTGTCAAGCCTAGAACAGGTTTTTGAAATTTTTACCCATATCGCCCGTGCCGCTGATGAGCACCCTCCAGCCTTGCTGATCAAAAAACTGCAACAATACGGTAACGACGCAGTTTCGCAGCTTTACCAGCTGGCTGTGGATAACAGGGATGGGGAACCACCGGCCGATTATCTGTTTGCGGCGTCAGTTATAACGTTGGGCACTATGGTAATGGATGAATGTATCGAAGCTTTGATTACGCTTGCCTATCAGGTAGAGAAGGAACCGCAGTTGGAACAAATCGAAGCAGCTCTTAAGCTGCATAAGGACAGGACGATTGAACCCATATTGGAGCGGATGGGGGATACAGGGTTTGGAAATGTTGAAACGATGTTGCTTTATGTATTAGCCTGTTCTGGTGCAAATGATGATAGAATATACCGGCTGATTCGCAGTGCTTTTCGGACAATGGATAATAAAATGCATGCCATCCTGTGTTTTGAGGTTTATGGCGATGGAAGAGCGGTGCCAATGTTGAGAAGTTTCCTGGAAAAGAACGCCCATGGTCTTCCTGACAGGGTATTTCACCAGATCGTTGGCACAATACGGAGGCTGGGCGGTAACACGGAAGATTTCATGAACGCACATCACCATGCCCATTAAGGAATTCAGAACCTTTAGCTGCCAGCTGCTCATTATTGTGAATGAGATTGTTCTCGCGTTTTTGTAGTCCAAACTGGGAAAATCATGCAGGTTTCAGACAGATTTCTGAATATTGGAGAGAATGCTGCATTTTGGCGGCGTAGGAGGAGCGAAAGGGCATAGTGGTAATTTCCGTAAGGAATGCGATATTTTAAGGAAAAAACTCCTTGATACCTGACATGTTAAGGGTTATGATAGAAACATAAGCTTCTTTCACAGAGTAAGAAAGTGTACTATAATATATGACAAAAAGATGCGATTTTGCCGGATTATCCGGGTTATATTATACGAACATAAGGCAGCATATATAGTACCAGAACAATTCAGGAATTTGGTGGAAACCGGAAACAGGAGGTTGATAAATTCAATGGAAATTGAAGAAATGTATAACTGTATTATTCGTGCACTGGAGGACAAAAAAGCCAAGGATCTCAAAGTCATCGATATCCGCGAGCTGACCACCATTGCATATTATTTTATTATATGCAGCGGTACATCTAACACCCATATCAAGACGCTTGCCGATGAAGTTGAATACAAACTGAAGGAAAAGGATATAAGGCCTCTGCGCCGGGAAGGTTATAATAGCGCCAGATGGGTTCTCTTGGATTATGGCGATATTGTTGTGCATATTTTCCACGAGGAGGACCGCTCGTTTTATAACTTGGAACGACTGTGGCAGGACGGTAAAGTAATCCCTCCCAGGGAATAATTCTTCGATGAAGAATATTTAGGGTGGCTATCCCCGCCTTGAATTAATATTAGTTAGCGCTTGCGCGAATTATGCGCCAAAACGCGGGGGATGAGAGCGCCTTGTTTTAGATTAATAATTCATTCACAGACAGATCAGGAGGAAGAAAAATGGCATATTCAACAGAGGTGGATAAAAAGTGGCAAAATAAATGGAGAGAAACCAACCTCTATCAATTTGATAAGGCGAATCTGGAAAACAAACTCTATTGCCTTGAAATGTTTTCCTACCCGTCGGGGGCAAACCTGCATGTCGGGCATTGGTATAATTTTGGTCTGACCGATTCCTGGGCCAGAATGAAGCGCTTGCAGGGCTTTAATGTATTCCATCCGATGGGGTTTGACGCTTTCGGTCTGCCCGCTGAAAATTATGCGATAAAAACAGGTATCCATCCGAAGGACTCGACCTATAAAAATATTGAAACGATGGAACGGCAGCTTCAGGAAATGGGAGCCACCTATGACTGGGATTACGAAGTGATTACCTGCGCACCAGAGTATTACAAATGGACCCAGTGGATTTTTCTGAAACTGTTAGAGCACGGCTTGGCTTATCGAAAGAAGGCGCCTGTAAACTGGTGTCCCAGTTGTAAAACGGTTCTTGCCAACGAACAGGTTGTAGATGGCGCCTGCGAAAGATGCCACAAAGAAGTAACGAAAAGAGATCTGACACAATGGTTTTACAAGATTACTGCTTATGCTCAGGAGCTTCTGGACTGCATTCCCGATCTGGACTGGCCTGAGAAGACGAAGAAAATTCAGACAAACTGGATTGGCCGTTCGGAAGGCGCAGAAATTGAGTTTGCTGTAGCAGATAGTGATAAGACCTTTAAAGTCTTTACAACAAGGGCAGATACCCTGTATGGTGTAACCTATGTGGTATTGGCTCCCGAAAGCGAGTTAACCGATCAGGTGACTACTGATGAATGTCGCGATCAGGTAGAGGCGTATAAGAAGTTTGCTGGAAAGCAAACCGATGTGGAAAGGTTGTCCACAGCGAAGGAGAAAACCGGTGTGTTCACAGGAGCCTATGCCATTAACCCGGTAAATGGTGAAAGGATACCTATCTGGATTTCCGATTATGTACTGGCCGGTTATGGAACTGGCTGCGTGATGGCGGTGCCAGGCCACGATGAACGTGACTTTGAGTTCGCCACCAAGTTCAACCTTCCCATCAAACGGGTTATCAATGGCAGGGAAGGAGTGGATGATACACTTCCTTTTGTAGAATACGGTATCTTAACCGACAGTCAGGAGTTTTCGGGTGTACTGTCCGAGGATGCCAAGGATGCTATTGTTGCAAAACTTGAAAAGGAAGGCAGGGCTGAACCGGTAGTTAATTTCCGGCTTAGAGACTGGCTTGTTTCCAGGCAGCGTTACTGGGGCGCACCTATTCCGATCATTTATTGTGAAGATTGTGGAACTGTTCCGGTTCCCGAAGAAGACCTTCCGGTCAGACTTCCCTATGATGTAGAGTTTACTCCTGACGGGGAATCCCCCCTTGCAAAATGTGACTCATACATGAACACAACCTGCCCGAAATGTGGAAAACCCGCCAAACGGGATCCCGATACATTGGATACCTTCGTGTGTTCTTCCTGGTACTATCTTCGGTACCCTGACAATCGAAACGAAAAGGAGGTATTCAACCGGGAATGGGTGAATAAAATCCTGCCGGTTGATAAATATGTCGGTGGCGCAGAACATGCGGCGATGCATCTTTTATACGCAAGGTTTTTTACCAAGGCACTTCGGGATATGGGATATCTTGATTTTGATGAGCCGTTCTTATCTCTTGTCCATCAGGGAACCATTCTGGGACCGGATGGTGCACGGATGAGTAAATCCAGGGGTAACACGATTTCCCCCGACGAATACATCGACGAACACGGTTCCGATGTCTTTCGGCTGTATCTTGCCTTTGGCTTTGCATATACCGAAGGTGGGCCGTGGAGTGATGATGGTATAAAAGCGATTGCCCGTTTTGTAAACAGGGCGGAAAGGCTTGTTGAGAAGTTTGTTTCAGAAAAGGGATCCTTAACCTCGGACGAAATTGGCTCAAACGAGAAAGAGCTGAGTTTTGTACTTCATACAGCGATCAAAGGTGTTACGGAGGATGCGGAAAAATTCCAGTTCAACACTTCGATTGCACGGCTGATGGAGCTTATTAACGGGCTATATAAATATGATGCGTTACCCGAAAAAAATGGAACAGTATTGGAGGAAGCAATACGTTCATTTTTGGTTCTGATATCACCTTTTGCTCCCCATTTTGCTGAAGAAATGTGGGAAAAGATGGGCTACGCTTACTCCATATTCAACCACAGCTGGCCGAAATGGGACCCGGATGCTCTGGTTATGGATACGGTGGAGATAGCTATTCAGATTAACGGGCAGGTCAAATTCAGAATTGATGTGCCATCGGATGCTGATAAAAAGGCTATGGAAAAAGCGGCCTTGGAGGATGATAAAGTGTCAGACTTCCTAAAAGACAGGGAAATCGTTAAAGTCATCGCGATTCCAGGCAGGCTTGTAAATATCGTCATTAAAAAGTAAACTCGTTTAGCTGAAAGCCAAACACTAAGCTTTTTTACGAAGTAAAATACGTATATAGCGTTTTTACGGACCTGCCACCAGGTGTTTTTCGTTACCGGTTTTAAATACACTTCTGGCAACAGTGGTCTATAGGCTATTGCAGCTTGCTGTAAAGACTTTAGAAGCAGGGTGGGGCCTTGGAAATATGATAATACTAAATATGGGGGTGTCATAGAATGCGTTACCTGTTAGACTATAAGCAGTTCTGGGAAGAAAATGAGAAGTGCTTTCAGCCATTCACAACAAAGAAACCGAGAGTTCCGGTAAAACTGCCGTTTGACGATCATTTCCTGCTGGAAGACATGCAGGTGGAATCCACTCTGCGCTATTTCCAAGACAGAGAATACAGGCTGGAAATGAACCGCCTGTGCAATGACAAAATGGAAAAAGCCATTGGAATACGTCATTTTCATGAAAAAGAAGATATGGTTCTTCAGCCTAACCGCTTTGAGGTCATCATGGGGGCTCACTGGGAATTCAGCGAGGGCGGTACTCCCTGGCTGGAATCTACGGTTGAAGACATTGAAGACGTTAAGAAATTGATTGCCCGTGCTGAAAAACTGGACATGTACAAGGAAGCTTTTCCAGAAGGCTGGTTTGAAGAAAAGGAAAGGGTTGAGAAGCAAACCGGTATCAAACTTGATTACGGCGAAAGAGGACACAGAGGTCCCTGCACGATGGCAACCAGTATCCTGGGCACCGAGAACACATGCATCTTTATAATGGACGAACCCGATGTGATGAATGCGTTTTACGAAGTATTATCCGAAAAAATGGTGGAATACCACAAGGCTCTGCTAAAAGCCACAAATTCAGAGCTGAAACCCGGATACTGGATTACCGATGATAACAGCTATTTGTTCCCGCCTGCTGCATATGAAGAACTCTGTTCTCAATTTCTGAAACGGGTTTTTGAAGAGTTTGCTCCAGCGGAGAATGATTATCGTTACCAGCATTCTGACAGCCCTATGGGGCATCTGATGCCAATTCTGTATGATCTGGGCGTTAACAACACGAATTTCGGGCCGACAATACATCCATTGGAAATCCGGAAGGCCATGCCGAAAGCTGTTATCCATGGGCAGATGCCTCCTTTTGTATTGAGGAACGGAACGCCCGAAGAAATCATTGAGATCGTGAAGCGGGACATCGACGCAGTCGGCGGAGATGGTGGACTTGTTGAAACCACCGCAGGAAGCTTGGCAGCCGGTACCCCATATGAAAACATCCAGGCTTATTTGTGGGCTGTCAACGAATATGGAAGATATTAAGCCAGCAGGCCGTGTGGAGGTTCTTCTGGTTTTGAAAAAGCAGTATCACAGCGGGCAGGAAACTGCCCGTTGTTTGTTATAGAGGAACGTTTTGCCAACTGTTGTCCAGTAAAATACGCTGTTGGGTATAGCCAGCGGATTTCAGCTTTTCACGTGCCTGCGGATAATAAACATCGATTGTATCCGGGTGGTGTGCATCGGAGTTGAGCATCACTGGGATATCTCTTTGCCGCATTGCAGCCAGAATCCAGTCTGAGGGATACAATTCGGTCGTGTATCCTCTGGAAATGCCGCCGGTATTGATCTCAACGATAACGTTCTGTTTTTGAATAACATCCAGTGCCTGTTCAACAGCTTCCCGGTACCAGGGTTCAAACTCATTAAAGAAGCGGTTGCCTTTGTTGTTTTTCTTTATAATGTCCAGATGCCCCAGAATGTCTGGTGTCTGATTCTGAACCATCTCAATGAGCAGGGTATAATATTTTTCGATCAAACAACGCACTTCTCCGTCGAAGACGATGTCCCTAGTTTTAATGAATTCGTCGGGGGTGCCATCCAAAGCCATATACTGATTCGACTGCTGGTGGTGTATAAAATGAACAGAACCAATTGTATAGTCCAGGCCAGGGTATTTTCTGTAATCCCTGCATCCTGGATAATAATCTGTCTCAAGGCCGGCATAGATTTGAAGCTTGCCCCGGTATTTTTCCTTCAGCGCAAGAACCGAATATAAATATTCATCCATTTTTTCGGGCTTCATTGTCCAGTCTGTCTCAAAGCATACAGGGGCATGGCTGGAAATCCCTATGGCGGTAAAGCCCTTGCTGATGGCAGCGAGGATATAGTCTTCCGGCATCAATTTTCCGTCACAGAAAAGGCTATGGGTATGGTATGTTGATAGCATCGTTTTATCTCCAAATAATAATTTATTATATGCTCGGGGATCGGTGTGAATTGAGCTTACGATTTAATCTTTAACTTGTTGGCCAGGCTTGAAATATTCACAGAAAGCAATTCCACATATCTTTTTATTTTTTTGGTGGTCGTCTTTTCAAACTCTTCTTCTCGGATATCGAAGTGTCGGATTTTTTTATAGTTTGAAAGCTTTTTATTCGCTTTTTTTACCTCGGCTGCAATAATCTTATCAAGCTCCTCTTTTAGCGGGAAACTTCCAAGCTCTTCGACGATGACCTCCATATTTGGAACTATCTGAGCACAAACCTTGGTTTCTTCATCCTCCTCGCTGTCAACACCATAAACCAGGGATTCCTTGATATACTCACTGCTGTTTAGATAGAGTTCAATGTCTTCCGGATATATATTTTTACCGTTTTTGGTCACGATCACATTCTTTTTTCTTCCGGTGATGTATAAAAACCCATCCTTGTCGATGCGGCCATAGTCACCAGTATAAAGCCAGCCATCCCTCAGCACTTCTTCTGTGGCATCGGGGTTATTGTAATAGCCCAACATTACGTTATCACCGCTAACAAGAACTTCACCGATACTGTCACTTCCGGGGTTATCAATTTTAACGTTAACACCTGCTAAAGGAAGCCCAACGGAGGCATCTTTATATACTTCAATACGATTCACAGTTACAATGGGTGAACATTCGGTCAAGCCGTAACCCTGCAGCAGATTAAAGCCCATGGCGCGCAAAGATTTGGAAATTTTCGGGTTCAAGGGGGCAGCGCCGGATATGATTAGCCGAAGATTTCCGCCCAAGTTGGTATGCACTTCCCTGAAAAGTTTCCTTCGGATGTCAATGCCAAGCTTTAAGAGCAGGGGTGTGATAGAAAGAGCAAAACGCAATTGTAGGTACTTGTGTTCTTTTCGCGCTTTTTTCACAACCTTTGTATAAACCGATTCAAGGATTAACGGAACAGACATCATAATACTGGGTTCATATTCCTTCAGGTTTCTTGTTATATGGCGAAGACCCTCACAAAACCCAATGGAAACACCTAAGTACATCATGGTTAAGAAGCCTGCTGTACACTCATATGTATGATGCAGGGGCAAGATTGAGAGAATGCTGTCATTGGTATCTGCATAGATGAGCTGTGAAACTGCCATTATATCATGACATATATTTTTGTGGGACAGCATGACTCCTTTTGATTTATCGGTGGTTCCAGAGGTGAAAATAAGCATGTTCATCTTATCCGGGTCAATTTCGGCATCAATATACTGCCGGTTGCCTTTCTCTATGAGGCTCCCGCCCTTTTTTATCAATTCCGTCAAGGACGGGTACGTTTTGCCATTTCCGTTTATAGCAGGATTATGATCCATGCTGATGATATATTTTAAGTTTGGAAGCTCATTCTTAACTTTTTCGAGGGTTTCAAGATGTCCTGCCGATGTGACTATTGCCTTGGCCTCAGAACGTGCCAAAAGTGATGTGATTTCATTTTCCGGAAGCTCCTTATCCAAAGGAACAATGGTGCCCACACCATTGGCGACAGCCAGGTAGGTAAGACACCACTCATAACGGTTTTCTGAAAGAACGGCTATTTTGGCGTTTTGAAGCCCCATATCAAGCAGGGTAGTTCCAAGAGCATTCATTTGCTCCTGAAACTGTTTATAAGTAATCCCGTAAAAATTACCCTGGCTATTTTTCAGGGTAAAAGCATCATAGCTCGAATACTTCTCAGCGCTTTGCTTTACCATATCCTTCAAACTTGTAATTTTGCGTACCTCATAATAACCTACAGTTTTTATTTTCATAACCTATCATCCCATCCAAAACATCTCGCAGCTAAATGCAAGAGGCTTTTCGTTTTTGTATAAACGCGGTGAAATTCGTCAATATCAAATCGCGTTTTAAGTCGTAATTTGCATCTGTTTCCTCTTTCCTATTATAACCGAGACAATTACTGAACACAATATCACCTGTGTTACGTAAACGGCGAGTAACGAAACCATCGTTGCTGTTCACACCCTATATACTTGAGATGTAGCTGTGCAATATTAGGAAACATTAGCGTAATGCAACTTTAGAGATGATCTCGGAATAATTTATTCCAGACGGTAGACAAACATGAATAGAAAGTTTTTCATGGCATGATAGTACTGCAACATGCAGAAAATAAATATTGTTTACACGTTGTTTTCTTAAGCGAAAGATCTTCAGGAAAACTGATTTATTCATGAAAGGAGGCTATCCTATGCAACCTGTAAAGATGGAGCATCCCAACGAAGGAATAAAATGCGTTGTCAACAGCTGCTACTACTATATGATCGGTGATAAATGCGCAGCAGAAAAGATAGAAGTGCATCCAAGGAACGCAAACAGCGTAGAAGAAACCGACTGTGCAACGTTTAAACCGGAGAATGAGATTCGATAATGCATAACAGGGGGAGATATACAATCTCCTCCTGTTCAAATCCGCAATTAATATGATGTACAACATATTGCAGATCCTCATGGAACAATTTACAACAAATATCGTCATAATAATTGAATATACAGGGAAATAGTAAAGATTAGGATATATTTCTTTCTGTAATGGTTCTGTAATGAAAATGCCGATTGAAACAGATCGTTTTATGTTGAAACCACAAAATTCATATGATATGATGGTTTAAGAAGGAATATCCAAAACATGTCGAATGAAGGAGAATTCCATTATGAGTGAGATATTAAAGGTAAATGCGTGTGTTTATTCACGCAAAGGAAACAAAAGCGAAGTTAATTGTGATGATTTCTATATGAATGGTAAATTCTTATCGGAACATCATCTCGACAATATGGAAGCAGCTTTGGAGAACCGAGGAGTAGAGTTTTTCTTTGCGGTAGCCGATCATATGGAATACTCCGATGAGGAACAGAGGGCTAGTTTTTCAATTCTCCGGGAAATCGGCAAATTCCATGAAAAAATTACCGTACATGAAGGTGATTCGGGTTTTAAGACCAAAGAGTTATCTTCCAGGGTTACAGAAACAGCCAAGTATCTTGAGAGCTTTATGGATATGAACAAAATACCGGAGGAGGATCCTGCCAGAAGCATGGGCTTTTCCGGGTTGCTTCTGACCGAAGGAAAGGCCTTTGGCGCCACATTTGGAACCGGGCATATCTATTTCTGCCGTGGAAATAGCTTCAAGCATATTTCTGCCGAACGGGCACAGCCCAAAAGGCTCGTAGAGCTGGGAATTATTTCGGATGATGAAGTGGATGATTTCCAGGAAAAATACAGCATTAGCGAAGAAGACTCTCAGATCGTTCCGATCACAGAACCGATAGATGTTCAGGAAGGTGATAAATTTCTCCTGATCAGTGATGGTGTATACAACGCCCTTGGGGAAGAAAACCTTGAAGACATTTTATCGATGCGCAGTGACAGTACATATATCGCATACCGTGTTATTTCAGAGGCAATGAAGCGCAATTCAGAAGATGATATGACAGCAATGGTGGTGCGGATAGAAAGGGTTACCTCGCCGAATGCTGCAGTTGTTAGAAAAGCAGCCGAAAAACCCAAGGCTTCAGCTTTGAAAAGTACACCACCGCCAAAATATAAGTACAACAAAAATGCAAACCGGAAAAACTTCAGAAAATATGAAAATATTATTTATTACACTGCAGTAGTTTTAACAGCAGTTTTGCTGGTCGTTATCATGTATTTTGTGATTAGTAATTTATTGAATAAATTGAAAGATACCGAACAGATATCACCAACGCCATCAATTTCGGTATCGGTCTCGCCCGCTCCAACGGAACCATTGGAGATAACCCCAGAGCCCACACCGGAACCCACACCCACTCAAGCGCCTGTAGCTGAAGTGAAGACTCACAAGGTTGCAAGTGGAGAAACACTATCTTCCATCGCAAGAAAGTATTACGGTGACAATTGGGTTTATGTGGAGAGATTAGGGATGTATAACCAGATACCGGCACCCTATGACACAATCGTTGTGGACCAGATTCTGAAGATCCCACCGAAAGAAGAGCTTATGGCCAATGAGTGAAACAGCAAAAGCGGTTTGATTTCAATCAAACCGCTTTTTAGATCTTACGTCAAAAAGTATTAAAGCCTGGTTATAATTAAGCAGAAAACATACACAAAGGGCCAGATCATTTCCATAACTGAAAACGCATCGCTCAGAAGCTTAAAAACCTGTCCATTAGAGTATGTCCTTTATCTATCAAAATGCCAGTTGCCTCTGCTGCCCTTTCGGTGAATCGCAGTGAAAGGCTTCCATGCTGACTGTTGTTATTAAAAATGACATATGGGACCGGCTCCCTTGAGTGGGTTCGGATGGATAGGGGTGTTGGGTGATCCGGTAGCAGAAGCAGGGAAAAGTCCTGTTTTTGAAGACCATCAAGTAATGGTGCCAACAGTTCAGCATCAATTCTTTCAATGGATTGAACCTTGCCATCCACAAGCCCTTGGTGTCCGCATTCATCAGGTGCTTCAACATGGATATAAACAAAGTCGCTGCCATTATTCAACGCATCGAGGGCAGCCTGTGCCTTTCCCGCATAATTCGTATGCAGGTTCCCTGTGGCACCTTCTACATGAATGACTTTCATGCCGGCAAGAATACCAATCCCTCTGATCAGATCCACTGCAGAGATGACACTTCCGGTTAGTTTGTATTTCTCATGGAATGAACTAAGCTGCGGCTTTCTTCCATGACCCCATAACCAGATGGAGGTAGCTGGGTTCAGCCCCTGATCAATTCTTTTCAGGTTCACAGGATGGTTTTTAAGAATTTCCTCGCTTTTTTTCATGAACGAGAGAAAAACATCACTGTTTTCACCCTGGGGTAGCCAGGAAACGATTTTTTTGCCGCTAATGTCATGCGGAGGCGTAAGGGTTAGGCCATTTTTGCCGTTTTTCCAGATCAGACAATGCCTGTAGCTGATCCCCGGATAAAAAGAAAAGTCTTCCGAGTTCAGCTTGCCAGCGACCGCCATCATCAACTCATGTGCCTCTGGCGTGGTAATCTCGCCTGCGCTGTAATCCAGCATGGTTTTATCTTCATATTTTTCTTCCGCTGACAGTGTCACGAGGTTGCAACGAAAAGCCATGTCGGTATCTTCCATGGCAATCCCCATACTGACAGCTTCCAGTGGAGAGCGGCCAGTATAATATACTTCTGGCGCGTAACCAAAAACAGACAGATTTGCAATATCACTTCCGGGCTCAAACCCATCGGGTATGGTATTCACAAGGCCCATTTCCCCATGGCTGGCCAGAAGATCCATGTTTGGCTTGTAAGCGGCTTCCAGCGGTGTCTTCCCGCCAAGGGATGGAACCGGGTAATCCGCCATGCCGTCGCCTAATAGTACTATATATTTCATAACATATCACCTTGCAAAACGAATCTGTATAATATACGAATTATATCAGTTGGCTTCTTTGAAGTCAAAAGCAAATGCCAAAAAAGGAGGTTAAACCAAACAAAAAAAGGCAAGGGACCCTTGCCTTTTTACGCCATAAAGATTGATTACCCCAGCATTGACAACAGCACCCCGGCTGCAACAGCCGAACCGATAACTCCGGCAACATTCGGGCCCATCGCATGCATCAGAAGGAAATTCTGCGGATTGGCCTTTTGACCAACAACCTGGGACACCCGGGCAGCCATTGGTACGGCTGATACACCCGCGGAGCCGATTAACGGATTGACCTTTCCTCCAGTTGCCCAATACATCAGCTTGCCGAACAAGAGACCAGAAGCAGTTCCAACACTGAAAGCAAGCAGACCAAGTATAATGATGGATAACGCCTGCAGGCCAAAGCCCGGCTGGCTTAGCTTATCTGCACTGGCAGTAGCGCCAACGGTTAACCCGAGGAATATTGTTACAATATTGATCAGTGCATTTTGTGCTGTTTCATTCAGGCGCTCTACCACGCCGCTTTCCTTGAACAGATTACCCAACATCAGCATTCCAACAAGGGGTGCTGCCGCTGGAAGGATTAATATGACAAGGATACTGACGAGAATAGGAAACAATATTTTTTCCAGCTTTGAAACAGGACGAAGTTGTTCCATGACAACTTCACGCTCTTTTTTCGTTGTTAAAGCCTTCATAATGGGGGGCTGGATAATGGGCACTAGCGCCATGTATGAATATGCTGCAAGAGCTATAGGACCCAGCAGTTCAGGGGCAAGCTTCGAAGTAAGCCATATGGCTGTAGGGCCGTCCGCACCGCCGATAATGGCGATGGCTCCAGCTTGTTTTTCGGTAAAATTCCCAAGAGCCATAGCACCAATAAAGGTTCCAAAAATACCGAACTGGGCAGCTGCGCCTAACAGGAAGCTTTTCGGGTTTGCAATCAGCGGGCCGAAATCGGTCATAGCACCGATTCCCAAAAAGATCAGCGGTGGGAAAATTCCAAGCTTAACGCCTAGATAAAGCAAGTCCAATAACCCGCCGTTATGCAAGATCAGATTATAATCTATCGGCGACACATCCCAAAGCTCAGGGTGCATCAAACCGCCAAGTGGAAGGTTTGCAAGCAGCATTCCAAAAGCGATGGGAAGCAGTAATAAAGGCTCGTACTTTCTGGCAATTGCCAGGTAAATAAAAACACAGGCAATAACGATTAAAACAAAATGCAGCAAGGTGATTTTTGCAAAACCAGATTCCAGCGCCAGTTCTTTAATCGCAAAGATAAAATCATTCCACATAAAAAACGTACCTTTCCAGTATATATTTCTAAATCAGCTCAGACTAATTTATATTTTTGAGAGGATCTGTTCATTTCGGCCTGCGATATTCCATATTGGGGTGGTATGCCCAATTCTTTTAATGGATCTTACCCGCAAGCTTGAGCTTGAACCCTGCATGCAAGCCATAACAGCGGCGGTAATCACCGCAACGATTTCCATATTGTTATCAACTGACATAACATGATTGCTTTCAGAAACAGGATTACTTTCCTTCGTTTCGATTGTCGTTTTCTTTGCTGTATTACCCTTATTCTTACCAGCCCATGTAATCAAAGAAGAGTATAGCTTGATTAAGAGAATGATAAGAACCAGTACAATAAATACAACAATTATACCGACCAGAGCAACATTGAATGCCCTATCCATTTAAGCACCTCCTAAAGATAAGTCTAGAAAACCATTCCTGTTAAAATTATCACAATAAAGCCATGGCGTCAAGTCAATACGATTGTATGCTTCTACATTTTTTTCGTGTATAAGAGTAGAATTTTAAAGTTGCGGTTTATTTACACTTTAGGGTATAATAATTTCGTTGCGGATTGATAAAAGTTGTAATTCCCATGGGAAGACGGGAATTTTTACTTAATATATCCGTAGTGCATGATGATTAGGGAGGAATTGTGGAATGGCGAAAGTTTCAGAAGATATGATCATTAAGGAAGTTCTTCAGTTAGACGAGGGCACAGCCCCAATTTTTATGAAACACGGCATGCATTGCCTGTTTTGTCCGTCTGCATCCGGGGAAAGCATTAAAGAAGCGTGCCTTGTGCATGGAATTGATCCTCAGAAACTGATCGGAGACTTAAACGAATACTTAGCGAGTAAAGAATAGAAAAACACCCATATTTCAGTGGCGGGCGCTTTCAGCGCCCGCATTTTGTTGTGCAATTCGCACAAACGCTCATTGAACAAGGGATACTGTTTGATAAATCAGTCGTCTCAAACACGAACCGAATTTGATTATCCTGTTTCTATGCCACCGTGGCGGGTTCACACCACCTCCAGAAGCAAAAACATATCAATTCTTTTCGTTATTTTTAAGAAATGTACCCGTTTGATCATACATTTTTTTGTGAGTCCTATAAGTTTTATTTTGAAGTTTTTCACTCTCGGCTCATATCCTTTATCTGGATCATGAAAAAGCATTTCATCAGGTTACATCTTCATTTCATTGTTTGTAACGCTGAATGCGTGGTACAAATTATAGTAAAATGAGGAGGCATGATAGATGGTTGAACAGGTCTTCAAATTGTCAAGAGGAGATGAAAAGGTCATCGAGAAAGTAATTTTCGATGACAACATACACTATCTGCACATGGTGCTAAGCAAAAACGAAGGGCTTCCAGAACACTTCTCCAACTCGAATGTGTATATGACGGTTGTTCGAGGGAAGTTATCGATTAGACTGAATGATCAGGAAAATCATGAATATGAGGCCGGTACTCTTCTGAAAATACCAATTCAGACAAAAATGAATGTTAAAAACTTGCATGAGGATATATTGGAGCTAATCGTCGTAAAGGCGCCTGCTCCTAAAAATTAAGGAGGGAAATACATGAGTATGTTTTGTTATCAATGTCAGGAAACAGCTAAAAACTCAGGTTGTACAGTTAGAGGTGTTTGCGGAAAGAACGAGGTGGTTGCAAAGCTTCAAGACCTCTTGATCTATACGCTAAAGGGTATCTCGAATATTGTTGTAAAAGGAAAGGTTGATATCAGTAACCTCAGTAAAACGAATTATGAGGTTCTTAACAGCCTGTTTATGACCATCACAAACGCGAACTTCGATGACAAGCAGATTGAAGATCAGAACAAAAAAATGATTGCTCTGAGAGATGAGCTTAAAGAATCTGTTGATGTTGGCGACCTTCACGATGCAGCGATATTCACAGTGGATTCCAGAGAATCTATGCTTGAAAAAGCAGATTCTGTCGGAGTTCTGGCCACTGAAAATGAGGATGTACGTTCTCTTCGTGAGATGATTACTTACGGACTCAAGGGAATGGCTGCCTATGCTGAACATGCAAATAACATTGGAAAAGAAGATTTAGTGATAAATGCTTTTATTTACGAAGCTTTAGCGTCAACACTGGATGATTCACTTACAGCGGATGATCTTGTAACACTAACACTGAAGACTGGTGAGCATGGTGTGAAAGTTATGGCCTTATTGGATGAAGCAAACACATCAAGGTTTGGGAACCCTGAGATCACTCAGGTCAATATTGGTGTACGTAAGAACCCTGCGATCCTTATTTCAGGGCATGATTTGACTGACCTCGAGCAACTGCTGGAGCAGACAAAGGGTACCGGTGTTGATGTTTATACCCATAGTGAAATGCTTCCTGCCCATTATTATCCAGCCTTCAAAAAATATGATCATTTTGCTGGTAACTATGGCAATGCATGGTGGAAACAGCTTGACGAA
>JAAYKJ010000064.1 GCA_012522505.1 Clostridiaceae bacterium
GATATAACCTATTATGATTCGCAGGATAATGTGATTCCCTTTCAGGAACTACCGGTTTTTAAGCTAATGATGGGGGAGCAGCTTAAAGCACTCAGGGCAACAGTGAAAACCCCGGAAAACACCCATCATTTCAGCATTAGTGGAAGACCAGTCTATGATGATCATAAAAACATATACTTTTCCATTGTATGTATCCGTGATGTCACCACTCAGGTAAACCAGGACAACTATATTTTGAAGGTGGAAAAAGAGAAGAAAGAATACCTTGAACGAGTTATTGCCATTAAGGACGACTTTCTCACGTTGGTATCCCACGAGTTTAAGACGCCACTAACGGTTATCGGGACAGCAATACAAGCCTTGGAGCTTTTTTGTGGCAATGAACTCAGTGAGAAAGCCAGACGATATATTGCTATCATTAAGCAGAATTCATTGCGTCAATTACGGCTTGTATCAAACCTTCTGGATATCACAAGGGGCACTGTGGATCAAATCCGACTGTATAAAAGAACGATTGATTTTGTTTCCCTTACGCGGTTGATTACCGATTCGGTAAAAATATACGCAGCACAGAAAAATCTGCAGATTTCTTTTGATACCAATATCGAATCAATGCTTTTGTGTATTGATGATGAGAAATATGAACGCATTCTTCTGAACATTCTGTCCAATGCAATCAAGTTCACACCTAAGGGGAAAAACATCCAGGTGAAGCTGTTTTATGATGATGATTATGTTAACGTTTCGGTTAGGGATGAAGGGGTTGGTATACCAAAAGACAAAATCAATGTAATTTTTGAGCGTTTCGGTCAGGTTGATAACAGCCTTTCCCGGCAGGCTGAAGGCAGCGGAATAGGGCTATATCTGGTCAAAATGTTCGTAGAAAAGATGGGCGGTACCATTTCTGTAAAAAGCGTCCCTTATGAAGGTGCAACCTTCATAATAAGGTTTCCGGTCTTATCGGCTGAACCAAGCATCAGAGAGAAAGAATGCAATGAAGTGGACAACAAAAGAATCATTACGATGATGAATATTGAATTTTCAGATATTTACCTTTCGAAAACATGATGCGGCCAGTAAATGCCGCATCATGCCCCGGAGGTTTTTCCGATTTCTGTCAAAGAGGGTTAAATAATACCTTTCTTTTTTCTATTTTTACAGTATAATAGAATTAAATTATAGGTATTAAGTTGTTCTTCTTGCATGAACACGAATGGCAGTCAGATTTATGTTGTTCAGAAATTATCCTTTTCCGATAAGGAAATTGAATATCTGAAACACTACCATTTTTTTTGACGACGTTATCGGTAAACAAAATAATTGACAGGTGAGATGTGGCTTGATAACAAGTATTTAGATTTTGGACAGGCTTATGAGGATATGGATGGTTCTATGAAACGGCAGGTGTGAAATTGAGAAAGAAAAACATAAAGTCTTATATCTTTTTTTTGATCGGATTATTGGGTATACTGGATACTATTTTTGTAAGATTTTACGTTCAGGGTATGGACCTTGGAACCATGTTGCCGGCAATCATTGGAATTGTTTTTATTGCGTTTGCCTTTAAACTACTTTGGGAGAAATATCTTCAAAAAGTGAATTTATTTTTCCGCCGCATGGTTTATTGGGGGTTTCTTGTTTTTCTCACTGTTTTTATCGTGGCACTGGGGTGCATCATTCTTGGAGGCCTTTATACACCTGAACCAACCGAGCAGCCGGAGTATGTTATTATTCTGGGAGCGGGAATCAAAGGAGATGGCAGCCCGACACTTACTCTCGAAAGAAGGCTTGAAGCAGGCATAGCTTATGCAAGGCAGCACCCGGATACATATATTGTTGTTTCAGGAGGACAGGGAAGTAATGAACCCATGCCTGAGGGTCATGCAATGGCGCGATACTTGAAAGACAGGGGAGTGGATCCCCAAAGAATTGTGATAGAAGACAGATCCTCCAGTACCATGGAAAATTTCAGATATTCAAAGGAATTGATCGGGGAACAGAAGGAAATTGTTTTTATCACGAATAAATTTCATGTTTTCAGATCAACAATTCTGGCTAGAAGGAATGGTTTTAAAGCTTACGGGTATGGTACGGAAACCCCGGGAATCGTTCTGATAAACAGCTATTTGCGAGAAATTTTTGCGCTGGGGAAATCTTTGATTTTTGATTTTTAGTTCGAGTTCGGGTGTATTTGTTCTCGGTTTTTTAATAATGCATCAAGAATTTCCGAATAGACCTCCTGCGGTGAATTTGTCCAGTTTTTGCAAATGCCGCGTGCCTCTTCCCTGGAACCGGCAGTCAGTTTTACCTCTATCAGCGGAAAATCATTTTCCTGGATTTTGCATACTACCGTATAACTATTTTCATCATCAGGGTGATAGTCTGCAGTAATGTAGGTTTCCCTGCGAATGTTCTTCCGGATAGAGTGAATACTTTCCTCAAGGCGCTTTTTCAACCCCGCTGGAAGGATGGACTGAAACATTTCCAATACCACTAGACCTTTCTCGCTTATTTCATAAAACTGTCTGCCATCCCGGTTGGTAACCGTTAACAACCCTTCATCGATCAGTTCACTTAAATATTGCTGGAAGAAAAAGTAGTTCATAAACCGGTTTTCCAGAATTATTTTAACAAGCTGGATGATTCCCACGGGCATGTTCATTTTCTTTAAAAAATAAAGAATGAATATCTTGTTTTCCGCTATTTCAGAAGGTTCGTCGATTTTAAGCATAAATCCTCCACATCGTTTTACTGGCAATATTATAGCACAGCGCAACAGGAATTGGTATCAGCAGGTTGTTAAAAAAGTTACTTGAGAGGATTCTTAAATCATGGTATATTGTTTATAGATTTTTACGGAGAAACATATTGTGTTGCCAATGCGTTGCAACATTTGCTCATTTGCTTCGGTTCGTGTATGAATCACACATTTGCTTTCGTTCTGCGAAACCAATTCTCTGTTCACACAAGCTGTATTTTGAAAGACACATCATCCATGAGAGGAGTGATAAAGTGGCAGGAACGATTACTGAAAAAATATTGAATACGCATATTCTAGAAGGAGAAAAAAAGAAGGGGCAGGAAGTTGCTCTGAAAATTGACAATACTCTAACACAGGATGCAACCGGTACAATGGCTTACCTGCAATTTGAAGCTATGGGTTTGGAAAGGGTGCAGACAGAATTCAGTGTCAGTTTTGTAGATCATAACACCCTTCAGACCGATTATAAAAATGCGGATGACCACCGTTTTTTGCAATCCATCGCACATCGCTACGGGCTTTATTTTTCAAGGCCGGGAAACGGGATATGTCATCAAGTGTTTCTCGAGCGTTTTGCCAAACCCGGAAACACACTGATCGGTTCAGACAGCCATACACCGACAGCAGGTGGCATTGGTTGTTTCGCCATAGGGGCTGGAGGCCTGGATGTTGCCTGCGCAATGGCAGGAGCCCCTTTTCGGATTAAATATCCTGAAATCGTCGGAGTACATCTCACGGGGAAGCTTCAACCGTGGGTATCTGCAAAGGATATCATCCTTGAAGTACTCAGACGTATTGATGTAAAGGGTGGGGTTGGAAAGGTGCTGGAGTATTACGGTGAAGGCGTTAAAACCCTCAGTGTCACCGATCGTGCCACGATTACCAATATGGGCACTGAAACAGGCTGTACAACCAGCATATTCCCAAGTGATGAAATAACAAAGGCTTTTATGGAAAGTCAGGGCAGGGGTGAACAGTGGGTTGCACTTATGCCTGATGAAGATGCACAGTATGACCAGATCTTGGAAATCGATCTGAGTGCGTTGGAGCCGATGGTTGCGTTACCGCACAGCCCAGGGAATGTGAAGACCGTGCGGGAAGTTGGGAGAATAAAAGTGGATCAGGTAGCGATTGGGTCCTGTACAAATTCATCATTGAGGGATCTGAAGGTGGTAGCAAATGCGTTGAAAGGAAAAACTATTTCGGATAATCTCCATGCGATGATCAGCCCAGGTTCCAGGCAGGTGGTAGAGCACCTTGTAGATAGCGGAGAGTATTCCTGTCTTGTCAGGGCTGGTATAAGGATCATGGAAAATGCCTGTGGTCCTTGCATTGGAATGGGATGTGCCCCAAGCTCAGGAGCCGTTTCGGTTAGAACCTTCAATCGCAACTTCAAAGGGAGGAGCGGGACACCAGACGCCGATGTATATCTTGTAAGCCCGGAGGTAGCAGTAGCTACAGCAATTACAGGCTTCCTAACCGATCCGAGGGATTTGGGTGATTTCCCGGAAGTAAGAATGCCCGAAAAATTCATCATCAATGACAACATGATATTAAAGCCGTTGGCAGAACAGGAGGCAAAAGCCGTCAAAATAGTCAGAGGGCCAAATATTGCTCCACTGCCTGCTTTTTCGCCAATAGAAGATACACTCACAGGAAAAGTCCTGATAAAGGTGGAAGACAACATTACCACCGACCATATCATGCCTGCCGGAGCGAAAGTATTGCCGC
>JAAYKJ010000065.1 GCA_012522505.1 Clostridiaceae bacterium
TAGATTTCATCCCTGAATAAGGCTTTTCCACTATCATCTTTGGCTTTAAGCAATAGCCCGTATGTGATATGCATCACTTGCCTCGAATCGTCCCTGTCCATCAAACCCACCAGTTCAGAATCCTTCAATTGGCTCAAGGAGGGAATGTTTTCGGGCTTCCCGCTGATATGGTAATATTTTTTTGCCTCATTCAGATGTTCCAGGGCAAACGCGTGCATCCTCCGATACAGGCCCGGATTATGGATTGCGATTACCCTGACAGCTTCCAGCCAATTCGTCCCGGCCGTTTTCAGGTGATAGTTTCCACCGGTCTTTTCACCTATAATCGGGAAAACCATAAACTTATCACTTCCAGAATGGATACTGATTTTATAGCCAAAATGATTTGCGATAGCTACATGATCTGAAAATTCCTTTTTGAACTGCTCAAGATCCCCAATGTAGTCAATCACCTTTTGAAACTCTCCACTAAACCGGGGTGCCAGGCTAGTAATATCGACTCCTGCATCGATCATCTCGGAAGCAACAAAGTAGTGAGAAGCAGGAGACGTTGGCGTTAATGTTTCATCAATAGACATTTCGAAATCAATAGGCCTGTCGTGTTTTGATATCAGATTGTGATAAATATCCAGCGTATGATGAATTGCTTCGCCATATACACAAGCCATTTTTATCAGATCGTCACGGGATATAAAAAAGTTACATCCTTCTACTTCAACCTTCTTGTTGGCATAGGACTTTTCCCATTTTTCTCGTTTTTCTGAAGGATATTGGCCATATTTTCCCATCAGTACGTCAGTGCCCTGATCAACTGCTTCATTATCGATATGCTCAGAGCAGTCCAGTGTAATCATAGTCATTCCGATGTCCAGCGCCATTTGTACTTCCTGTGATGTTTTCAAGTGATCACCGTCCGCACCATAACCCTTTGTATAACCTTCCTGAAATACTGCCCATGCTGCTGCACAGATAACATCTTCATAAGTCCTTTCGGTCAGGTTCAATTCACGGATGGATTGCTGCGCCAGAACCGGGAAAACGTCTGATTGTCTGACGGTGTCAATATGCCCAGGTGATGCCAGACCAAGGCGGTCACCAAGGCCAATTGTACTCTTATGCCCTTTATGCGGCTGCGGGTTTGTATAGGGAAAAACTTCGCGTACAATCTTACAGTTTTCATTGGTTAGCGGGCAGACCTTAACTCTTTTATTATTCATAAAACATTCGAAACCCGCCAATGTATTCAGCTTCGTATCATCCCCAACAACGATAAGGCATTTTCCTGAATCGTCCTGTGCTATCATGACAATAGTATTTCCAACGCTTTGAATGGAGTTTGGGTATACACCATAGCGCTCAAACCCTTTTTCAGCTTCACTTTTGAGTTCTTCTGCGCGAATCCCCCTAACCACATAATTTCTGATAAAGCTTTTCATATCTTTCATAGTAATTTCTCCTTCAAATTGACTTGTATTATTCCTTTATCAAATTCTCCAGGGCCCCTGTCTGACCTAAGGGCCACGAACAGCACCACACGGCTTGACCAGTAAAACAAGGCACTTTCAGCGCCTGCCTTTTGGCGCACAATTCGCGCAAGCGCTCATTGAACATGAATTGAACTGGATTCCTAGTCCTAAAGTACACGGATATAAAAACGACTTCCAAGGTGCACTGCCTCCGTCTTGGAATACCATCCATTTTATATCCTTGGTTGCTTACGGTATTGCAGCGGGGACAGACCAGTTATTCCTTTAAACACTCTTCCGAAATGGGTTTGGCTGTCAAAGCCCGTCAACTCGGAAATCTGCATTACACTTTTTTTCGTCTCCTTCAGCAGCTTTTGGGCCTCTTTGATACGTATACTGTTCAGATATTCAATAAAAGTGAATCCGGTTGCCTTTTTAAAGGCACGGCTCAGATGGCAGGGGGTGATGAAAAACTTCTCCGCAACAAGTTTCAGAGAAAGTCTGTTCATATAGTTTTCCATCAAGTACAGTGCAACCTCTGACATATTCCGGTGAAGATGGCTACTAAACTCAACACCATCCTGTCCGCTTTGTTCAATATATCGGTTGATAAACAGCAAAAGCTCCACAAGGAGTATTCTTTGGTATATCATATATCCTCTTTGCTTCCTTTTAACCTCCTCCACCATTTTTATAAGAATTGATTGCACAAAAGCCTGATCTGTCACTTTCAAGCGGATTACTTTCATGTTGCTCTGAAAGCAGTCCAGAAGGTTGATGTCATCAACCTGGTTGATGACAGAAGATAAGAATTCTTTCTGAAAATATATCAGTATACGCTCGTGAGTAGCATTATGGGAATTCATTGTTTTATGAATATCATACCTGTTTATAAGAACGATGTCTCCCTTCACAACGGGATATGTTCTGTTCTGAATAAAATAGTTTCGTCTACCCTCCGCTAAGTAGTAAATTTCATAGACATCGTGGTAATGGCACTCAAGCATACCAAAAGCATCATCCTGTCTTTCCTGAGCGATATAGAACTGCTGATTTCTGACATCATATATACTGCATTCTTTTCCCATCATCCCAACACCACGTTTCATTGTATGCTTGTAAACGGTATACCTTAAGTTAATCATAGCAACTTCAGCAATCATCTGCAATACTGTATTGCTGAAATAGTACAAAATTTGTTGAATATTATCAGTATAATCAAAAGGAGTGCAGAAACTGACTAAATATTGATATATACTTTCCATATCGGATGAAATCGTTTCTTGGTATGAATGTTCTTCTTTCCGGATATCATGTAACAATTATGGAGGTGCATCAATGATCAGAGAGAATGGCACAGCAAAAGATATTCAGATAGCCTATATCGGCGGAGGTTCAATGGGCTGGGCATGGGGGTTGATGAGCGATTTGGCAGCCGAGAAACAGTTATCAGGGACTGTAAGATTATATGACATTGATTCTGAGGCTGCAAGGCGCAATGAAAAAATCGGACAATTGCTTCAAAAGAACGCAGATGTGAAGAGCCATTGGGATTACAGAGCAGTCGATTCATTGCAGGAAGCTTTGAAAGGTTCTGACTTTGTCGTCATTTCCATTTTGCCTGCTACTTTTGATGAAATGGAAGTAGATGTTCATTACCCTGAAAAATACGGGATTTATCAGTCAGTCGGTGATACTGTTGGTCCGGGTGGTCTGGTCAGGGCGTTGAGAACCGTTCCGATGGTTGTGGAAATTGCCAATGCCATAAAGAATTGGTCACCTGACGCATGGGTCATAAATTACACAAATCCCATGACATTATGTATTCGTACATTATATGAGGTTTTTCCGAAAATTAAGGCATTCGGTTGCTGCCATGAGGTTTTTGGAACACAGGATTTACTAAAATCTGCGCTGGCCGATATTGATGGAATCGATGCAATCCATCGCCGGAACATTAAAGTAAATGTTCTGGGAATAAATCATTTCACATGGTTGGACAAGGCTTCCTATGAAGGACGTGATCTGTTCCCGGTGTATCAAAAGTTTGTCGATAAATACTATGATACCGGTTTTGAGAAAACAAAAAAAGGGCACTGGATGAATGATTTCTTTGCCTCTGCTAACCGAGTCAAATTTGATCTGTTCAAAAGATATGGTATTATCGCAGCTGCCGGTGACCGTCATCTGGCTGAGTTTTGTCCGCCTTGGTATCTGAAGGATCCTGAAACGGCGAAATCTTGGATGTTCGGATTAACACCTGTCAGCTGGAGAAAAGAAAATCTTGTCACCCGATTGGAAAAGAGTAAACGGCTGTTAAGCGGGGAAGAAGTCTTTGAATTAGCGCCCACCGGAGAAGACGGAATTCTTCAGATGAAGGCAATAGCTGGCCTGGGTGATTTCGTAACCAATGTAAACCTGCCAAACTATGGTCAAATCAGCAATCTGCCCATAGGGGCTGTGGTGGAAACCAACGCGATATTCAGCCATAATTCGGTCATCCCCGTTCAGGCCGGTAGCCTTCCAGACGACGTGCAGAGCTTGGTATACCGCCATGTTGTTAATCAGGAAACCACCCTGAGGGCAGCCTTTAACAAAGATAAGAATCTCGCTTTTAGAGCTTTTGCCAATGACCCGCTGATGACAGCCAATATCAAAGATGCCTGGCAATTGTTCAGCGATATGCTAAAGGCCACGAAAGAATATTTGCCCGGTTGGGATATCGATTAATTCCTTTCTGTTGATACTCCTACCACTTGAAGAGGTTGGGGACTGCTTGTTTTGTTTCGTTGAATATGGATATACCCGTGCCCCTGGTATACAATTGGAGGAGCACGGGTATCGTTAAGTTAGGGTTGAATCCGCAAATCCTGCTACAGGAACTTATAGACCGTGGTATGATGATAGATGTCTCCTGCCTTAAGAATGGGTGAAGGAAAATGCTTGTGCTTCATAGCATTGGGGAAAAATTGGGTTTCCAGGCAAAAGCCTCCCCATTTTTCATAACGAACCCCACCCTTTCCGTTGATGCTCGGCTCCAGACTATTCCCAGTGTAAAGCTGGATCCCAGGTTTTGTTGTAAATACCTGCATTCTGCGCCCACTGGCGGGGTCATATGCTTCCGCACAAAGTGCCGGCTTTTTATCAGTACTGCGCAGAATGAAATTGTGATCATAACCATTAAACCACAATATACTTTTGTCTTGGGACATCAATCCGGGCTTTAGGGGCTTGAATTCTCTAAAATCCATTAGCGTACCTGAAACATCGAGAATTTCACCGGTAGGAATGCATTCTTCGCTATTAACGGTAAATTGGTCTGCATAAATTTTCAGCTCATGGTTCATAATACTTCCCGATGCATGCCCGGTAAGGTTAAAATAGCTATGGTTGGTCAGATTAATTATCGTATCCTGATCGGATTTCGCATGATAATCCATGCTCAGTTCATTGTCTTGTGTAAGGGTATATGTTACCGTTACATCCAGATTTCCAGGGTATCCTTCTTCACCATCCCGGCTGCGGTAAAAAAGCTTTAGCATATCACTGCTACTCTCCTGAACCTCCCAGACAACCTTATCGAAACCTTTTGCACCGCCATGCAGATGGTTATTCCCATCATTCTTTAACAGCTTGTACTCTTTGCCATTTAACGTGAACTGGGCATTCTCTATGCGGTTTGCATGACGCCCAATGATTGCTCCGAAAAAGGCGCTCGTTTTCATGTAGTCATCCAGACTGTCGCAGCCAAGTACAACATCTTCCAGCTTTCCTTCTTTATCCGCCACATGTAAGGATACAATGATTCCGCCATAGTTCGTAATTTCAGCCTTCATGCCATTTTTGTTTTCCAACGTGAAAAGACTTACTTCTAATCCATCAGGTGTTCTTCCATAATATTTTTTGTTTTCCATATGATTCCCTCCGTATACCAAATTCTCCTCTCATTATACTGTAAATATTGGCCGGCGGAAAGCATTGTTCCCCGTATTCTTCATTTTTACGGA
>JAAYKJ010000066.1 GCA_012522505.1 Clostridiaceae bacterium
CATATCAAAAAAGAGTCATGGAAAAAGCAATCTGCAGCAAGGAACTATTGTCACAACTTAGCAAGGTAAATGCATATATTGCTACACATAAGCTTTATATTATTAAGAAAATCAGTTCACCAATGAGCTACATTCCCAGCAGCGAAGATTACAAAAGTTTATCATACCAGGAAATTGGGTTTATGGTTTGTCAGGCTGTTTTTTATACATTGAGGGAAGCACTCGGGAAAGATGCCTTCACTGTAACGTTATTTGTCAGATGCAGATCGAAGACTAAAAGAGTGTATATAAAAATGATTGCATTTGCAAATAAAGATACCACCGTCCCTATCGGTTTTGATAATGAATATTTTTTAGATGAATATCCTATATGTAAAGGCAAAAAAAACGCAAATGATTTTTATCATAAAGAAATCTTTAGGAAAGGCGAAAACACCATCTATACCTTATGTAACAAGAATGAAATAGAGAACCATTTCAGAGTGAACAACAAAAGTGGTTCAGGTGAGCTAAAGACAAGACAGTATATCGGTATCCCTGTTTTTTGTTCGGGCGAAGGTATCGTTTCTTTGTTGCAGATAGATACTGATAAAGATGGACTATTAGGAAAAAGCAATTCAGAGTTGCAGGAACTGGGGGACTATCTCCTGCCTCTGACGAATTTTTTAACCGCGAACTATAATCGAGACATCCTGATACAATGCTTACTCAAAAAAATGAATATCATCATCAGAAATAGAAAGAAGGGAAGAAAAAATGCCAAACCAGGCAAATCAACAGAAAAAACCGGTACACTCTTATGATAACACGGCAAAGTTGAAGCTACTATT
Source organism: Clostridiaceae bacterium (assembly GCA_012522505.1). GTDB lineage: Bacteria > Bacillota > Clostridia > DSM-8532 > DSM-8532 > JAAYJG01. The sequence continues at coordinate 831 of JAAYKJ010000066.1, forward strand.
CACAGAAGGAGCAGATGACGATTGCTTCTATCTGGCTCCTGATTTATTTGAACAAGACCATGCAAAGATTAAAGAAATGGCCAAAAGAATAGATCAGGAGCTGAGCACACAAAACTTCTTCTGATAGCTGAAGAAAAAAACACATCCTATAGGGTCCATCATTAGAGTACTGGGCTACGCTTATACAGCGGAGGCCCTCTTTATTTGTGTAATGGCAATACATGATCTATCCCAAAGCAATCAGGGTGACATACTTCCACCACCTTAAGAGGAGGGGATTCTTGGGACGTATCGGCTAGCGCGTGTCGTGTGATTGAAATAAGCCAGGAAATTGATGCTGAAACATAGCAGACTATGTTTTTGGTAAAAAAATAGCCCATGAAGATTCATGGGCCTTTAAGTGATATTATGGATTTATATTATGGAAAAACTTTATTTTCAAATTCTTTCTTCCGATCCACTTCTCTTCGGTTGAAAAATCACCGGAAAACATTGATTCTCTTTACATCAGTTTGCAACTTCAGCTTCTTTTGCCTCTTCAGCATTTTCGCTGGTTTCAGCCTTTTCCTGGTTCTTTCCAAGGTATTCCGGAAGTTCCATACCTGCCATTTTGAACATTTCATTCATCGGTGGTATGGACTTTAGCATGCCCGAAAGGAAATTTGCTGTTGCAGGCGTTCCTTCCTTGCCTCCCATACCATCCCAGACGGTAACCTTGTCAATCTTGATACCTTTGATGGCTTCAACCTGAACCTTCATCAGCTCTTCCATCTTGTCGGCCAGCAACAGTCGCATTGCATCTGCTGCGTTACCACCAGCTGCCTGAACCAATTGTGCATAACCCTGAGCTTGCTTGGAGAGGATCTCCATCACACCGCGGGCTTCAGCTTCCATTTTCATGTAGATGGCATCTGCGTCACCTTTTGCAAGACGACGTCTCTGTTCCGCTTGCGCTTCGGCCTCCAGCTCAAGTCTACGTTTTTCAATTTCTGCTTTAACCAGGATATCTGCTTCCTGCGTGGCTTTTTCACGGGCGGCACGGGAAAGCTCGGCTTCCTGTTCAGCTACATAGGCTTCCTGTAAAGCTTTTGCCGATTGAATCTTCTCAGAAGCGGTTGCACGTCTTAATGCCTCTGCTTCACGTTCACGGCGTGTTGCATTCGACATGGCAACATTTGCTGCGGCTTCGTTTTCACCCTGAATCGCTTCGGAGTCTGCTGAAGCTACCTGAATTCTCTGGTCGCGGCGTGCATTCGCTTCACCGATGGCACCGTCCCTTTCCTTTTCGGCAACGCTACGCTTTGCATCATTGATGGCCTTTGCAGCAGCTTCTTTTCCAAGAGCCTCAATATAACCGGATTCGTCATTAATATCGGTCACATTAACGTTGATCAGGCGAAGTCCGATCTTCTTCAATTCACTTTCCACGTTGCTGGATACTGCGTCAAGGAATTTATCCCTGTCGGTATTGATCTCCTCAATTTCCATTGTTGCGATAACCAAACGCAATTGACCAAATATAATGTCTTTGGCAAGGTCTTGTATTTCGGGGAGCTTCAGTCCAAGCAACCGCTCTGCGGCATTTTGCATGACACCATTTTCAGTGGATATGCCTACGGTAAAACTTGATGGAACATCAATTCGTATGTTCTGGCGGCTTAATGCGCTTTTCAGGTCCACACTGATGGACATTGGTGTTAAGTCCAGAAATTCGTATGCCTGTATGATCGGCCAAATGAAGGCTGCGCCACCATGGATACATTTTGCGGAAATGGCTGTACCGTCCTTGGATGAACCAACATTTCCGTAGATAACCATAATGCGATCTGACGGGCATCGTTTGTACCTTGAGATGATGAACATGAGTGTAGAGAACACGAGAATGATGATTACAGCAGTAAGAATAAAAGTACTTGGCATAATGCAGTGACCTCCTCATTTATAAATTATTAGTTTAAACCCGTTTTAAGGGTATACTAACAGATGGCACCCTGCTCCGGTTGATCCGGATTAGGTGTTTCAGGATATTGAATATAAAGGTTTTTAGCTCAAATCGTTATTAAGCCGTTGATTAGCATTGTTGTTCATAGAAAACCTTTGTTGTGAGATGTTTTTTGGTTTATGTGAAAACCTGGGGGCTTATGAAGCGGGAGAGATTCAACCGGGTACGCTCTTAGGGTCGAGGGTATTTTCGGTTTCCAGAACCTTTGGCTCTACCATAAGATAGCCTTCCGGGGTAACAGCAGTTATCATTACTTTTTCGCCAGTCTTGATAGCCCTGCCGGTGTTCGTTACCGCATCCATTTCACAAAGGCGCTCCTGAACGATGACATTTACCTTTCCGCGGCCCTCAGCAGGAATTGTCAAATATACATCACCTTCCCTGCCTACGGCATTTTCTCTTCTGATATTGCCACTTTGCTGCATCCTGAGAAAGGCGCGGATAATCCATGCAACAAAATAGAGGGCAAGCAATCCTGCGGCAATCGCCAAAGCCACCGCCACAACTGCGGGTAAATTCCAGTCTATTGCTGCTATTCCCATCCATCCGCCAACAGAGAAAAAAGCAATAATTCCTCTGAGGGTTAAAAGTCGTAGAGCATCACCGTGGTCATTACCTTCTGCTGCATCATGACCAGAGTCATAAATTTTCCCGTCAAAGGCATCCGCCCCGCTTATGGTACTGTGGATGTTACTATCAAGAATGTCTTCGGGATGTCCTTCCAGGAAGTCTTGGGAAACCCCTTCAAAAGCATCCTGATCAACCCCTTCAAAAAAGTCCACATCTCCTTGAGCATCAATGGCATCTGCCCCATCTGCCCCATCTGCTGAATCTGCCCCGCCATCATGGCCTAAACCAAACAGCAGCATAACAAACTGAAATATCAGTATTAGTGTTGCAGGAACAGCAACGGACGCAAAAATCTTCTGTAACTCAGTTAATGCATTCCACCAACTCATATTAGCCTCCTTCCTACGCTGACCCCGATTAAATATGCTCGGTCAGCTGATTTGCAACTCTTTTATACTCAGCGGACAGACAAGCATAAACCATTGCTCTAAGTGCAAGCTTCAGCTTGTCTTTTGCGCCAGGGTATGGTTCTTGAAACCCTTTCAGCCGATTATCAATCTTACCCGAGAGACTGTCTGCATCGGCCTCTACTTTTTTATCCTTTGTTATAAGTATATCACATAGGCACTGATAGATTTCACTATCATCCATAATGTCATCTGATCGGTCCAGCAAATCGCCGTTTATATGGCTTAACAGATCTGCAATTCTTTCAATCACAAAGGTATCTCTCAGCAGATTGATCAAGATAATTCGAGCCATATGGTTTTTGGAATATTTTCTACCGACAGGAGGATTCACATAACCCCGTTTTATCCAGTTCTGCACGGTGCCAGGCTCAAGCCCGGTAATTTCGCACACCTGTGAAAGTGTTATACCATTGGTGGCTGTAAATATTCCGGTGAGCAATTCCACAGTTGAGATGGGAACTACTGTCCCCGGAAAATTGGATGGTAAATACAAATTATGACCCTCCTGTTCGTTGTATTTCTTATCATAC
>JAAYKJ010000067.1 GCA_012522505.1 Clostridiaceae bacterium
GATCTACAATTATTCATTGAAATGGGTTAAGATAGTATTGACTTGGACTTGCCATAAGTTTGCGAGCTTGTTCAGCTGAAACCACACAACAAACGTTTTTGCGAAGCAAAATTACGAACAAGGCGTTTTTGCAAGCAAAACACAAACTGAGCTTCGGCAGAGGTTCATGAATTTGATGAATATACAAGGAGATGGAGTCATGATTAAACTTACACTAAAGGACGGTAGCACGATACAGGTTCCAGAAGGGAAAACGGTGTTGGAAGCGGCGGAGCTAATTAGCAGCAGTCTTGCGCGAAATGCCATGGCCGGCGAAGTGAATGGGAAAACCGTGGATTTACGATTTATATTGAAAGAGGATTGTCAACTAAATATCCTCACCTTTGAGGATCAGGCTGGGAAAATGGCCTATTGGCATACAACTTCTCACATCATGGCCCAAGCTGTGAAAAGGTTGTTTCCACAGAGCAAGCTAGCCATTGGTCCTGCCATTGAAAGCGGCTTCTATTATGATTTTGATGTGGAAAAGCCTTTTACTCCAGAGCATCTGGAGAAGATAGAAAAAGAAATGCAGGACATTATAAAGGAAGATCTACCTATTGAACGGTTTGTATTAAGCCGTACAGAAGCCCTAAAGCGAATGGATGGAAAAGGCGATGAGTACAAAGCCGAGTTGATTAGAGAGCTTCCTGATGATGCAGAGGTCACTTTTTACCGACAGGGAGAGTTCACCGATCTCTGCGCAGGCCCACATCTTATGAGTACCGGAAAAGTCAAGGCAGTGAAGCTGATTAACCTGGCTGGTGCATACTGGCGTGGCAATGAAAAAAACAAGATGCTGCAGCGGGTATATGGTGTTAGTTTTCCGAAGAAGAGTATCCTGGAGGAACATCTTCAAAAATTGGAAGAAGCCAAAAAAAGAGATCATAACAAACTGGGACGTGAGCTGGAGTTGTTCATGACCTCTGAGCCGGTTGGCCAGGGTCTGCCACTGTTAATGCCCAAGGGAGCCAAAGTGATTCAGATTCTGCAACGGTTTATCGAAGATGAAGAAGAACGCAGAGGGTATGTGATGACGAAAACGCCCATGATGGCGAAAAGCGATCTGTATAAAATTTCAGGGCACTGGCAGCACTATAAGGAAGGTATGTTTGTGCTTGGAGACGAGCAAAAGGATGAGGAAGTTCTGGCATTGCGTCCAATGACATGTCCTTTCCAGTTTATGATCTATAATTCAAAGTTGCATAGCTATAGGGATTTACCCGTTCGGATGGCTGAAACCTCAACCCTGTTCAGAAATGAATCCTCGGGTGAAATGCACGGCCTTATCCGTGTTCGCCAATTTACAATTTCTGAAGGGCATCTGATCGTAACACCCGACCAGTTGGAAGAAGAGTTTAAAGGTGTTTTGGATTTGATCGATTATGTCATGGATGTTCTTGGCATTAAGGAAGATATTTCTTATCGCTTTTCGAAATGGGATCCCAGTGACAAGGAAAAATACATCGACAACCCTGAAGCCTGGGAAGACACACAGCGGAAAATGAAAAACATACTGGATCGTCTGGGCCTTGACTACAAGGAAGTGGAGGGTGAAGCTGCATTCTATGGTCCCAAGCTGGATATCCAGTTCAGAAATGTACATGGTAAAGAAGACACTATGATTACCGTGCAGATCGATTTTTCTTTACCCGAACGCTTTGATATGACCTTTGTGGACAAAGATAATGAAAAGAAGCGGCCTTATGTTATTCACCGCACTTCCATTGGATGTTATGAGCGTACGCTGGCTATGCTGATCGAGAAATATGCCGGGGCTTTCCCCACTTGGATGGCACCCGTGCAGGTTAAGGTTCTGCCGATCATTGACAAGCAGCAGGAATACGCAGACAATATTGCCGCTCAGCTTAGAAAATTTGGTGTTCGAGTTGAAGTGGACAACCGCAATGAAAAGATCGGGTACAAGATCCGTGAGGCGCAGTTGGAAAAAGTTCCATATATGCTGGTGATAGGTGACAGGGAACGGGAAAACAACCTCGTTGCAGTCCGCTCCAGAAAAGAAGGCGATCTGGGCGCGATAGATGTTGATACATTTATTCAAAAGCTTGTCGATGAAATAGCGACAAAAGCCAGATAAAAACCAAAAGAACAGTCATGGAACAGTCCTTCCGGCTTATGAGGAACCCAGAGGGACTGTTTTTTTGATTTTGGAACCACTGCATCGTTTACAGGTAGGCCTGATTGATTTGGTCGTAGATCTCTTCCGGTGTCATTCCGGTAGCGTCAATTACAGGAGCGCTTGTAGCCGTGTCCTGCATCCCTAAAAAGTCAATGTTCATTCCGGTGAGTACGATGGCATCATAATCTTCATTCTGTGCTTTTGAAAATGCGTCAAAATCAACAGGTTCCACTTCGTATCCCTGCTCCTTAAGATATTCCTGTACAGGCGTCAGTCCTCTCTGAACAGCTACTTTTTTCATGATATTACCCTCCCGGTTTCGAGAAATTAATGAAAACATACTCATAATATGCGAAAGTTTTTGAAAGAGTATACACGTTCGAAGTTTGTTTCAATTCGTCATTGAAATCACCCGAGCCACCCGCTGGTCTTTATTGGGAGCGAACTAGTAACTAATCGTAGTTTCCGTTATGCACAGCTATATCTCAAGTATATTGGGTGCGAACAGTAACTAACCGTAGGAGGCTTGTCAGCATCGAAGCATGCTTCAATTGACTAATTTGGAAAAAGAAAGTAAACTGAATATAAAGCTTAAGAGTGTTCCAATCTGGCATATAGCCTTTCTTTCTTCTGCGCAGGCTCATACACCGCGCAATACAAGGAAGAGACCTTCGGGGTCATGAATAAAAATACATACTTGGTTAAGAAAAAAATACTTTGCTTAGCGATGTATATCGTGTTACAATATAGTAAAAAATGGAATGGAGGTGGGGAAATATGAGTAAAGAGCTCCTTAGGGGCAGTATTGACATTCTTCTGTTGTCATTACTTGAAAAAGAAGATTTATATGGTTATACAATTGCGAAAAAACTAAAAGAAAAAAGCAATGAATTGTATTCTATGAGCGAAGGTACGTTATATCCCGCACTTCAAAGGATGGAAAAACAGAAATACTTAAAATCATATTGGGGAGATTCTGAATCAGGAAGCAGGCGTAAAAATTATTCAATAACCGAAGAAGGAAAAAGGGATTTAGTGGATCAATTGAAAACAATACTGAAAATTGAGGTGAAGAACAATGAGGAAAACCTGGTTTGCATATAAAAGGTGGCTTGCATTTTTACTTGCTTTGGCGATGATATGCATTATGGGCTGTAACGACACCAATAAAAAGAACAAACCGGATCTGTATGACAATCTTCAGCCAGCAGCACTTGAGCCTGTCGAAATCAGCATATATACATATGGGAATCCGCCCTCCTCGATTAAGGGTGCAATTGAAGCTAATCTGGAACAAATAAGCATTGCCACAGCAGAAACGATTCATGTTATGCCCCGCTTTTTTTGGATACCCTATGACCAATACGATGCAAAGATTCAGGAAATTGTCTCGTCAGGGCAGAAAATTGATGCTTTTACCTGTTTTTCACCCCAATCCTTCATACAGCAGGGGCTCTGCCTTGATTTGACGGGACTGTTTAAACAGTATGCTCCAACCTATTATGATGACTTAATGGCTAACCCACTGGGAAGGGATTATTTTTCCGGATATTCTGCAGATGGAAGCCTGTACGCAATACCCTATAATGGAATTAGCAACCCAAGGCGCTGTGTTGTTACAAGGGCGGAGTTGGCAGGAAAATACGCCCCGGAAGGCCTTGAAACTCTGGAAGATTACGGGCTTTTCCTGGAAAAGATAAAGGAAAATGAAAGCAAATTTTCATACCCCGGTGTTGTTGATTCCCATGAATTTTTCCAAGCATATATGGAGGGGAATGGCTATTTTGGCAATGTGGCGACCTTCTTATTCTCAAGATGGGATGAAAACGGTGAAAATTTGTATTCCATCGAGCAAACGCCGGAGTTTATTGATGCCCTCCACCTTGTGAAGAACTGGAAGGAAAAGCAGTATATTCTTCCTGACACCAGGCAGCAACACCTTTATACAATAGAGAACGGGAAAGTTGCCTCTATGCTTCTCAGGATGGAGCATGTCAGTGATTTTTTTTCCATTGCATCCAGGTCTGATGCGCAGTTCAAGGTGATACCGCTTTATATGGAAAGCCTTCACCTTCTTTATACATCCGCGCGGGGGGTAGCAGTTTCCCAAAGCAGCTTAAATCCTGAACGCGTGCTGATGTTTATGGAGTGGATTCACGGTTCACAGAGCAATTATGACCTGTTCATGTATGGTGTGGAAGGCACGAACTACATCCTGGAAAATGAAAGCATGCGGTTTCCAAATGCGGAGGTGGATCCGCTGGATGCATGGAAAAATTACGGAGCAGATTTCTTCCGGGACTTCAGATATGACCGGATTGTTTCAAATGTGGATTCCAATTTCAGACAGGTATACCAAGAAGCAAGCTTTGTCAACATAAAGACCAGTCTGGATCTCTACCAAATGATACAGAAGAAAGTTGAAGATCAGCAAACAGAAATGGAAGAGCTGGGAAGGCAATTTTCGCAGACAGATGAAATAATAAACAGCTACTTTGAAAATATGAATACATTTATTCAGACCGTTGAATCCGGAATTTTTGGGATGACCGTGGATGAGTTGAAGACGAAACAGAAAGAAGCCGGTATTGAAACCGTTCTGGATCTATACACCAAAATGATGTCCGGGTTTTAAATAATTGGAGGTCTACATATGAGATTACAGCGTAACAAACTTATTTTCGGCCTTTTTATAGTAGTGTTTTTTATGGTTCTTGCCAGCTGCAGCCTATTCCCTGCTGAAGAAGAGACTCTTGCACCGCCTTTGGTAGAGCCGGGTGAAATCTCGTACAGGACGGCGCAAGCAACGATTGGATATATTGAAGACAGCATAAAAAAAACAGCCTATTTTGTTCCTGTTTTGGACAGAGATCATTTTTTCAGTGCAAGGGCAGGAAGGCTGAAAGCAATCCATGTGAAGCCGGGTGATACCGTGAAGGCTGGGGATATTATCGCGGAGCTTCTGACAGATGGGATTGAAAAGGAAATAGAATACCAGAAGCTCACTGTGGATACCCAGCTAAAAAGCTTGCGCTATATCGAGCAGAAATCAGAAATCGACATTCAGGCTGCACAGAAACGACTGACGGATCTGGAGGAAAAATATGATGAAATGAAACGGAATTCCAGTGTCTACACCGCCAATGACATTGAAAATATGAAACAGGAAATGGAAAGTCAGAAGTTTTCTTTGGACAAGCTTATCCTGGACTATACCAATCAGCTGGATATGAAACAAAATGAGCTGATGTCTGCGCAGATGAAGCTGGCACAGCTTGAAGAGGACCTTGTTCAATGCAGGCTTGTCGCAACGGTTGACGGGACCGTCACCTATGCCCGTGATGTTGACGAGGGTGATTCGATCGATATCTATCAGACCCTTGTGACCATATCCGATCCCAGGGTGCTTCAGCTGGAGTACAAAGGCAACCAGACCTCGGACTTCAGGCTGGGGATGGAGGTGGCGGTGACCTGTAACAAACAAACCTGCAAGGGAGAGGTGGTCCTAACTCCTGCAAGCGTACCTTTTGAAGAAATGGAAAAGTATAAGGACACCATTCGGATTAAGCTGAGCGAACTACCCGAAGGTGTTGAGCGCGGAGACAGCGCAGAGATAAAGCTTGTCCGCGATTTCAGTGAAAATGCAGTGATCATTCCCAAACGGGCGCTTAAATCATATCTTGGCAAGGATATTGTGTATATCCTCGATGATGGGATCCGTATAGAACGGTATGTGCAAAAGGGTGTCCAGTCGGTTAACGAGGTTGAAATTATTGAAGGAGTCGAAGCCGGAGAACTGGTGATCATAGAATAGGGGAGAGAGTATGCTTGAATTTCTTTACCGAAAAATCATTAATAACAAGTGGCTTTTCCTGTGCCTTCTCATTGGTTCTCTCTCGGCTTGTGGAATCTTTTCTTCCATACCGCTATATTCCAATGCTATCTTACAAAAGGTACTGACAAAAGACCTTGAAGCCTCCCATTTGGAAAGCAGGCGCTACCCCGGTGCCTATTCTGTAGAGCTGGTGGCCAGTGGAAGATATGGAAAGCCGCTGGTCGATCAGGTGAAGGACATCGCTGAAAGGCAACTGTCAACAAGCTTTCATCTTCCCGTTGTTGATACGCTTTACAGTGTTCGGCTTAACGGATTGAAGCTGAAAAGAGAAGAAGATCAGTTTTTCAATGATCAGAAAAATGTCGGCTATCCAGTTTTCCTATCGAATTACGAGCCCCATATCCGACTTGTACGAGGCAGAATTCCCAGTAAGGAAACGGTTGACGGTGTTTATGAGGCCGCCATCACGCTGGAAGCGATGAACAGATTGCAGCTTCTTCAGGATCAGGAATATTCCCTGGAGTGGCAAGACTTTTTTTCCGGGGAGGGAACTCAGATAGCCAGATTTAAAGTAGTGGGCATATTCACCGTGGAAGATCTGAATTCCATCTACTGGAGCGGCGGGCGTTACAATAAACTGGGTGATGCTATTCTGTTCAGTGACGAACAGATCAGCCAGATGATCGCTCAGGATGAGAAGGTCACCATTAAACACACGGAGTATGCCTGTTTTTTGGATTACAAAGCGGTAAAAATTGATGATGTAGACGCTATTCTTGAGACTATGGAGGAGCAGTATCGCTGGAATGAAAACAACGGAAATCTGCTTAAATTGACATTGCCCATGCTTAATGTTTTGGAGGACTATCATGACAGAAAAGCCCAATTGAACATCACCCTTTGGATACTGACAATTCCAATGATGCTAATCATTTGCTTTTATACAATGATGTTATCTGGCTTAATTGTCCGGAACAGCAGAAATGAAATTGCGGTTATTAAAAGCAGGGGTGCTGGCAGGCTTCAGGTGTTAATGATCTATATGGCTGAAAGTCTGATACTTGCGGTTGTATCGTTTGCTTCAGGACCTGGAATTGGAATGTTCATATGCCGTATCCTTGGGTCTTCCAATGGCTTTTTAGAGTTTGTGAACCGGAAGTCGCTGACACCGTTAGTCAGTCCTAAAACTTATGGGTATTCGGCTGCTGCAGCCATATTGTTCATGCTGTTTATGCTGGTGCCAGTGATGAAAGCCAGCACAGCCAGCATTGTTGAATATAAACGGAGAATAACGAGGTATTCGGACAAGCCATTCTGGCAGAAATTCTATCTGGATCTGCTGGTATTGGCGGTTTGTGGTTATGGATATTATAACTTCCAAAATCGTCAGGATATTTTAGGGATGACAGGTTTGTCTGGGACAGAACTCAGCGTTGATCCGCTGCTGTTTTTTATCTCCACTTTCTTCATTCTGGGCATGAGCCTGCTCTTCCTAAGGTTGTACCCATTGCTGATACGGCTTGTTTTCAGGCTGGGCAGTCGGTGGTGGAATCCCGTGCTCTATTTTTCTCTGGTCAACGGGTCAAAGGCTGACCGGAACCAGCAGTCCATCATGCTTTTCATTATTCTGGCCCTGTCCTTTGGCATCATCAATGCCAACCAGGCAAGGACCATCAACAGCAATACCTTCGACAAGGTCATGTATCATATCGGAGCGGAAGTTGTTATCGAGCCATATAACAACCTGAAGCACCAGACGGGATCGCCAGTGATGGATTCTTATGGAGAGGTGCCTGAAACATTCAGTCAGCCGACGCAGTATTTGGAGCCTCCATACGATACTTACCGCAAAATCGAGGGCTATGAAAGCATCACCAGAGTATTGGTTGACGACAAAGCCTCTGTTATCAGCGGTCGAGATTCTATCCGTGACGTCAGGCTTTTAGGGGTGACTCCTCATGAATTCGGGAAAACTGCATGGTTCAGAAATGATTTGCTGCCCTATCATCTCAACGAATATTTGAACATGTTATCCAAATCACCCATGGCATGCTTTCTCTCCAGTAACATCAAAGAACAGTTCAATATCCGGGAAGGGGATAATCTATTTATACGACTCGGAGGTGGAGACAGTTTGGAGTTTACCGTATACGGGTTTTTGGATTATTTTCCGTCATGCAACCCATATAAAGAGATGAAACTGAAGGCAACTGACGAGACGAAGGTGAGCAATGCTTATTTCGCAGTGATCAATCATGTCTACGTTATGAAAAAGCTACCCGCGGCGCCCTATGAAATATGGTTGAAAAAGAAGGATGGCATCACAGACGGCACAATCAACGATCAACTCGATGCTCTGAAGCTGTCGGTTGAACGGGTAGACTACGCCTCCCAGTCAATCATCCAAAAGAAAAACGATCCGATGCTCCTGGGCACCAATGGGGTTTTAACCATGTGCTTCATTGTGACGATGCTTATTACTGCCGTCGGCTTTGTTCTGTTCTGGGTTCTTTCAATTCGTGAGAAAACTTTAAAATTTGGTATATTCAGAGCTATGGGTATGCCCATGAGCAGTGTGACGATGATCATGCTGTGTGAACAGTTCCTTGTATCCGTCGTGGCTATTGTGATTGGCTTCGTACTGGGCACTGTGGCCAGTACCATCTTCATTCCGATGTTGGAGATGGTCTACTCCGCATACCATCAGATACCTCCTTTCAAGATCACAGCAGATTTCAATGATTACATAAAGGTACTTGGAATAGCGGGCTCCATGCTGTTTGCAGGGCTTGTGCTTTTGTACACACTGGTCAGAAGCATCAATGTCCACCAGGTCATTAAGATGGGAGAGGATTCGTAAATGACAATTATACGCGCGGAAGATATCAGCCGTTCCTTCAGAACAGGTAATGCCACTATAGATGTTTTAAAAAGCATCAACCTGGACATGGAACGGGGTACGTTTAACATTTTAATGGGCCCGTCCGGTTCCGGTAAAACGACTCTGCTGAATATACTCGGTGCCCTCGACAGGCCAGATACCGGCAAGGTCTTCATTGATGACCAGGACATCACCGGTATTTCCGAAAGAAAAAGGAATGTGTTGCGCAGGAGTAAGCTTGGGTTTGTTTTTCAGTCTCTGGCTCTTGTTTCAAATATGACTGCATTTGAAAATATCGATTTTGCTCTTCGCATTTCAAAATATAATGGGCGGGATCGGCGGAAAAGGGTCGAGGAATGCCTGGATTTTGTCGGTCTGAAAAAACGGATGAAGCATTATCCAGGTGAAATGTCGGGCGGGGAACAGCAGCGGATTGCCATTGCCAGGGCTGTTGCGCATAAACCCATGCTGCTGCTGGCTGATGAGCCTACCGCGGAGTTGGATACCAATACGGGTCTTCGGGTGGTCAAACTGTTCAAGGATCTGGTAACCCATGACAATATCACAGTGATCATGTGTACCCACGATCCCAGTATGATGACAGTTGCCGACAGGATTTTTATGCTTGAGGATGGGGTGATAAACGATGCTGCATGAGGACGTCCCGATGATATCCTGCGATAACCTTGTAAAAATATACAAAACAAAAGAGACAGAGGTTGTTGCGCTGCAAGGTCTGGACTTGACAATACAAAGGGGGGAGCTGACCGCAGTGATCGGAAAAAGCGGCAGCGGAAAATCCACGCTGTTGAATGTTATCGCAGGCCTTGACCGTCCCTCTGCAGGTTCGGTTCATGTGGACGGGAAAAATCTTCTGAAGTTTAACGACAAACAGCTGATGCTGTACAACCGGGAGACCATTGGTTTTGTGTGGCAGAACAAGGCCAGAAACCTGCTGCCCTATTTGTCAGCAGAGCTGAATGTGCAGTTGCCCATGATGATCACTGGTGCAAAAAAACGCAGGGACAGGGCAAGAGAACTGCTGGACATGGTAGGCTTGAAGAACCGTTACAAAAGCAAGCTTAAACAGTTGTCCGGTGGTGAACAGCAACGTGTCGCAATTGCGATAGCGCTGGCGAACAATCCGAAGCTACTGTTGGCAGATGAGCCCACAGGCTCGGTGGACAGCAAGACAACACTGAAGATCATGGAATTATTTGAAAAGCTGAATGAGGAGCTGGGTGTTACAGTTGTAATTGTCACCCACGATCTAAAGCTGTCATCGGCTGTCAACAGGGTCATATCCATCAGTGACGGTATGATAGGCAGTGAAATGGTAAAGAGAGAAGATTACCGGAAAAAATTGTCCGAACTGGATGACATGGCTCATCCTGCCAATTCACATGACGAATTTGCGGTCATCGATAATAAAGGGCGAATAAAAATTCCGGAAGAGATCCTGGCCAATATGGAACTGAAGGGAGGAGAGCGGATTAAAATTCGTAAAATCCTAGATGGCTTTGAAGTTTGCAAAGAATGAGTATGCTGCAGTGAGAATGACCAAACAGAATACTATGCCGCTTTGCTATTACCAAGTATTTCACCGGTATTTTTTCTGTCTTTGCTCTTAATGAATACCAAGCATACACCACCAAACACAATATGCAGGTAATAGGTGAAGATTCTCCAGATGAGAATAACGGATACAATAGGCGAAGATACAAAGAAGTTACGGAAAAAGAAGTAACTAATCCCTTCTGCACCACCGGCAGCACCGGGAGAGGGTATATAGGCTGTGATCTCCCTTAAAACAGCTTGAGAGGTAATTATCTCAATAAAGTATTCTCGTGTACCTTCCATGGATATCAGCATGAACCATGGTATCGCATAAAGAAACAAGAGGTTTAATATTTGGTAAAAGGATGCTTTTACAATAACCCACCGGTCACTGAGGAACAGTTTACTGCCACCAATAAAGCTTTCAAGTTCGGTTTCCTTCCTTTTCACATATTTATCAGGGTTTTTGAGGATTCTGATTTTACCCAAGAGTTTGAATCCCCAGTCAACAACCTTCCGGGCAGCGCTTTTGTTCAAAAGAAACAATCCGAAAAAGCATATGACACCCAGGTTGATTGTTACACCAATCGTGAAAAAAAGATTGA
>JAAYKJ010000068.1 GCA_012522505.1 Clostridiaceae bacterium
CCTGAGTGTACTACCTCTTACTTCTTTGGATTAATCTTTCCAGTATTTGATCGTTTAAACCCTCACTGCACCATCATAAATTACCATATACCTAAACGTAAAGTACACTTGAAATTCTTGTGTTATGTGCTATTGTAAAAGTATGGAAATATTACTTTCCGTAGAGTGGAGGCACACCGTGAAAAATCGTTTAGAGGAAATCCGAAAAGAACGGAGAATCAAGCAGGAGGAACTTTCCACCGCACTGGAAGTGTCACGGCAGACTATTTTTGGTATATCGTCTGGCTCCAAGAACATTTAGAATAAGGACATAAGGCAAGCCTAATAGGCAAATGAGAAAAATTGTTCAATAATTCAGTGAATCAGTTATTATAGAACCAGATTCAAAGAGAAAAATGCTGTCTTGCCGTCCGTGTGTTCGATAATAACCTGATATTCGCTGGAAACGCCCTCCACAGCCTTTAATTCATCTTCAATCTGACCGGGATAAACTTAATATACTTAAACCGATGAGGTATGAGCGATGGCAGCGGATGAATCCGTCACCAAGCTTCGCTATTAAACTCTGTCTTTTATACCCTGTCTCCTTTATAAATATACATGCATTTTGGAAACCCAGAACATCCCAGGAAGTTACCATATTTTCCTTTTCGATCTACAAGATATTGACCACACTTAGGGCATATCTTTCCTTTATTTGCAGCCTTCTCTTTAATGTTGCTAATATGTTCTTTGATATCTTTTCTTTTTGCTTTATCAAAAGCATTTATTCTATTCGAAATTCTTTCTTTCGTTTCTGAAGAAATCACTTCCGTTTGATGTGAAAGTATGTAAGGTACGAGTTGATTTAATCTCACTACATTGGATGAATTCATTCTTTTTAACTCAGCTGAACCGGTGAAAACAACAATAGAATGATATTGAAGAGTTTGCTCATCTTGCAGTACATCCTGCAGTGCCTTAATGTGTCCATAATTCTGATGCAGAGGATTCTTAAATTTCCTTGTACTGCGATATATCTTCTGCGTCCAATATTCAGACTTTTTATCACCATAAATCCACCCTGAGTAATTTTTAGTTTCTATAACAAAGATACCTGTTGTACTAATAACGATATGATCAATCTGAGTTGTCCTACCGTCAGGTAACCGAATAAAAACATTGTGCAATACTGTATATAGCTCGGAATCTAACCCTTTAAGTATTCTGCGAACACGATTCTCGCCAATAGCGCCTTTTATGGATGGCCAAAAAGGTATCAAAATTAACATAAGCATAATTGGGCCAAGGAGCCAATAAAATTGAACTATCGTCCTTATAAAACCAGAAAAATCTCCTGTTGCCAGTGATCCAATTAATAAAAAGGCTACGATTGAAAGCAAACCTGAGAATTGCTTAATGAATTTCTTTAATAGATATTTCATATGACCTCCACTTACAATCATATTCTGTTTTGTATAAGAGACATTAACTTGGTAAAAGAAGATATAATGCCATTATATCGTAATTGTTACCATAATACAATATATGTAACTATTATTAAAAATTCCTTAATTTAAGCAAACTGAGTACTCTAAAGGTAACCCTCACCAGGATAACTGTGGCTACTATATTGCACATACATAGGCATAAATGGCATTTTCTTGCGCTATAAATTAAGTGTAAATACATCTGGGGATTACGAATTATGGCAAGAATTATTGTTATACGGAAAAGTTGCTTCCGCATGGGTGTTTTCATCTTTTTGCTTCTAATAATCTTTTGCTTTGTAGCTGCTAAGTTTCGTCCATCTCAGGAAGCGAGCAGCAGTATATTTCAATCCATTGAGGCTCAATTGAGATCAGTCATCACCTTTTTGAATTTATTATATACCGACAATATTTGCTCCATCCCCGGCTGCTAATGCCCTAACTATCTTGATCCCACAGCCGAAGTATTGTTATAAACGCTTGTTCACGAGTGTAGGGATTGTTTGGCGCAAAGGTGCCGTCGCCCATACCTTTCATAATACCGGAAGCGGTGACGTAATTGACTCCAGGTATCGCCCAATCGGATATGGATTTGTTATCGATGTAAGTTGCCGTCACGGCATTGATATCCATACCAAGCGCTTTCGCGGTGAAGGTAAGCATTTTTGCAGCCTCCTGCCGTGTAATCGGAGCAGACGGGTTAAAAAATCCTTTGCCGTCCCCCTCGACGATACCAAGAGAATATGCCGCGAGAATATCGGTATTATTGAGAACATCATAAAATGGGTAATGGTCATATAGGACGGAATCTGGAATCTCGAGGTTTTTCTGTTCGTACAGTCGGGTGATCAGAGTGCAGAATTCCCCCCTCGTAATGTTTTGCTTATAATTATTCATCAGGTCCTCAGGAATCAAGTATTGTGCGGCGGCTTTTGTCAGCTCCGGCACCGCCCAGTTGGACGCGGGGCTGTTGGGCGACCTGTACAGGACACCTGGCAACTTCAGAAGCCCCCATTTACCATCC
>JAAYKJ010000069.1 GCA_012522505.1 Clostridiaceae bacterium
ATCGTGACTTCAGTCGCATTGCTATTTCCAGGATGGAATGAGCATCGCTGCCGTAGTTGGGCGGGATCTCCACCATGTGGCGTTGCAGGATCTCGATATACTTATTCATTCACTGCACCGCCTCTCATCACTTCCAGCATCATTCTGCCACCCAGGCGGAAACTGTTCTGAAACAGCAAACACACTGCCATTGCCTGATGTTCCCGGACGCAGTCTGTATACCGGGAAAATAATTCCTTTTGATCTTCTGTCATAGTCGCCAACAGCTTTTCTTCATTCCGACTGATCAGTCGCACAAGCTCCTTGTATTCCTTGCTGGGGTTAGCATCGTACTCTGCTGGGTCAAGATTGCCGTACCAGAAATCTTCCAAAACATTCATAACATCACCATCCATAAAAAGTGTGTGTGATGTTAACTCTGCCGCCTGGGTATTGCAAGTGGCTAAGCTGCACAAACCTTGGTGGCCGTTTTTGTTGCTATCGGCTGTATAACGAATAGCGGTTGATTAACGAATTAAAAGCACAATATGTAGGATTCAATCACTTCGGGCATACGCCAAAACCACAACATAGTGGAATCAACCGCCACAAATGCGTTGCAAAGTTCGGGAAAATAACCTGTTTTCAGTAAATAGGGCATAAAAAAGCAGATACCGTAACTGACACGATTGTATCAATTACGGTATCTGTTATGGTGCCGATGGCCGGACTCGAACCGGCACGGTGTTGCCACCGGTGGATTTTGAGTCCACTACGTCTGCCAATTCCATCACATCGGCGCATTGCTATATTATATTAACACAGGCTATACGGGAAATCAAGAGTTTAATTGTCCAATTGAGCTGACTTACAGGCTGTTGATCACGCAAGCAATATTAAGGTGAAGTATTGCCCGGGGAGAGCAGAATACCAATGATTTCTTCTTGTCCCTCATTACCCTGGAACTCATAGGTTCCCGGTATAATATCCTTCTTCTCTTTGGCCTTCAGGCTGGCCAGCCTGATCTGGAATGAAACCATATCTTCCTGTTTAATAAGTCCGACAGAAGCTAGTTTTTCAGTGACATCCAACAACGTATCGTCTTTCATTATCGTAACCGTAATACTGCCCATTGCACCGGGATCCACCATTCCGTATTGATATGCAAGTTCCCTGATTTTGGCTTCATCCATTTCGGGTTGATATCCCAGAAAAAAAATAAAGCCGAGCAGGGCTGTCAGAATCGTTCCAATACCCATTCCGAGCAATACACTTTTTCCATGCAATTTCGTCATAAAATCCCTCTGTTAACAAAGTACCGAAATGTTTTTGAAGCAAGTGCAGGCGAACCAAAAATCAAGGTGCACACATCGTGCGCACCTCAATGAACCATCTTGGAAATTAATTCGATTTCACCCTTCCCCATATTTAGCAGCCTGGCGATTTCAGTACTGTTCATACCATCCTTGCAAAGCTTGATCACCTGACGTCTCTTCTCATCAAATGGGATAATCTTTGCTTTTCCAGCAATAGCCTGGCAAGCTTTTGGGTCTTCATCCAGAACGTTTTTGTACTCTGCTTCGAGTTTCTCATTTTCCGTATCGGGCATTTCCAACTGGGTGATTTGCTCAAATAGATTTAACCGCTCATCAGCTGACTTGATGACAGCCTCAACATCCTGCTGTTTTTCTTCCATCCGGGTAACAATATAATCGGAAAAGTGATTCAATTCGTCCAAAAGCTGTTCGGCATCTTCAATCACCTGATGCAGCTCATACCTGCGCTCATCTACTTCCAGGCGATAATCTCTTAGATTTTTCTTTTCAACCACCATCCAGACCATTGCCACGGCAATCATCAGGACACCGATCAGAATGATACAGACGAAAAAAGCTGTCATCTTCCGCACCTCAATTTTTATCTTTCGTAACATATCACAACAAACATCCATCCATGGCAGGACAAGAAATTAGCCCTGACTGAAATTCAATGCTTGTGATTATTTTATGACACCATGTCATTTTTGTCAAACTGTTTTGCCGCAGGGCAAAACAACAATCTCATGCATGATTCGATATTCACAAGCGGATATCAATTGTTCTGCCTGGAGTGGCTTTGTGGTCTTGTTTTTTCCCCTTCTCTCTTTCTTCGCCGGATTCAGCGTCTTTGCCATCCTGTTTTGACTGCCGTCTCTCTCTTTCCTGGCGTTCCCGTATAGCGATCTGATGTGCTTCCTCCCGCGATCGTACCTGTTTCAAGTTATTATCAACTTGTTTATCCATAGACTGGACCGTACTTTGCTGTATGGCATGATTGCGCTGCTGCTGATTATTTTGAACGCGGGATGCTTCGCTTACTCTGGGCATCATGACCTGCAAATCAATTGGTTTAAGGGCCATATCAATCACTTCCCATCAATACATCGTTTAACAGATTATAAAGCACTCGATTCCCGTTCGTATATGTTTATAAACTCTTCAGACCCATCACTGCCTTTAGTATGCTCCAACGCGGATATCAGCCCCATCCTTATACAAAGAGCAATGTTGCAACGTTTCTTTTACATGAAATGAAGCTGAGCCGATCGAAACCCTTACGCCCGGATAAATAAAGTTTTCAGCAAGGATACGTCCTTTAACTTCTTTTTGTAGTTTTTCTTCCAATTCGACAATTTCCTGCTTATACTCTGCCAAACGGCTGTCGAAGAATATTTTGGAACGGACGCTCTTTTCCATGAGTTCTTTTTTCTCTTTCGACAGTGTTCCTGCAGCTTCAAGCTTTCTAAGGAGAGTGATGGCCTGTTGAGCCTTCTTGGAGCTATCTTCAAGCTTTATGGTTTCTGCCCGTAAAAACCTATACCTTTCTCTGGTATTAGGATCGATGCCTACTTCAACTGTTGTGGTTGTAGCCATATAGCTTCCAATAACCTTAGCCCGAATTTCTTTACCTATTCTGGTGATGCCACCTACCAGCAAACCCTTTCTTCCTCCAAGCTCCAGACAATTTCCACATTTCACATCAGAATGCATGATCGCTTCAGCTTTAATGCAATTGGCTGCTTCTATGGTACTGTTTTCTATATATTTGGCAATGATGTCACCGCCTGCGATAAGCTTGCCTTTGGCATTCCCGGTCATTCCCCTGCGGAGGATAATATTGCCTGCCGCCTTGATGGTAGCACCTTCAACAACACCGGCTACTTCTACATTCCCACCAGCCTCGACAACAAAGCCGGATAACACATTCCCGCGAATGGTTACGTTTCCAATGAAATTAATGTTTCCGGTTGAGTTGTCAACATCGGCAGGAACCTCATATGTTGCGAATACACTCAGCTTGCCGTCAATATACATCACCTGTCCGTCAATTTCTGAATACAGACTTAGATTATCCTCACCAGGATATACATGCCGACCCCGAATCATTTTAGCTGGCTTTCCGTTAACAGCCCTAAGCAATGTACCGACAACATTTCTTCCGTCTACACCTTCAGTAGGCTGTGTCATCTCACAAAGTTTCTGACCCTTGTGAACACTTTCAATATAATCAAGATCCCTGTAGTTCACACTTCCATCTTCCATAATAATCGGTTTGCGATCCTTATGGATGTCTACTAAAAAGTTGATCTCTCCATTTTTACCATTTATCGGCACCAGCCCCTCAGCGATCAGAATATTCAGGTGATATATGG
>JAAYKJ010000070.1 GCA_012522505.1 Clostridiaceae bacterium
CGATCCAGTTCCATTCTTTTTACTTTATACTCATAATCCTTTATCAGCTTTAAGCGATCCTTGGTTAACGTATTCGTATTCACCAGGGATTCCAGCTTGCTGGTATCAACCGTTTTTAGAATATCATAGCTACGGTTCAAATCTGCAAAATTAAACCCTGTTTCCGCAGATCTAAAGTTGCTGTCTTCCTCTGTTTTTTCAGTCATGAATTCTTGAATGCCTGTTATCTGTGTTGATATAATCTCAACAATATCGGGGTAATCATATGCGGAGTAATCCAATGAACCGATAGTTTTTTCGATTGTATTAATATCTGAATACAGTGTATAAAAATATTTTTGGTACTCATTAATTATTGTTTCTACCAATGCGATTCCCTGATTATATGAAAATGCCTTATTAACCTTGTACGAAATCTTGAATTCGCTGGGGTAGTATACATATTGATTTCCTTGTTTGATCATAGTCTCTGCTGTTTGTGCGATATCATTTGGAATAATCGGAGTGATATCTATATTTCTTCTAACTTGATCGGGTTTGATACCCGAATTATCCAGCCCGGTTTCTTTCAATGCGTTTTCAATTACATAGGGGGATTTTAGCTGCCTGATATCAAACTGGCTTCCATCGGGGTTCTTGCCCAGTTCAACTCCCGGGTAGTTTAATTCTATGATAGCAACAATGCTTTGCGTGCTGGGTAGCATGATATATGTGCCTACGCCAGTAAGGATCAGTGCAATTATCGTGATTAATGCAATCAACCATTTGCCTCTCCACACTACCTGCATAATTTCTTTTAAACTTATTTCTTCCATTGTAATCCCCCTTGTCACTATATCTCATTCAGAACATTCACGATGTTCTTCTGCTGACTATATCCACTTTCTTCATTATCAGGGCTCCAGACCATGATGATGTGTTCGTCACTATTATACATGTTTAACTTGCCAACGTCATCTACATATTTATACATCAGGTTCATCGCTTGCAATTTTGAACTAATAATATCATATAACTCATCTTTTTTGCCATACAGAATTATTTTATTAGTGGTATGGCTGTTTTGAAGAAGCTTTTCTATTCTGTTTTCAATACTGATGATATGGTTATAGGATACGACAATGTACTTATAGGTAAGACGTGCTTTTTCCATCAGCCCCTTGGGTGTGAGTATGTACCGCATATTTTTTGCATTGATATGCTCAATTTTCACCAGACCCTTGTGTATCAGCCGTTTAATCAGCACATTGACAGAACCCAATGATAGCCCTGTCTTTTTTGCAAGCTCTCTTTGAGTTATTGTGTCCTTTGCTTCCACACTTCTTAAAATTTCTAATTCGTTTGTCATTGTACCTCTTTTGGATATAGCTTCGCCATATGGCATTGATATGTGATACGGAAAATGCCATTGTTTTAAAGCTCTTGTCCTCGCTTTTCGTTTTCCGGGCCGAAACACCGAAAAAAGAGAAAACGATTTTGTTCATCTTCTGAACAAAATCGTATCAAAGTTCTATATGGATGTCAATTATTTTTATGTTATGATTTGATTACTTTTCTTTTAACTTAAATTCCACGTAATTCGTCCCTTGCCCGGTAACTTTGAAACTATCTCCTGAATAATCTACCAGTGTAGCGAATTTCAATGTATATGGTATATCATATTCCAGTTTGTCAAACTTCAAGACCAGCGTTCTTGAATTGATATAAATAACACTTAAGGGTGCTTTTCTATAATTTACTCCATTAATGTTGTATTCCACTGTATAATTTTCAGGGGATAAATTCGTTTGAGAAAACGCAAGTTCTCTCGTAAACGATAACAACACAGCATCCGATGAGATAGGAGTAACGGCTTCAATAGAAGGGTTTTCTTTTTGCTTTGGTGAAGCATTAAATCGGCTTTTTAATGTCTCTCCCGCGGGGGTGCCAAGATAATCCTGCAATTCATAACTAACCCTCAGCTCGTACTCTCTTCTCTCTGTTAAGTCACCTCTGTTAAAAAACAATGTTACTTTATATGGATGAATATCTCTGTCATATAATACAATTTGCGGATAGACACTTGCATTTCCGTTCCTTAACGTTACATTATAATAATCACTGCGTACAGCGGTTTCCATATCAAGCATGTCTGAAAAATATACATCAATGGTTTGAACATCTATTGGCGTTATCCTGATCATGCTCAGCCTATCCGTAGTTTCATACTCGGCAATAAAAGAATATGTAATTTCAGTAATATACTCCTGCTTTGTAGCATCATTCAAATTATTAATCGTTAAATAATATTTATCATCCTTTTTTATGGTTTCGCCCATGGAAATATACAGTACTTTGCCGTTTTCATCACCCTGCGTTTCTACTGTAACTTTCTTAATGGGAATGGGTTGATTTTTTTGATCTGTGAGATAGAAATTATATATTTGCTGTGCGAGAAACATGTTTACTTCCTTATTAAAGGTTAATCGTAATGTTTCATTGTCGTAAGGTGCTATATCCATCAATTTAAAGCTTTGGCTCTGCCCATCTACGGCCACAAATAGCATTTCATCACCATAACCATCATTCATATCAACACCATAAGCACTCGTCATGTCCCCAGAGATTTCTACACTATAACGTGTACCCTTTGTGAAGGTTCCACTCTTAAGGGTTAACATTACACAGTACTTTTCTGAATTAATTGTCCTGGCTAAAAGCTGATCTTTTTCACCATACATGAAAGGATAACCGTCTTTTTTTATTGTATAGTAGATTGAATTCTCAGCATTCAGATTTACAGGATGTGTAAAATACAGCTTAACAGACCTTTCATTAATCGGCTCAATTTTCTGAATTCTAAAAAAGTCTGATTCTACCTTTTCCGAAGCCGTGCCAAAAAATGTGGCGTATAAGTTTTCAATAATATTTTCTTCGGTGTCTTCAATATTTTGAAGTTCGATTGTATATTCCATTCCCGGCGTTTGTCTATCAGTAGTCATCAGTATATAGTTCTCTTCTATTTGACCAATATTAAACTTCAACAGATTTTTTTTATTATGTGTTTCATACATCTTTATTTTTTCAATCGATTTTATATCCTCATTAAAAACAAACGACAAATTGGTCTCATCAAATACCAACAGCTCATCTATTTCTGTAGGTAGCTCATCTTTATTTACCTCTGTGTTCTCCTCGGTTTCTTCCTGCATCAATCCCAATTGTATTGCCTTTTCCTTTGTTAGTAGCCCAGAGTCAATGAGTTTATGGAATAGTTGCATTTTGGTATCTATTGCCTCTAAAGTTAAGGCATTGTACATGACATTAACTGCATCGCCTCTTTTAAAGTCAAGATTGTCATCTTCTTTCACGATGTACGATAATTCTGTAACCAACCCTACCTCAAAAGCCTTTTTAAAAAGATCTACCCATGTATAATCCTTATTGATTTCGTAGCCAAGTACTCCCAGAATAATTTTCAGGAAGGCTTTTTCGGTGATGAATTCATTCGGTTTATAAAGACCGGATGTGTCTCCAGACAAAATACCCTCTTTAGTGCAAAAACCTACATAGGCAGCGTACCAGTGTGAAGGATCTACATCTGGGTAAGGTGTGTTACTGTAGCTTTCGCTATTAAGGAGAACATTCAACTCCTTGCCCATCATCCTAACAGCCAAAGCAGCCGCCTCACTTCTGGACAATTTATCATTCAGACGATAGTCGCCATTTGATCCGATGAATATACTCAGTTCACTAAGTAATTTCACTTTTTCCGCTTGTGTGGCTGTTGAAGATAATGCAATTGACAGAGTTTGCGTA
The DNA here is from genome assembly GCA_012522505.1 of Clostridiaceae bacterium. Classification (GTDB taxonomy): domain Bacteria; phylum Bacillota; class Clostridia; order DSM-8532; family DSM-8532; genus JAAYJG01. The sequence continues at coordinate 3,799 of JAAYKJ010000070.1, forward strand.
GAAGCTAGTAAGGAAAGGATTAATACTAACGCAAAAACAGCTCTTCCCTTTTTCATCTTTCGTTTTCTCCTTTGCAAAAATATTTTTTCAAGTTCATTATATCAATGAAAGAAAATAATGTATAGAGATATGACTGAAATTATGCGGTAAAAGTTCCTTGTTTAGTTCTGTTTTCAGTGCTCTGCTTTTTGTTTACCTCTAAGTTATCGCATTTGCAGGCTAAATCCCAAAAAGGCTGCCTCATTTCCATGAGGCAGCCTTAGAGGACTTTTAGTTAATGATTAGTTTCTTTCTTTGTCGAAGGATTCTGCCAAGTTTTCTTTCAGATCCTGGATATACTCGATATCCTTATCTGGTTCGATTGTAAACTTCGCAAGATCTTCAACGTCTTCAATGATGACAATCAGATCTTTACCATTTACTACTGTTGTGTAGTCAACTGCTGCGGTTAGCTTATCACCCTTCTTGTTGTAAACAACCAGGTCATGAGCATAGTTGCCAGCGTTAACGTTTCTAAGAGTTTCGGTATAGGTGAGTACGATTAAGCTGTCATCAGCGTCACCATATGCACTGTAATCATAGCCTTCTTCAGCATCAACCTTTGAATCTGCATTCAGGAACAAGATTTCATCCACCTTAGGACTGATCTTATCTTCTACATCAAAGGTACCTTGATCAAGTTTAACTCCATAGGTGTTTTCAGATCTTGTGCCATCAACCTTAACAAATACAGCGTCAGAAAGGTCATATTTCATTTCTTTCGCCATGGTAAGTGTTGCTACGGTCTTATCCTTGTCAAGTCCGAGAGAGAATTCAGCGATTTTCAGCTCATCGTATACTGCACTTACAACAGAGATATCTCTTTGATCAAACTTCACAACATTGTCGGAGAATTTAATCTTAATTGTCTTTGCTCCGGTTGCTTCAGCGGTGAGAGTAATTACATTAGCTGTCTTAATTTCTATTCCGCCAACATAGTCGGATGAAGGCTCTGGTGTATAGTTTCCGGCAGCATCAGCTACACGAGTAATGGTGAGGAAATCGTTAGCAGGGTCAATTTCCAATTCGTCATGAGGAATCGTGATTTCAACTGCTTTACCATCATCTACAACCTTAATCTTCACATCGTCAACATCTGCAAGTGCCGCACCAGAAATGAAGTATTTTTCAAGGTCGTTCACAGAATACTTGCCTTCTGTTGCCATCTTCTCGCCAAAACTTACTTTCAGCATCTGGCCTTCAACACCTGGTTTATAGACAATCGCTTCAAAATCTTCATATTCCGGATCAGTCTTGTCACCTACATTGAAGTCAATGTTGGTTTCTGGCATCTTATTGCCATAAACGTCTTCAACATCTTCAATAATAAGTGTATGATCTCCGCTAAGGGGTTCGTAGAAATTAATTGTTACTTTCTTGTCGTTATCATAGCTGATAGTACTAATGATGTTCTCAACTTCTTTACCCTTATCATCCAGGAGAGTGTAGTTGTCTTCGTCTTCTGCTGTTTTTCCCTTCAGTTTTTCAGTGTACTTCACTGTGATTTTGTCTTCCTTATCAACTTCCAGGGAATCAACTTCAGGAGCATCCGAATCAACTTCAACTTCAACTTTAATCATCTGCTGAGCATTCTTGTTATCCCACAGGTCTTTTACAGCTTCTTTACCAACATAAACATAAGCTGTGCCTGCTGGCAACCATTCATCCTCCTCAAATGTTAAGGTCATCTTATTTCCGTCTTTGGTTACTTTGCTGGCTTTGTTCTTGCTGTTGGTATGATAATAGTCTTCCAACGCTTCAGCGTCTACCAGTTCACCATCTTCATTCAGAGTGGCATCAATTACAATGTCTTCGTTCCAAACGAGAACAACTTCGCCTCTCTTTGCACTTTCATACCCAACAACTACAGGGTCTTCTTCATCCGGTGTTACAAGCAGATCAAAGCTCTTGCCAATAACACTGAATTGTGCATAGTCTTCAAAGGTTTTGCTACCGATGCTAAGGGATATTTCCCCTTCTTTCAGCGTGGAGTACAGACTGATCAAAGCTTCAGTATTGTTGTTCTGCAATTTAATTTCTTTAACGAATATTTTTGAATCATTTGCATCCTTAACTGTAACTGCAGATTCATCTACTTCGTCGGGATTCACTGGCTCGGATAAGATTACCTTAAAGGTATTCTTGCCTGCAACAGATGCGTCAACAATTGAAGGAATCGTGGTGTCAAGGAAGTCTACTTCAATAGTAGTTTCATTAATAGCATTGCCATCAATGTCCTTTACGTTCTTAATTGTTAGATCTGCAACATCCTGCTGGTCTCTTCCTTCTTTAAGTGTCAGAATAACAGTAACACCATCATCTTGAAGAGAAGCATTTTTAACTTCAGAATCGGTTACACTGTAGTTGTCTTCGTCTTCAGCGGAATCCTTATCTACTTCCCGATCGAATTCAACATAAATTTGAACCAGATTGTCGGTAGAAGCAGTGAATGTCAATTCTTCAGGAGCTTCTGTCGGAGCATCTGAAGGATCCAGGAAACCAGCTTCAGCCATAGCTTCTGCAGAAACTGCGCCAGCATCTACCAGAGCCTGAGCAAGAACAACACCTGCAGAGGTGGTTCCGCCAAGAGCACAAGCCATAATGCCAACAGCTGAGTCTCTGTTCAGAACAGCAGTGGTACCGAAGGTAACAGCGTCGCCAGCGGAAAGCATGCCAACAGCAGCAGCCTTGGTCAGAACGTCATCCCATGCAACCTGATAGCCCATGGCTTTCAGTACAAAGTTGATGAATTCTTTACCAGTCAGGTCAAGCTGTGCACCAAACTTAACATTCGGAAGAATGTTGGCGTCAATACCATTGGTCAGGCCGTTCTTTACAGCATATGCTGCATAAGGCTTAGCCCATTCGGTGATTTCGTCAGCGTCTACGATCTTTGCAAGCTGCGTTGAAATTTCTTCAGCAGTCATTGCGTCAACTTCAGCATCCTTGCCCATGAGGCGGATAGCTAAAGCCAGACCAGCTTGTCTGTTCAGAGAAGTTCCTAAATCCGGTTCATAGGATGTAGCGGAATTTCCCTGGAAGAGGCCGAGATCGTAAAGCTTTTTAGCTTCAGCTTCATATTTGAAGCTATCAGCAGCAAGTGCAGGTACCATGAGTGATGCAAGCATAGCAACAGTCATGACAACTGCGAAAAGCTTTTTGAGATTTCTCATGTTAAAATCCTCCCTTTTGGAATTTGTGGAAGCAGACCGTTGATTTTGCAAAGCCAGGTTACGCCGCTTCCTTGAAATAACCAAGCTTTGTTTGCTCTATAAACTCAAGAGAAGCCTTGCGGCTTATCATGAATTTCAAAGTAATTATATCACCGGGGATAGGGGGCGTCAACAATGCCTGTATATGTGTAAACAAAATGTAACTTTGTAGCAAAACACCGTAACAATGCATTATTACTGGCATCCAGGATATTATGCCCCTCTTTATGACGTTCAGGATCCCGGATATGTTCCAGCCGGTTTGCGGCTCCTTCCGCATGTTTCGGCTGTAACCTTCCTGGCACATGGCTGTCCATCAACATTTATCGGCTATTCCATTACAATAGTTTACCACAAATTTCATAGGATTGGAAATATATTTCCAAAAAATTTACGTTCAATAACCATGTACTGGAAAGCCACTATCTCGTGCCGTTACACAGGTGCTGTTCAATCAACAATAAGACCTGCTCTGACGAGGACAGCGCAAAAACCTCACTTCTGATTCTTGCTGCTCCCGGTATTCCTTTCAGATACCAAGCAAGATGCTTTCTCATCTCCTTAACGGCCCTTTCCTCTCCTTTAGCTTCAATCATCATCTGATAATGCTCACGGATCACCTGGTACTTTTCAAATCCGGTAGGATCAGGCAACAATTCCCCTCTATATATATAATGAAGGATTTTTTGAAATATCCATGGATTTCCTTGTGCACCCCTGCCAACCATCACGGCATCGCACCCAGTTACATCCAGCATTTGCATTGCATGCTCCGGACAGAACACATCCCCGTTCCCTATCACAGGAATAGAAACTGCTTCCTTCACCCGGGCAATAACCTCCCAGTCGGCCTTTCCGGAATAGAACTGATCGCGGGTTCTTCCATGCACCGAGACTGCTTTTGCACCCGCATCTTCGGCCATTTTCGCAAACTCTACCGCATTATACCTGTCATAGCCCTTGCGAAACTTTACTGTAACAGGCTTTTTTGAAGCGCGAACCACTGCTTTTATGATCTCGGCGGCCAGCTTTTCATTCAGCATCAATGCGCACCCCTCATGGTTTTTCACAATTTTCGGGGCAGGGCAGCCCATGTTCAGATCAATCACCGCGATATCCTGCCGATCGTTGAAAAGCGCTGCAGCTTTCGCCATAATATCGGGTTCAGAGCCAAAAAGCTGAACCGTACAGGGAGTTTCCACCGGATGCGTTTGGGTCAGCTGCTTTGTTTTTTTATCGTTATAGACCATTCCTTTCGCACTGATCATTTCTGTGTAGGTTAAGCCAGCGCCTTTTCTCGCACACTGAACACGGAAGGGCATATCGGTAACCCCGGCCATGGGCGCCAGCAGAATATGGTTTCTGGGTATAAAGGATCCGATTTTGAATTGTGGTTTTGTAGCTTTATTCATATCGTTAATTTCTCACCTTGGGATGAATATGTCTATTCTCAATTTGCGCGGGTTTCGGGTAAGTGAATAAGAAAAGTAGGCTGTAATGGGCAGAGGCTCCATCAACGCCCCTTGTACTCTTCAGATACTATGTACCTTGGGCGGGCTTTGACTTCATTATAGATTCTGGCAATATATATACCGATCATGCCTAGACTGATCATCAAACAGCTGCCCATGATCAGTAAAAGCAGGATTACTGTCGTAAACCCTCCGATGGCCAGGCCCCGCAGCTTCATCACCAGCGTCTGGATACCCAAAACGATTGAACCGATCAGAAACAGTATTCCGATAAAGGTGACGAATTGCAGCGGCAGCGAGGAAAAAGAAGTAAATGCACTTATCGCAAGCCTTACAAGCTTTAAACGTGACCATCTGCTTTCGCCGGTTTCCCTCTCGGGCACCTTGAAACAAACCTGCGTCCTTGAATAACCAACCCATGCCGATAGCCCCCGGAAGAATGTTTCCCTCTCTGGCATATGTAACAGCGACTGGACCACCTTTTTGTCCAGCAGCTTGAAGTCCGATGCCCTCTCCAGCTTGAATCCCGAAAGCCGGTACATGATCTTATAAAAAAGGGATGCACCCAATCTGGTGAAGGGACTTTCTCTGCCCCTGTCCTCCTTAACGGCTTCCACCACTTCTGTGCCTTCTTCCCAATGACGGACCATTTCGGGAATCAACGCCGGAGGATGCTGCAGATCGGCATCCATGATGATACAGGCATCACCTTCGGCACGGGAAAGACCGGCCATAATGGCAGCTTCCTTGCCGAAATTACGGCTGAAGCGGATCCCCTCCAGTTGGGGGGTCTGGTCTGCCAGGGCTTTTATCACCTGCCAGGTACCGTCCGCTGAACCATCGTCCACAACAATCATCTGATATTGGTCTGTAATCCCGTCAAGAACACTGCAGATGGTGGATATCGTCTTTCCCATTTGCTTTTCTTCATTATATACCGGTATGACTACAGATAACATTTTCATCAACTTTACTCCTTAGCGAATTCTGCGGTAATTTCGCTGAGGTGCTCTTCAAAAGGCCTTAACTCTACAGGATACAGCTTCAGCGTTTCACTCATGTCCGCCGTCAGGTCTTCGCGCATATGGGCTACCTGCTCGGACGAGACTCCGGGACGAATGCCAATCTTTTCAACGAATTTCAGCATCCAATACACCGGCAATGCAGGAATCGGAAGAATCCTGGCTTTTCGCCCCCGGCTTCTGCCAATTGCCTTGACAAGTTCTTTAAAGGGAAGGGCGTCCTTCCCCGCAGCGTAAAGGGTTAACCCCGGCTTGAAATCCTTTATCATCGAGATGGTCAGTGCGATCATTTCACGGATATGTATCGGCTGCTCTTTTGCCCTCCCACTGCCGAAAACGGGTACAAGAGGCAGTTTTTCCACATAGCCGATTATTCTGCCCATGCTTCCCGTCCTTGCCTGGTAGATCAGGGACGGCCGGATGATCATATACTCCAGGCCACTGGTTTTTATCACATCTTCGGCGGCCAGCTTGGAGCATGCATAAAAGCCCTTTGCTTTCAGGTTAACATTTATGGTGCTGAAATAAAGAATTCTTGGAATATTCCTGTTCTTACACAAAGCGATGGCATTCTTGGTTCCCTGAACATTGATCTGCTCGCATAGACTTTGGGATTCTGTTTTGAAATAACCTGCAAGATGGATCAGAATATCGATTCTGGCATCTGGATTGATCTGCGGCAATGTTTCCAAGTCTCCCATCACCGGGTTTACTTTCGGAAGGAACGGAATTTGTTCTTTCCTCCTGTACAGTGCGAAAATATTGTCCACACCGGGTTCTTCCGACAGGGCTTTTACAAGCTCCCGGCCGACAAACCCCGATGCACCGGTTATGAATACATTCATGCCGTACCTCCTTCGGTTGAATATTTTCAAGCACAACCCTATCGGTTGATGCGGACGAACTTTGTGCCAAAAACTGCACTGGCGGAGATGGGGTGCTAGAAAAAGTTGCCGTATCGGATTAGCTGAGCAATAATCTTTGGCGCGTTCAACAAGATAACCCACTTGTTCCGCCACAGCACTCCAATTTCCCTGGCATCGTTGTAAAAACACGGTGTGCTCCGGTTGCATTCCTCCAGCTTTTGGCAGAAGGTTTTCCTGTCTTCGCGGAAGGTGTCCAGGTTGAAGGTATAATTCGTAAATTCTATACAGGGGCTTTTTACACCGGTTTCTGTCATCAGGAAAGAATATCTGGCTGCATCACACATGTGCATGCCTTCCCCCTTGATGTACCGGATATGCTCCTTGTAGATCAGGTAGGCCAGGAAGTTGTTCTGTTTCGCCTTTTTTGACATGTACCCGAATATCTCTGCAACATCATCCCAATGGTACATCAGCTCTTCATTCTTCTTGCCAGCCACACCCTTTACAAAGATATACGGGCGAATGGCAAACATGAGCCCATGATCTGCAGCGAATGCTTCAAGCTTTTTGATATCGTCCAGACTGGACAGGCCGGTGATGGTTGTGGTTATAGACCAGTTCCCCTTCCGCTTCATGCCCGATATTTTTTCAATATTCTCCAAAACATGTGGCAATTTGTCAGCTCCCCGCAGCTTCGCGAACAGGTCCCGATCCATCGAATCGATACTGATGGCCAGGTTACAGCGCCTTTTTGCGATCTCCCGTGCCAGCAGCTCTGTCAGCAAAATGCCGTTGGTGATGATCGTGGGCTTGATGCGGTGTTTTATAAACAGGTCGGTAACATCGAGAATATCCCTTCTCATAAGGGGTTCTCCGCCCTGAATGAAAACATAACGAATGCCGAACCGTTTCAGCTTTTTAACCTCATCTTCCAGCTGATTAAGGTCCATATCGTTGCTGGTTGTCTTCCATATATTGCACATCAAACAGCGCTGGTTGCATAACTTTGTTACATCATATATCGCCAGAATAGGCCTTTTCAGGCTTAGGTTAATCAACGTTCTTATCATAAATTACATCCTTTGCATTTCACGATACAATCTTTCTGTTATTGTACCATGAATTGCCGATTTTTACTTCACATATCGCCGCACCGGGTCTTTCCTGTCATAACAGCAGGAAGATGACAATCCAAGCCACACCGAATAGAAGGATACTAAGAAGCAGGGGTCTGTCGGATAGAATGATTTCCTCTGGAAGACGCCCCTCCTGTTCTTCCAGAATCAATTGCATATAGCGGAAAAGCCCGAAGAACACGAAAAGAATTGTGATCATGGGCAGCTGATTTTCATATTCCAAAATGGTATACAGAGAATATGTGATTGCCGTGCCGGTAATGCTGATCTGGATCATGGCCTTTAGAAACTCATCGTTATAGCAGGATAATACTTTTCTGTGACGCGTGGAGTTTTCCTGAAGGGATGTTTTCTCCGACTTCCGTTTACCGGTAGCAAGGCACAATGCGATAAAAAAGGTGCAGACCAAAACCCATGATGAGATATACACCTGTATTGCCTCAGCCCCTGCTATGACCCGTAGCACAAAGCCGAAGGAAATGGCCGTCACATCCAGAATTACAATTTTCTTAAGAACAAGGGTATACAAAATGTTCAGGATCACATAGGCAACAATGCAAGGCACCACGAACGGATGGACGAAGCTGGATAACACGAGGCTGAAAACGAACAGAACAACCATAAACCACGCGGCCGTCCCCTCTTTGATGCTACCCGAGGCCAGAGGCCTCAATCGTTTGGTTTCATGCAGCTTATCCCGCTCGATATCGATGATATCATTTAGAATATAGATCGATGACGATGCGGCGATAAAGCATATAAGGGCCAGTATGGCTTTGATAACCGCCTGCGGGTCTGTAAAGGTTCTGGAAAAGATCAGCGGAACCAGCACAAAAATATTTTTGATCCACTGCTTTGGCCGAATCAGCTTCAGAATTTGTTTGAGCATTTTTTTCTCCTGATGTTTTTACTTCATCTAGTATAACCGTTCGAAGGGTTATCAATCTGTTTTCTTGGTTGCTGTTGTCTGCATACCACCGTTTATCTGCCGCGGGCCGCCAGGGTGAGCGGTGAGGGATACGCTTCGGTCTTGCGTCGTCTGCATACCACCGCTTAACTGCCGCAGACTGCCAGGGTGAGCGATGAGGGTTACGTCTCGGTCTTGCTGTTGTCTGCATACCACCGCTTAACTGCCGCGGGCCGCCAGGGTGAGCGATGAGGGTTACGCTTCGGTCTTACTTCGTCTGCATACAACCGCTTAACTGCCGCAGGCTACTAGGGTGAACGATAAGGGTTACGCTTCGGTCTTACCCGGTATATCCAACAGTAATTATTCTGGGCGATTTTCTCCAAATCATACAGCCGGCGGAACTCACTCATCGTCATAAAACTTTCGGATTCTAGCGGACCGGACCATACAATGTAGACAAACCGGAAAAGATCCATACTCTCTTTGTATCGGCTGAATGAATACAATGGTATACTGTATTTTTTTGGCGGATAATAGCATTTCAGGCCGGAATGCATGGCCAAAAGGGCTGCATCATTGCTGATCACAAGGGTCTCCCTGTAGCCCGGAATTTTATCACGGGCAAGGGCAAGAACCGGTGAATACTTCATACCAATATCCTCTTTCAACCCAGTGAAAACATGCTTCCTGGCAAAGCCCCGGCTTTGAATCCATAATGCAGGGCTTATGGCACAAACCAGTGAAAAGACCACAAAGGCGGCTGCGAGCCACTGCTTCAGCCTTTCCTCCTTCAAATTTCGTATCAGCACATCCATCAAAAAGACCAAAAACAGGATCCAGAACGGAAACACTGGGGACCAGAGCCGGATGTTAATCGGGTCCATCGCGGTGCTTGTGGCCGACGCCAGCAGCGCTGCGGCATAAAAGAGAATGTACATGGATACCGTGATCAGATCAACAGGAAGCTCGGGCTTTTTTTCCTTTTTCTCAAGGAAAAAAGTGATGCAAACGAGCATAATAAAGAATACTGTCCCGATATAGCTAAATAGCGGTGTAAGAAAGGACGACCACTCTCTGAAAACCATAACAGACAGCCATATATTGTCTTTCAGCGTATACAGACCGGCCTGACGGCCTCCTGTAAAGGTTCCCGATATCAAATAATTCCTTATAACCCATAGGGACATGGGCAGGCAGGAAAATACGAGGTAAACAAAGGTTAGCCGGATTCGCCTTAGAACAGGCTTTACAGACAGGAACAGGATCAACGCCAGAACGGCGATCGTGACGATACCGATATAGCGGGTAAGCCAGCAGAGGCATGAAACCACAGATGCGGCTATCAGCCACCCCTGTTTTTGTCCTTTGATGTAACGCAGCATAAAGATCATGGACAGCATGGACAGAAAAATAAACAGCATCTCGGTCCATGCATACCCCGAGATATAGACCATGGGGATTGACACGGTGATTAGAATAAGCGCCGGTACAGCCATCCATTTAACAGACAGGCTTTCGAACAGGTAGGTCGCACAGGCATAGATCAGATAAGCAAAGCTGATGGCATTGATCCATATGGCCCCCTGTGTAAGGGGCACATCAAATAGTTTAAGGACAGCTGTGATCAGAATATAAAGAGGCGGCCACTGAATGATGGGCGTATCATAGCCGAAGTATTTCATTTGTCCGTCTTTGAGCAGAGTGGTTGCGGCATAGTCGTAAGACTGGGAGTCATGGGTGTATATTGCGCCTGTTTGAGGCATACACATCATTACCAGTAAAAAGGCAGCTATCGCGAAAACAACTCCTGTTATGTGGCGCACCTGTTTCTCCCCCTCAGGTTATATAGTCAATCGTGCCTTTCGGTCACCTCATAATTGTTGCCAAAAAAGAAGCCCTTCTATTATATCAATAAAAGGGCAAGTATTTGTTGTAAGCGTGCCTGCGGATCGGGTTTTCCGATGCGCAGCATGAATTGGTGTTGTGGATTCAGAATGCCCAAACCGATTCGTTGTTTCGGATTCAGGGGATAACTGAACCCATTTGGTTAAAAAACCAGTGTGAAAATAGTGGTTCGGCCGGCAACTCAGCCGGCATCATCATACATGTTTATTATGCACTAACCAGTGCGAATTTTCAAAATGGCAGATCGTCATCATCGCCCGGCAACGGGAAAAAACCATCCCCGGATTCAGGCTGCGATGCCGGTGCACCCTGTGGTGCAGGTTGTTTGTATGAAGGCTGCTGTTGTGAAAAACCGCCGCCGATTGAATCATCCCTCTTGCTGTCTGCAAAATAAACCCGTTCTGCCTGTACATCCACAGTATAGTGTTTCACACCCTGGGCATCGTCATAATTGTCGTTTCTTAACCAGCCTTCAACAAGAACTCGCATACCCTTCCTAAAATAACGGGATACGAACTCTCCAGTGCTTCTCCAGGCTGTTATTCCGAAAAAGTCTGCCTGTCGTTCTTCGCCCTGTTTTTGAAATGGGCGATCCACTGCAATTCTGAACCGGCATACGGGGATGTTTGACGTGGTGTACCTGAGCTCTGGGTCTGCTGTCAAACGACCCATTAAGATAACCTTATTCATACAAATAAACCTCCATACGTACCGGGTTTATATCAACCCGTTTCTATTCCTTTTCATCGCGTCTGACGATCAAGTATTTCAGGATGCCTTCGGTAATCTTATAAATACGCTCCAGCTCGGCAGGGAACTCGGGTGCTGCAGAGAAATGCAGCAGTGTGTAATACCCTTCCTTCTGGTCGTCAATTTCATAAGCAAGCCGTTTCTTTCCCCATTCGTCTATCTTTTCAAGCTGGCATGATGCTTCGATAACGTCTTTTACCTTACCGATTATTTCCTGGATCTTTTCATCTTCCAGCAAAGTGCTGATAACAAAAATGGATTCGTACTTATTCATTGATTCTTTCACCTCCTTCTGGACTATGGCCCCTTTCCGGAGCAAGGATTTACGACAGCAGTGTTGATTTTATCACAAAAAATCGTAAAACACAAGACCAATTCAGGCCGCTTTTTACCCCTTTTCGACCCGCTGAATGATGGTCTGCTGCTGGCGTATGATATGCTCTGCAGCCAAACGGCCAGCTTCTTTTGGATTGTTTTCTTCCAGAGCCTTTAATATCTGCTCATGCTCTGTCAAGACATCCTCCGCATTGGAGAAGTCTTTCATATATAGTACGCGGAACCTGTATATCTGCTCTCTAAGATTTGCCGCTACACTTTTCAGCTTATTATTTCCCGACGCATCGTAGATGACCTCGTGAAACTCCACATCCTTTTTGATGGCCCCCTGAAGGTTTTCCTTCTTCAGGTATGAGATATACTGCTTGTGGATATTTTCCAGGTGACGGAAATTGTCCTGGCGGATCCGCTCAGCGGCCAGCTCTGTCGCAAGCTTGTCAAGAGCCGTCCTGACCTCGAGCACGTCCATGATGTCTTTTACCGACAGCTCTGCCACATGGGTTCCCTTTCGGGGTATCATCGTAACCAGACCCTCCAGTTCAAGCTTTCTGACCGCTTCACGGACTGGGGTTCTGCTAACACCCATCTTTTCGGCAAGGGTTACTTCCATCAATCTTTCTCCGGGTTTAAGGTCTCCGGATACGATAGCATCCCTAAGCGTATTGTAGATAACGTCTCGGAGGGGCATGTAGTTGTCCAATTTTATCTTTGATAGTTTCATAATAACTCCTGCTCTAATTCCTTCGACATTTTATACATTCGTGTTTAATACAGGGGGTACAGCACTACAGGTGGTAACAAGCCAAATATGCTTGTATTGCTTTCCCAGGATTGTAAAGGCCCTGTGTGCTTTTTCCTGGTCTTCAAACAACCCGAAAACCGATGGACCACTGCCGCTCATCAGGCTGCCTGCCGCCCCCCATTGTTTTAGCTCCCGTTTGATGACATCAATTTCGGGGAACTTTGCGGCAGTAACGTTTTCCAGTACATTTCTCATCTGATGGGCAACCTTTTTTATATCTCTCATCCGAATGGCTGAAACAATGGATTGTGTGTCTGGATGCAAAACAGGATCATCCATCCGGTAATTCGAATAGACCCATGCGGTAGACACCGAAAACTCCGGCATGATTAACACCGCATGAACACCGCCGAAGTGCGGCAGTTTGGTCAGTTCCTCTCCGATTCCCCTGGCAAAGCAGGTGCCACCAGTTAAACAAAACGGGACATCGGCGCCGCATTGCAGCCCCAGCTCCAATAGCTGTTCCTGGGTAAGGCGGGCATCGTAAAGTGCATTCAGCCCTTTCAACACAGCGGCTGCATTGGTGCTTCCCCCTCCAAGCCCGGCACCCAAAGGTATTCTTTTATTAATCTGTATCCTGACCCCGCCAGGTATTCCCGCTTTTTCGAAAAAAGCCCGTGCGGCTTTGTCACAAATATTCCTGCCATCACAAGGAACTTGCGGGTTATCACAGGAAATTTCAACCCCTTCGGGTTTTTTCTGAAGTATAACCTCATCTTTCAGGGAAATAGTCTGCAGGATCATCTCCAGTGTATGATACCCGTTATCAAGCTTACCGGTTACGTCCAGGGACAGGTTAATCTTTGCGTGGGCAGGCAGGGTTATCATGTTCAAGGCCGCACCCTTCCTCTCTTTTCGGGAGTCTCTTTGGAAAGGTTATGCCTTACACAACCGCAGGCAAACGACAACCTGTTTTTAACCTTTCCCGGCATGCTCTTGCCAACTCGCTCACAGCATTTTCATGCCTGTGGAACCGTACCCGCTGAAGAAATTCAGCGCATCAGATACTGGCAATATTATATACAAAATACATAAAAAATGCAAGAAAGAGCTGATAATTCACGCTTTCAGCAAACCTCAGGTTACTGTTCATAGGTATCTGATGAGAGATAGATGTGCAATATTAGGAAACATTAGCGTAATGCAGCTTAGAGATGTATAGTCAGGGCGAGGAAATGCAAGCCGACTGTTTGAACAAAAATGCGACAAACTAATATTTAAAAGCATTTTTGTGAGTTTCGGCTTGATAGTGCTTTTGCTTTGCAAAATGCACTACATTAATGTTGCGTCTTTTAACGCTCTGCGTTAAAAACGCTTGAGCCGAACTATACAGCTCTTGCAAA
>JAAYKJ010000071.1 GCA_012522505.1 Clostridiaceae bacterium
ACGTTGGGTCAACTGGGTCGCGCATCAAAGGTTGTTGTTCAAAAAGAAAACACCATTATTGTTGACGGTGCCGGCGATCAGGAAGCTATAAAGAACAGAATCGCCTCCATCAAGTCTCAGATTGAAGAAACAACCTCCGATTTCGATCGTGAAAAGCTGCAGGAAAGGCTGGCAAAACTGTCAGGCGGAGTAGCTGTTATTCAGGTGGGTGCAGCGACAGAGACCGAAATGAAGGAGAAGAAGCTGAGAATCGAAGATGCCCTCGCAGCCACACGCGCAGCTGTTGAAGAAGGCATCGTTCCCGGTGGCGGAACTGCATTTATTAACACGCTTCCAAAAGTAAGGGAACTGGTTGAAAAACTCAGTGGAGACGAAAAGACGGGTGCTATGATTATCGAAAAGGCACTCGAGGAACCTGTCCGTCAGATCGCTATTAATGCAGGCCTGGAAGGCTCTGTTGTGGTTGACAAGGGTAAGAGCAGCGAAACAGGAGTTGGTTTTGACGTACTCGTTGAGAAATATGTTAATATGCTGGATTCCGGTATTGTTGATCCGGCCAAGGTAACCCGTTCTGCACTTCAGAATGCAGCATCCATTGCGGCCATGGTATTAACCACTGAAAGTCTTGTAGCGGACATTCCGGAAAAAGAGCCTATGATGCCAGGTGGAGGCATGGGCGGCGGAATGCCAGGTATGATGTAATCTCCGAAATCCATGAAGATATAAAGGCACGGAATCTCCTGATTCCGTGCCTTTTATGGTGTGCGCGGCATGTGTGCGACCTTGACGGTGAAAGGCTTTTACGGGGGTTGATAGCACCATGGATTAGCCAAAGGCAGGGGCCGGGCGCAACTTTCATTTACTGCCCGTCCATACATCTCTAAGCTGCATTACGCTACTGTTTCCTATTATTGCAGATCTATATCTCATCAGATACCTCTGACAGTAGTACAACCTGAGATGATCGCTGTGGCAATGACTATGGGTTGTTGATTATTCCCATCAGATACGATATGCTTTTATATGTGGAATAATGAAGCTTTGATACGGGGGAGAGAATGGGTAAAGAACTGTTTCCAAAAACATGGCAAGAGTTTCTAAACAATTCTGGGTATATGCCGGTAGTAATCAATTCTATAGAGCGCCATTTTGACGCAGATTGGTCACAGCCCCAAAGTCACCACAGTTATTATGAAATGGTCTATGTGAAAAAGGGCATTTCTGTATTTGATATAGAAGGAATAAAAACGACCATAGGACCCAACGACATACTCATCATAAAGCCAAAGAAAAGGCATACCCTTAAAGTGCAGGAAAATAGCACTGGGGAATTTGTTGTCCTGTATTTTTCCTTTGCACCAGGAACAAGCAGGGCAGAAACAAGGTCCCCTTCAGATATTCCCATTGAAGACTTTATTAATTTCTTCGCAGGTAATCACACCGAACCCTTTTTAAAGCTAAAGGTTAATCATAAAAATGATATTATTACCCTGCTGAACCGGATTGTTGCAGAACAGGCTGAGGACCAGTTCGGAAGTGAGTTTCTGGTTTATCTTCTAATCCTCGAGCTTTTTGTAATGATATCCCGTGTGCTGAAGTTGGAATGGGAGCGGAGCATTTCAGATGGCAGTCCGAAGCAAAAGGAATTGGTCTACCTTGCAAAAGAGTTTATTCTCAACCACTACGAAAGAGATATTAATCTGAATGATATTTGCAAGTATGTCTTCCTGAGCCCCAGTTATTTTGCCCGTATATTCAAACAGGAGACAGGATATTCTCCGATAAACTTCCTCATTCATACCCGGATTGAACGGGCGAAGGAGCTTTTGACCCAGTCCGAAGACAAGGCAAGTGATATTGCGCTGAGTATAGGGTTTTCCAATCAACAGCGATTTAATGAAACCTTTAAAAAAATAACCGGTATGACCCCGTTGGAGTATCGGAAGGTGACAACTGGAAGTTAATGGTTCTGGGGTGGAAGTTACTTTTTCTATTAATATGCTCCCTAAAAATCTGTCAAACTCCCGAAAAATCCT
>JAAYKJ010000072.1 GCA_012522505.1 Clostridiaceae bacterium
AAGTAACTACTACCTTCCTTGACTTCGCCCGGTTTTGTGCTATGATATATAGGCAGTGCCTTTTACAGGCATTATATATTTCCTGTTTACGTCTTTACGTCATCTCCGAATTCCCTGAAAGAAACGGGGGACCCATTATCAGGGGTGAATCCTGGATCTCAGGTAGGGCAACTTGGGTGCCCGAACCCGTCAGCTAACCTCGTAGGAGTGATCCAAGCGTAGTGCATAAGTCGAAGTGACTTGACCATGCGCTTTTTTTACGTTGGGAAAAAACAGAAGTAACTGAAAACCGATTTCGGTACTTTATGTTGTGTCACAACTACATACTGGGGTGGTATTGGGAGGGGATTTTTTTGAAAAAATGGTGGCAGCATATACGTGGCGATGTGATGGGTGGAGCCACCGCTGCGGTTGTTGCTCTTCCACTTGCTCTGGCCTTTGGAATAGCCAGTGGAGCAGGTGCTGTGGCAGGATTATATGCGTCTGTTTTTGGTGGTCTGGCTGCGGCTCTTTTTGGTGGTTGCAGTGTACAAATAACAGGTCCCACCGGTGCAATGACGGTTGTTTTGGTCAGTGTTGCCAGCCAATATGGGTTAGGCGGGATGTTTCTGGCTGGTGCTTTAGCTGGCTTAATGCAGGTGTTTTTCGGCTTTCTTGGATTGGGGAAGTTTGTTAAATTCTTACCGCAGCCAGTAATTGCAGGCTTTACGAATGGAGTTTCAATTCTGTTTTTTATGACAGCGATAGGTGATGCACGGCAAACTCTATCTATCACCGTGATTACTGTTGCAGTGATTGTTATTGCAATGCGTTTTTTTAAGAAAGTACCTGAATCGCTCTTTGGCCTTTTTGCTGGACTTGTTGTTAACGAGTTGTTCATTCACAGCCCGAAAGTTGTTGGTGAACTCGTTTTTGCCATTCCAAAACTGGCATTGAACACAATGCCTTTTCAGGAATTTGGCAACCTGCTGATGCCAGCCTTTACAATATGCCTTTTAGGTAGCATCTCAGCGCTATTATCGGCGGAGGTTACTGATGGTATGATTGGACAGCGACATAACAGCAACCGGGAACTAATCGGTCAGGGGTTGGGAAATCTTGTTTCCTCATTGATAGGCGGGATACCTGTATCCGGTGCGGTAGCACGCTCTGGGGTCAATGTCCATAGTGGGGGACGAACGAAGCTTTCAAGCATTCTTCATTCAGTTTTTCTGTTGCTCATGATTCTGGTTCTTGGGCCCATCGTCAAGCGCATTCCTTTGGCTTCACTGGCAGCTATACTCATGGTTGCTTCGGTTCGCACCGCCGATTGGAAGAGTTTAAAGAAAATACCAGGCGCTCGCTGGAATTATGGTGTGATTATGACGATTACCACCATTTTAACGGTGGCGAAGGACCTAACAGTTGCCGTGGCAGTAGGTGTTGTCCTGTCCGGTATTGTGGTACTGATTGAACTGGCATCTTTGCCACTTTGGAAAGAAATCAGCTATAAATGTGCGAAAGCCCCGATATTATCAGCACATCCTGATGTTGAGATTATCGCATTTCACGGACCTTTATTTTTTGTTGGAGCTGAGAATATGCGTTGTAGCCTAAAGAAGATATCAGGAAAATCTATTCTTGTAATCGATTTATCCGATGTCCCCATTATTGATGAAACAGGAGCTCTCACTCTTCTTGACTTTGTTCGTCAAGCGCAGCAAGAGGATAAAAGCGTGTATCTTGGAGGTCTCAACAAAAAGCCTCTGCGGATGTTGTTAAGAATGGGTGTTGTAGACAGCTTGGACAGGAAAAGGGTATGTGTAAGTTTGGAAAAAGCAGTCCAAAGAGCATTTGACGAGTTACCCTTAAAAGAATGGGAGGACAAGGATAGGGGAGATTTGTACAATGAAGGTTCAGTTGACTCTCTGGGGAGTGCATAAGGTTGCATCACGGCTTGAAGAGCCTTTGTTGTGGCTTAAGATATAGGAGGTTTTATTGTGCGTATACGTTCGTTGGTTCTTTTCGCATTACTTTTGGCATTTTGGTTGATAATTTCTGCAGAGGCAGATCTCCAGCATATTTTAGTTGGTACACTTGTTGCCTTTATCTCTGTATGGTTTTGGCAGGATCTTGGTTCAAGGCTCCCCAGTATGGCCTCTGTTCCCAATTTGATTCGTCTTGGCCATTGTCTCGTATTATTGATCGGATATATTTTCCAAGCGAATATCGCCGTCGCCAAGACATTGCTGTTTTCAAAACCACCTGCTAAACCAATATTTATGGTGTTGGAACCAAACCTCACCAGTAACTGGGGGAGGGTGCTTCTTGCAAACTGCATCACAATTACCCCAGGCACGGTAACGGTTGATGTTGATCCCGAAACCGGTAGGTTTATCGTACATGCACTTAACGAGAAAACAGGTCTTGATTTGTTATATTGGCGGCTTATCGACAAGATAAAAAAACTGGAAATAAAGCTGGAAAGGGGAGAAGAACATGCTGTGGTTACTGATGGGACTGATGATCCTGGTTCTAATCGTGTTGCTGCGGGCCATTATCGGTCCGACAGTCATTGATCGTCTGATTTCTATTAATGCCATCACCAGCAAGGTTAGTATGATCATTTTATTAATGGCTTTTATCAAGGATGATTTCGGTTTTTTTGATATTGCCTTTGTCTTTATGCTCTGTGGATTTGTAAGCAATATTTGGATTGTGAAGGTGCTTACACCCGGTGATTGGCAGCTGAGAATTCCGGGCCTGAAAGGCTTCGAAGGTGACAGGGAGGATGATTCCAAGTGAATTGGATAGTTTATATATGTTTTTTTGGTTCTTTTTTGGCTTTTGGTTTAGGGACACTGGGTTTGTTCCGGTTTCCTGATTCGTATACCCGCATGCATGCGGTGGGAATGGGTGATACATTGGGTGTTGGGCTTCTTGCTCTGGGGCTTTTCCTGCTCTGTCCCAGCTGGACTTTGCGAATAAAGCTAATGGTGATTCTATTCCTGTTTTGGATACTCAACCCCACTATGACCCACCTAATAGCTAAAGCCGGTCTTATTCACGGGGTTCGGCCTGCGAAGGTCACAAAACTGAGAAAGGGGTAAGAATATGAATTTTATAGCTGCTGATTATGAGATTATGGTACTGTTACTCATCTTGGTGGTGGCATCTTTAGCAATGTATTTTATTAAGGATTTGATGCATGCAGTCATTGTTTTTGGAGCTTATTCCCTGATGATGGCTCTTGTTTGGTTGTTGATGAATACCCCTGATCTTGCGATTACCGAAGCCGCTGCAGGAATCTGCACCACGGTCTTAATGATGGTGGTCGTATTCCGAACCAGTCGGAAGGAGGAATAGCGATGAAAATAAAAAATCTATTGGTTCTGCTTGTCGTTCTTTTGGCAACTTATGGAATACTCATTGCTGTGGCAGAACTTCCTCCATACGGGATGCCGGATAACCCTGTTCATAACCAGGTCTCAGAACGCTACATTAACGACGCATTGGAGGAGACCGGCGTTTTGAATATGGTAACATCGATTGTTCTTGATTATAGGGCATATGACACGATGTTTGAAACCATTGTGCTGTTCACAGCAGCCCTTGCTGTAGTCATTACCCTTAAATCGTGGAAGAAGGAGGGAGACGGTAGATGAAGGATTTCATTTTAAAACGGGTGGTAGTCATCATCCTGCCTTTTCTTTGCGTATATGGGTTTTATGTGATTCTCCATGGACATGTTTCTCCGGGCGGTTCCTTTGCTGGTGGTATCATACTGGGGCTTAGCATAATCGCATACTCCACAATTTTTGGAATAGAAAAAGGCAAGGCCAAGATACCTGAAAAAGTTCTTGTTTGGACAGAAAGTTATGGCACTTTATGGTACGGATTAATGGGTATGGTTGGTATTGTAAAGGGTTTTCCGTTTTTGGCAAATAAGCTTGCAGGTATTGATGTTGGGGTGCCTGGAGCGCTTTCATCTGGCGGACTGATTTCCCTCATTGGAATCGGTGTGGGCATCCGGGTTGCCAGTACCATGGTCACTTTATTTTTTACAATGATGGAGGAAGAGCCATGAATTTATTAGCAAATAAACTAATAATCAACTATCCATATTTTGCTGCAGTTATCTTGTTCATGATCGGAGCGCTCACTGTGCTGACCCGTTCAAACCTGTTTAAAAAGCTGTTAGGGATTAATATCATGGAAAGCGCTATTTTTCTTTTGTTTGTTGCCGGGGGCAATATTCGTGGAGGTGCTTCGCCGATATTGGATAATACGCATGCCGATGCTGTGTATATTAATCCTCTGCCATCAGCATTGATGCTGACGGGCATTGTTGTCAGCGTCAGTGTAACTGCTTTCGCTTTAGCGCTGATCATTAGATTATACAAGTCATACGGCACTACCGATGCCCGGCAAATTGCGCTGATGAGAGATGAGGTGACAAGAAAGTGACAGATTCGTTTACCGCGAATTTACCAGTATATGTTATCATCGCTCCTTTATTCGTCGCTATCGTCTTACCCACATTTGCACGCCTTAAGCGACTGGTTCAAGGTTTGGTGCTTCTCGTCGGAGTACTTGGGGTTGCAGGCACAGGGTATCTGGCATATATGGTCCTTTCAAAGGAAGGGTTTCCGATGATCTATTCGATGGGGGGATGGCCCGCACCATGGGGGATAGAGCTTGTTGTGGGAAACCTGGGTGCTTTTTTCCTGTTGGTCGTATCTGGAGTTAGCCTTCCGGTCGCATTGTTTTCCAGGGATAACCTCACTGTAGAGGTGGGCGGAAAAGAGCGTGTAGCCAGGTTCTACGTGTTTTATTTGCTGCTGGTTGGCGCCCTGAGTGGTATGGCTTTAACCCATGATCTGTTTAATGTTTATGTTTTGGTGGAAGTAGCCACATTAAGCTGCTGTGCCCTGGTGAGCAGTCGAAAACATCCCCGTGCCGCTGAAGCTGCGTTCAACTATCTGATACTGGCAACGCTTGGCTCTGCCCTTGTAATGGGCGGGATCGGTTTTATATACATGATCACTGGACATTTAAATATGGGGTTTGCCTCCCAGGAGATCAATCGGATATGGCAGCATAACCCCCATGTGGTATGGCTGGCTTTTAGCTTCATGTTGGTTGGTTTTGGGGTTAAATCTGCCCTTTTTCCATTACACATTTGGCTACCGGATGCTCATTCAACAGCTCCGTCTCCTGCCAGTGCCATTTTATCAGGACTTGCTGTCAAAGGCTATATGATCTGCCTTTTAAAAGTTTTGTACAACGTATTCGGTCATTCTTTAATGCAGGAATTTGCTGTACACCGGATCATGGTGTTGGCAGGTACGATAGCTATTCTTGCTGGCTCCATTTCAGCCATGACCCAGGATGACTTGAAGCGCAGACTTGCCTTTTCTACTGTTGCCCAGGTGGGATATATTATTCTGGGTTTTGGAATTGTGAACACTAAGGGACTGGCGGGCACATTATTCTACCTGGCCAGCCATGCCGTGATCAAATCACTACTTTTTTTGTCTGCAGGTTCCATTATTGCTGTTACGGGTAAGAAAAAGGTCAGTGAATTGGCCGGTATTGGACGTAAAATGCCAATAACAATGGCAACTTTCACCATTGCCAGCTTAAGCCTTATCGGGATACCGTTGTTTTCAGGCTTTATTGGTAAATGGCATCTGCTTGTTGGAAGCATGGAGGCGGGGAATTTCCTCCCAACAGCGGTCATTATTATAGGCAGCGTGCTATGCGCAGCTTATCTCCTTCCGGTTATTCGGGTTGCATATTTTGAATCGGCACCACAGGAAGACTGGAAAGATCCTGGTTTTTCACAAAAGCTTGCACTCATCGTGTTGGCAGCAGCAACCGTGATTTTGGGTGTTGTGCCAGGTCCTTTTCTTGAACTGGCTACAAGGGCTGCTACAGATCTGTTGATGCGATAGGGGAAAAGGGGGAGATTTGACAGATGCTTTATCTTATTTTGGCTTTGTTCAGTGGGGTGATTGGTGGCCTGGTTGTTACTCTGATACCACGCACAAGAAACCAGCTTCGCAATTTTATCGTGATATTGTTTGCTGTATCTTCAGCTATTTTCAGCTGGAAGGTTGCTTTTTTGGTCTTTTCGGGTGAAAGCGTCCGAATTGCAGGTAGCTTTGGTGGGCTGGGTTGGAGCATTGACCCGGATCCATTAGGTGCGGTTTTTGGGTTAATCGCCTCAACCCTATGGGTTTTTACTGCTATCTATTCTTTTGGTTATATGGCACAAAAGCATAATCAAAACACATATTATACTTTTTTCCTTGTATCCCTAAGCATGACGCTTGGCGTGGCATTCTCGGGTAATTTGGTGGCTTTGTATCTATTCTATGAACTGCTTACCTTTGCTACCTACCCGCTGGTGATTCATGAGCGCAGTTCTGAGGCGGTGCAGGCTGGATCCAAATATATTCTATACAGTCTTTCTGGCGCGGGAGCAATCTTGATTGGGATTGTTTTAACCTATATGTTCGCAGGAAGACTTGATTTTGCTGACGGGCCCATCCTGGCGGGTAGTATGAGGCCTGGATTAGGCTGGTTGCTGTTGTTATTCTTTGCCGGGTTTGGTGTAAAAGCAGCCATCATGCCATTACACCGTTGGCTGCCTAAGGCGATGGTGGCTCCAACTCCGGTGAGTGCTCTGCTGCATGCGGTAGCTGTAGTCTATTCCGGTGTTTATGGAATTGTGCGGGTTGTATATTCAGTTTTTGGTCACGAATTAACTGCACAGCTCAGCGTTAACTCCATTCTTCTGTGGATTGTCGCTTTTTCTATTCTGGCGGGAATTATTATTGCTATGCGGCAGGATGTTTTGAAACGCCGATTGGCGTATCAAACCATCAGCCATCTATCATATATCCTGTTGGGAGCCCTTACACTGCAACCATGGGGATTAGCCGGAGCCATCATGCACATGATCAGTTACTCCATGCTTAAAATAACACTTTTCTTTTGCGCAGGGATTATATCCGAACAGACTGGCCAAACCAGAGTGTCCAAGATGAGCGGAGTTGGTTGGGCGATGCCTGGAACCATGGCCGTTTTCAGTGGCGCAACACTTGGTATGATTGGCATGCTGCCCTTAAATGCCTTTTGGGGCAAATACTACTTGATGAAGGGCAGTGTGGCTGGTGGAAAATGGCCACTTGCTTTGGTTCTGATCGGCAGTGGTATTCTTAATGCAGTCTGTTTTATCCCTGTAATTGTTAATACTTTTCAGGGAGAAAGAAGCGCATTGAAGGCCAAACAGGGCGGTAGCGTTGCCCTGATGCTTGTGCCAACGGGTTTTTTGGTTATCGCTGCGTTAGTGGTTGGCCTTTTGCCGGGAATTGTCTGGCCTGGTGTTGAGGCTGTTGTCAACTGGTTTTTTTAATGGGAGGAGGGTTTCATTATGGTTTTCTTAGTCATTCTGGCCATTCCGCTGATAGGGGCATGCTTCTTGCTCATTCCTTGGGACAGAGCCGGCAATGAGCATTTGCAGCAAAAGGTTTTGGTCAATTTACCTTCCATGGTCAGTGCCATTGTTCTTGCCATGGCAGGCTTTGGGATGAAGAGTGTTTTTGGTGGTGAGCCATTAAGTTATAGATTATCTGTACCAGGTCCTTTTGCGCCTTCTTTTCGTGCGGATTCGCTGTCGGTAATCTTTGTGATGTTGACAGCCTTCCTTTGGTTTGCTGTTTCGATATATACACCGAAATACATGAAGCATGAAGGCAAACCCCGGGGGTTTGCGTTGTGCACTTTGTTGACTCTGACAGCGGTTATGGGTATTTTTCTGGCTGGTGACCTGTTAACGATGCTGCTTTTCTTTGAACTGATGACGATTGTGTCGTTTTTCTGGGTTATTTACCGGTGGAATAAGGAAGCCATTCGCGCTGGCTATTTCTATCTGTTCTTTAGCATTGGCGGTGGCCTTTTGCTGGTGTTGGGAATTGTGTTCATGGGTGCGGCAACCGATATAATGCCGATATTTGGCGCAGGTGCGGTTACCCCTTCGGATTCCGGCATGTTTTCATTAAGTCTCGCCCTTTTTGTGGTGGGCTTTGGCGTTAAGGCCGGTATGTTTCCAATGCATTTATGGTTACCTCATGCCCATTCTGTGGCACCCACCCCTGCTAGTGCGCTTTTATCCGGATTGCTTATCAAAGTGGGTGCCTACGGCCTGATCCGTGTGGGCGAATTTGCAGGTTGGGGACGGTTATCCGTAAGCGGGGTAAGCTGGTTAGGCCCATCTATTGCGATTGTTGGTACCCTGACGATGCTGATTGGCGTTATGATGGCATTACTGCAAAAAGATGCGAAGAGGCTTTTGGCATACCATAGTGTTAGCCAGATGGGGTATATCATCCTCGGGTTGGGCATTGGGCTTTATATGGGAGTTGATGGTGGCCTTGCGCTGTCGGGTGCTATCTATCATATTGTGAACCATGCTTTGTTCAAAGCTGCCCTGTTCCTTGGGGTGGGGATTATCTATATTCACACAAAAGAAACCAATTTGTATAACCTTGGTGGGTTGTGGCGACGTTTTCCTGTGACTGCGGTGCTGATGCTTCTGGCTGTATTGGGTATTACTGGTGTGCCAGGCCTGAACGGTTATGCCAGTAAGACGCTACTTCATCATGCAGTGAGCGCTGCTGCCAAAACCGGTACGCTATGGGCTGTTTGGGCAGAACGGTTATTCTTGGTGGTGGGGGTTGGTACGGCAGCATCATTTTC
>JAAYKJ010000073.1 GCA_012522505.1 Clostridiaceae bacterium
TCTTCCCATGACACCAGCCTCTTCGACAGAAACAACCTGTTCAACGCCGGAACGGCACTCTTGCTGGCTCCCGGTGGTGTGCAAATCTTCTATGGAGATGAGACGGCAAGGCAGCCAGACTATAGCCTGCCGTGGGATCAACCTACGAGGACAGATATGAACTGGAACTCCATCAATCATGATGTACTGTCTCACTGGCAGAAAATTGGGCAGTTCAGAAACAGACATCCGGCCATAGGGGCGGGAACACATATGCTTCTAAGTGATACACCCCATGTGTTCAGCAGGTCGTACAACAAAAATGGAATGAATGATCGTGTTATCGTTGCCATCGGAGCAAGCGGCAGCACAACTATCAGTGTATCCGGCGTATTTCCTGATGGTACTGAAGTAATGGATTTTTACACAGGGAACAAGGCTGTGGTTCAAAACGGAAAAGTCACACTCAACGCCCATGCCAACAAAGTCATGCTGATTGAGGCTGCTGGCGAACTTCCGCCACCAGACGGTGTGACTGTCTACTTTAAGAAGCCATCAAACTGGGGAACTCCACAGCTCTATTATTACGAAACGGATCCGAAGGTCTCTGAGCCGCAATGGCATACCTCTCCCAGCATGGAATCAGCTGAATATGATGGATGGTATGTATATACGATTGAAGGTACTCAGTCAGCCAGAGTCATGTTCAAGGATAAAAATGGAAACCAGATACCGGGGCCATATCAGCCAGGCTTCTTAAGGAGCGGTACCGGATGGTATAAGGATGGAAAATGGTATACACAGTATCCTGAGAATAATACTTTAACGGTATACTATAAAAGGGGATATGATACTCCGTATATGCATCATCAAAAGGCTGATGGTTCATGGACACCCGTTCCGGGAGACAGGATGAGTGATTCTGATAAATACCCGGGGTATAGTGTATTGACGTTTGATATGGGCGACCGCTCCCAAATTGAAGCTGTTTTCACTGATGGCCGGGGAAATTGGGACAACAATGGCGGAAAGAATTACAATTTCAACGCAGGAACCTATACCTTCAGGAATGGAAACATTACTTCCGGCGAACCTGTTCCTGCAAAAATGGCCACCGTGAACTTTACAGTGAATAATGTTTATACTTCAAACGATCAGAAGGTTTATATCGTGGGCAGTATTCCTGAACTGAGCAATTGGTCATGCGCCGATGCTGTTGGTCCGGCGAAGCCCGATGGAGGTTCAACCTGGAAGATATCAGTTCAGCTGCCGCAGGGAGAGACCTTTGAGTTTAAGGCAATTAAAAAGGATTCAACAGGATATGTTATCTGGGAAAGCGGAAGCAATCATGTATATACAGTTCCCAACAGTGATACTGCAAATGTAACGATCAACTGGAAATAATAATGACTCTCTGAAAATTAATTCGTCAGAACATGCTCCATAAAGCATCTGATATAACACAGGGAGGGTTCAATTTTCTCGAACCCTCCCTGTGTTTAATAGGGGGGGCGATATAAGTTTTAACCAACCCAACTTAAGGGTTGCAGGCGCCGATAACGCCACAGTGATAAAAGGCTCTTGTTCTCTAAAGTGTTTCAGGCTGTTATCAATGATGTTCCCGAAGACTCTTCGCATTTTTGTGATATCTATAAAAATAACCTCATCGTGACATGCTACCTTAAATTCGGGGAAGCGGTGGCATTAAGGTGCCTATTTAATAGCCGCCGCCTGTTCACGGTTAATTGTACGTTGAGCGTAAACCGGTTATTGCCAATTATGCAAGTTCAGAGTCATATCGGGTTGATGATCTGTTTGTCACAAGCCAATCCAGGGGATATGTTAAAAATTGATTGAATTTTATTATTTTACTATCGATTCAGGTATGATATGATTTCAATAAGATAAATTACAGGACGATTCAGAAATGAGTACATACAGGATTAAGCAAATTGAAGAATATATAGAGAAGTTTTTCCGTGAAAGCAATTCATTTGAAAATGAATATGATAAAAAATACCGCCTTGAGCATTCATACCGTGTTGCAAATATCGGCAGGTTTATTGCGGAAAATGAAGGCTTGGATGCAGAAGCGTTGATTGCCGGCTGCCTGCTCCATGATATTTCCTATGCAGGGGAATTTTCCGGAAATGATTACCGAAATCACGGAAGAGACTCAGCAGTAATAGCCCGGCCTTTACTTGAGGAGCTGGGATTTACAAGTGCACAGGTAAATGAAATTTGCTACGGTATTGCCATTCATGTTGATGGTAACGCGGAATTTCAGGGAGAAAGGACCCCTCTGGCGCAGTCGATAGAGGATGCGGACAATATTGACCGGTTTGATGCGTATCGGATCTATGATAACCTGAGATGGAAAAAGTATAACGAGATATCCCTGGATGAAAAAAACAGCTATGTATGCAATGCGCTTGAAAAATTGAATAGCTTCAAAAGTGTGGAGTTTGGAACAGCTACTGCCAAAAGGCTGTGGATTGACAAACTCGATTTCCAGCTGGAATTTTACTCAAAACTGAAGCGTCAGATTGATATGAGCACAATAATAGTGAACGCTGAAAAAACAGAGATTCGGCAGATCACCGATAATCTGGAAAAAAGCGAGGTTACGCGCACTGTTCTGGAGGCGCTGCCCGAATGGTTTGAAATTCCGGAAGCCAGGGAAGAGTACATTCGCGACAGCAAAGACAAGTTGTTTTTCTGCGCATATGATGCTGGGGCGCCGGCAGGTTTTCTTTACCTGAAGGAGACGGGTAAGGATACTGTTGAACTTGCAGTAATGGGGGTTTTAAAAGAATATCACCGGAAAGGGATTGGAACGAAATTGTTCAATGCTGCAAAAGAAACCGCCAATGCGCTAGGTTACTCTTTTATTCAGGTGAAGACAGTACAAATGGGAAAATATGAAGAATATGATCAGACTAATCAGTTTTACATCAGCCTTGGCTTTATGGAGTTCGAAGTATTCCCCAAGCTGTGGGATGAATGGAATCCCTGCCAGATATATGTCATGGCTTTGAAATAATATTAGCGAAATAAAAGCACATGGACAGGCCGGAACTTGCAAGATTGCATCTTACAGGATTGGATGCATTTCGCTAATATATCCCGGCGAAAACCCGATTAAAATCAGCTGGAAGGAATTATTTTAAATAGCGTTCTACCACCTGACTGAATAAATCATAATACTGTTTGCTTTTGCCAATTAAGATGAAGGTGCAGGGGAATAACTTATATATGAAGCAAATACCTGCGGAAAAACCGGATTTCATAAAGATTATCGGAGCGCAGGCCAATAATTTGAAAAATATTGATGAATATCTATAAAAAACTGCGACAATTGATGAAAACGAGAGTTTATTAAGGGGGGCTAATCATGAATCATAAGGGAACAAAGACAATTGAAACAATGCGGTTGATTCTGCGAAAATTTACCAAAGATGATATCTGTTCTGCATATATGAACTGGACATCGGATGAAGCCGTCACCAGATATCTGCGTTGGCCAACCCACGAGAATATGTCTATAACTAAAAGAGTCTTGAATGAATGGATTTCAGCTTATGGAAACCCCATCTTTTATCAATGGGCAATCGAACTAAAAAGTATTGGTGAACCAATTGGAACTATTTCTGTTGTAGATATGAACGAAAAACTGGAGGTAATACAAATTGGCTATTGTATAGGCAGTAAATGGTGGCATCAAGGAATAACCAGTGAAGCATTTAGTGCCGTTATATCTTTTCTATTTGAAGAGGTGGGTGTTAATCGGATTGAATCTCAGCATGATCCCAATAATCCTCATTCTGGCAATGCTATGAAGAAATGTGGCTTAAAACACGAGGGTACGCTTCGTCAGGCTGATTACAACAATCAGGGAATTGTCGACGCATGCATGTACAGTTTGCTCCGAGACGAGTATTTTAACCGAAAACAATATTCAGACGATAGAGACAGGATAATTACTTGATCTTGGGAACTGTGCAAAGGAGACCTCTTTTCGAAAATGACATCAGGACATCAATTGATGTAATTTCTTCTTGTAGAAATAAAGACAGAAATAGATGTTGGTGACAATCAGTTAAGCACTATCTGACGAAGGATAGTACAAAGTATTTGAATGAATGGAGATTGGTGGTTCTGGATTATCTTTTTCAGATGAATAA
>JAAYKJ010000007.1 GCA_012522505.1 Clostridiaceae bacterium
CCCCTGGTTAACAAACAGAGGCACCTTCACCTGTGCACCGGTCTCGACAACCGCTGGCTTTGAGGCACCCGTTGCTGTATCTCCCTTAAAGCCGGGTTCTGTCTCTATCACTTCAAGTTCAACGAAGGTAGGTGGTTCAATACCGATAACCTGTTCTTTGAAAAACAGAATTTTACAGGTCATGTTTTCCTTCACAAATGTTAATGTGTCACCGATACTGCTTGCATTGATGGGGATTTGCTCGTAGGTTTGTTCATCCATGAAATAATACAGGTCGCCATCATTATACAGGTATTGCATATCTCTTTTGTTGATCTGGGCTCTTGGAAACTTATCGGATGGGCTGAAAGCTCTTTCAATCGTCGCGCCTGAAATAACATTTTTAATCTTCGTTCGGACAAACGCTGCACCCTTTCCAGGCTTTACATGTTGGAATTCAACTACCTGGTAAACCTGTCCATCCATTTCAAATGTTGCACCATTTCTAAAATCCCCAGCACTAATCATATTTTTTCATTCCTCTCGAATCAATTTTAATCTATATTTTAATGGCAATCCTTTATTCTCTGCCCAACAGGTTCAGACGCTTTGTAAAGCTGACTTTACAGCATTACAAACTTACCTTAAACCTGCACCTTCCTGATGCTGCAGAGAACGAACCACAAAAAACGACACTAGTTACTAGTCTATATTAAATGATATGGAGCCTGTTGGCAAGGATAAATTGGGCAAATACAGGATTATTTGCTTTACATTTTTACAAAACGATCCTGTCTTTCGTTGATTTCGTCAAAATTTCAACACCACAATCGCCCATGTAAACCAGATCTTCTATCCTGACACCGCCAAGGTCTTCAACATAGATTCCTGGCTCAACTGAAAAAACCATGCCCTCTCTTAGAGGATCCTCCCCTTTGGGCGAAACACTGGGCATTTCATGAACTTCAATGCCTACACCATGACCCAGGCTATGTCCGAAGCATTTTTCATACCCAGCAGCACAGATAATATCCCGGGAAACCTTGTCAAGCTCACTTCCCTTCATGTCGACCACTGCTTTCTTCAGTGCTTCCATCTGCGCACGCAAAACGATGTCGTAGATTTCCTTTAGTTTCTGCGGCGGCTCTCCTAAAAAAACGGTACGCGTCATATCCGAGCAATAGCCTTGATAGATTGCTCCAAAATCCATTACAATGGCATCTCCCTTTTGTAGCTTACGCATACCTGCAACACCATGCGGTAATGCGGACCGGGGACCTGACGCGATTATCGTCTCAAAAGAAACCCCTTGTGCCCCTAACTTTTTCATCCTGTATTCCATTTCCAGAGCGATCTCAACTTCCCTTACACCTGGTTTTATATAGGAAAGAATATCCTCGAATGCTTTGTCCGCGATATCTACAGCTTTTTGTATTCGCTGGAGTTCATCTTGATCTTTGATCCACCGCACCCGGTTCAATGACGACTGGAAATTTTCGAAACTAGTGACCTGTTCCAATTTTTCCTGAAGTAAATGGTATTGTGCCAAGGTAATACGCTCTTCTTCTATACCCAACCTTTTTACACCATACTGAACACACAGCTGATGAAGCGTTTCTGCGGCACCTTTTACAAACTCAACGGCTTCAACCCCGGAATAGACCTGTTGTCTTGCCTGAGCGGTGTACCGGAAGTCAACCACAAGAGTTGCGCTTTCCTTCGTTACAAGACATTTGGATGTGCTTCCGGTAAATCCGGTATAATAGAAAGTGTTGGGCCTGCTTTCAATGAGCACACCATCAAGCCCTTCCTTCTCCATTTCTCTTCTGACCTGTTCAATTCGTTTATTCATAATTTATCCTCGTTTCAACAGATACAATGCGGCAAGATAACCGCTAAAGCCAAACCCGCTGATCTGTCCGACGCATACCGGAGCGATGACAGAGTTTTTTCTGAATTCCTCCCGCGTATGGATATTCGACATATGAACCTCAACGGTGCGAATGCCGGTTGCTTTTATCGCGTCCCGTATCGCATAGCTGTAATGCGTAAATGCTCCAGGATTCAAAATAATGGCATCGGTTTTATCCGTCATGGCCTGGTGGATCATATCGATGATCTCACCCTCGTGATTGGATTGAAAAAATTCAAGTTCTGTTTCCCATTCCAGTTTTTCAGCTTCTCTTCGAATGGTTTGTTCAAGATCTTCGAGGGTTTCTCCGCCGTATATTTCAGGTTCTCTTTTCCCCAACAGGTTCATGTTTGCGCCATTGATAACCAGCACTTTCATATGCATCCCTCCA
>JAAYKJ010000074.1 GCA_012522505.1 Clostridiaceae bacterium
TAACCGGACACGACGGACAAGCGATGATCAATTGCCCCAAGAGAACCGGTGATATCAGATACTCTTCTGAAAACGTTTAATCAGGCGGATATCGTCGCCCATCAGGAACAGTATTTCATATTCCCCGAGAATGCGGGATTCCACACGTTCAGAATAAACATTGTGCAGATCCTGGGGATCAAGATTCGTAGACAGAATGGTTTTGCATGGCAGCTTTGTATTTCTGGCGCTACGATAATCCAAAATGGTTAACAATTCAGTGTATTTTGCCGCACTTGGAGATTCTGTTCCCAGATCATCTATAATTAGAAGCTCAGTATTTAATATGCCTTCATATGGATTATCCTTCACCTGTGTAGCGTCTGCGGGATACTTGCTACGGTAAATAATGTCGAACATAGCGGGGGCAGGTAAATACAAGACAGTATGGCCTTTCTTCAGCACCTCGAGCGCGACACATTTGGACAGGAAAGTTTTCCCTGTGCCGGTCGGACCAAAAAAATAAAGGTTGGGATAATCAGTATCCTCAAAGTGGTTAACGAAATCAAGGGCTTTTTGGCGGACGCGAAGTGCCTGTGCTCTGGGAGAGTCGGAGTTTTTACCATCGTCTGTACTGTCGGGGTAATAATTTTCATTAAAGAACTCGAAACCGGTTTCACCATCGCTGTTTAAATTGGATACATCATAAAAACGCTCTACCATAAGCTGGCGGTAGCAGTGACAGGGCATAATGCCGGGTTTGCCATCTGAATCCAAAACAAAGCCGGTATCATTACAATTGCTACACAAAAAGACAAGCTCCAGATAGTCTTCAGCAAAACCGTTCTGTGCCAAAAGCTGTTTCTTTTTTGTTATCAATTGTTCCAGCCTGTGCTCGAAGGAGTGTAATTCTTCTGAATTCATATCCTGGCGAAGGGCTTCACGGCTGAAACCAATACCAAGCAGGGATATCTGCTTATCCAGATTTTTGATTTCTGGAACCTTATGATAAGCAACGGCCCTTCTTTTTTCCCGTGCTGAAATCGCATTCTCTCTGCGCTGCTGGAATTCTCTTTTTAATTCCTGCCAGTTAGTATTCATAAAATACCCCACACTATTCCAAAATTTTAACGCAAAAGATTCTCATCAAGTTCATGCCGTGCAAATATATGCTATTTCAAAGAAGATTTTCGTATCTTTTCATAAAACTCGTTGTTATATTCTCGCTGTTTGAAGTTACTTCTCTGTGGTATCCTTGAAGCTGCAGCCTCTGCCTTTGCTGATGGTGCTTTCTTGCTGGACCAGGACATGATCTGCTCCTTTGTTTTCAGGCCTTCCTTGAACCAGTTAGTCAGGATACTGTCGATATAGCGGAAACTGAGTTTTTTACCCACAGTCATTTTAAGTGCCAGTTCGATCACATCCATATCATAACCGTATTGTTCGGTCCATTTATTTACATACTCCTCTTCATAAATGGACAGGCTTTTGTTAAGCCTTAGTGCTTTGGCGATCTTATTGCCAATTTCCCGGGTCTTTTGATAAGCCTCCATATATTTTTCCAGCTCCAGATGAGAGGTGATGTTTTTTTCGGCCCAGTTGGCAGCGACCTGCCCGACATAGTTTCGATTCATGGCATCCCTGTTTTTGCAGTATTGGAAAAGCGCGACCATGACATCTTCGTTAAAACGATGCTGTTTGAAAAGATTGTCTATGAATGTATACCACTCCCCGGGCATAAGCCCACTGAAAAACATCTGATTCAAAGACTCAATACACCGATTCCGGTTTTGATTAAACTGGGTGTTGGAGATGGCCTCGCTGGGAGGGGAGGTTTCCTTCCTCCGGTACAGACGATCGATTTCCCGTGCTTTTATATCGGTAAAGGTTATTCCTGAAGGTGTTCGGACCAGAAGATTTTCATTTTCCAAAAACACCAGGGCTGCATTCAGGGTATCCAATGATAAACCAAGCTTTACGGCTATTTCGTCAAGTTTGGCACTTTTATTATTTTTACATAGGAAAAGGCCATAAACGTATACCTTCACACATTCGGATGGCAATGATGGCATATAATCATATATAAATATGTCAGGTACGCCAGTATCTGAAAACAGCATGTCCTGTGTAGCCTTAAATTCCATTTCTTCACTCCGTACATCTGGGGCAGCCAGATATAGGCTGCGTGATTCATGATACAATGTTCTCGGGCACCCGTTCGAAATCTCTGATTTCGTTAACGGGTGAGGTTATTATACCATATCCAAGCTGTTGGCTCAATGAAAGTATTCGGCAGCCAGCGTAAAATATAGCATGAAAGCAGCATAATAAGCGTGCTTCAGGCGTTTATGATGAATTCATGACTCAATTTACCCAGATAAGAAACAAAGGGTGTGAGAATGAGAAGGGTGAGAGAAGACGAAGTCAAAAAGAAGCCGTTAGTGTTACAATGACACACGGCTTCAGGAAATTAGTTCATCCTGGTGATTGATGTTTCACCATTCATGGTGCAACATTAACATACGGCTTCAGGAAATCAATCTGTTTGATACAATCTGAGGTCTACCTGTAATAACGCTCTACGATTTTTCTAACCACCACTTCATTCTGAATCATGGTCCATATTCTTGGATCTTCCATGCCCAGTCTCCACAACGCAACACCGTTAACTCCCATATTCCAGGCGGTTGTAATTTTTGCCCGGATGCTGTCCGCATTTTCAAACCATACCTGATGAGGTTGACCCTGTGCATCCGTATATGCGAACCAGGGTGTTTGTCGGTTCATGTCAAACTGGATTACGCTTCCATATTGATTGGCCAATTGCATGGCTCTTTGATAGGATGCGTAAGAGCTTCTATTGGTTGCCAAATTGAAATCAAACCCAAAGACTGAAACAGCTGCGGCTATTTTGTACCAGGGCATCTTCGTTTTGGTATAGGCAAGAACTCTTCTCATCCAGGGAATAGAAACCGGAGGACCAGGGGGGCTTCCGGGCCATCCGTACTCGTTATACAACATGACAATGAATTCGTCCACGGCGCTGCCAATCACAGAATAGTCAAATGGATCGGAGAACGGATTAAAGGGCTCATCACTGACTCTTGATGGTACGGAAGCTGCTAAAAAATAGCCGCCTGGCCTGAATGCGTCAGCAATATCCACGTACAACTGGGCGAGATTATCGCTGTCCTCGGTGAAGGCATCTTCAATATCTATATTGACACCGTCAAAGTTATATTGCTGGATCAGCTGTATCAGATTCTGGGCGAATGCTCTTCGGTTCTGGGCAGAGGAAACCAGCTGCCGGACCAAATTTTTGGCTAATTCAGTACCGCCGGGCCTGTACAGAAGGTTGTGCACAACCGGAAGCACCTTAATATTGTTTCTATGCGCAATGGCCACCAACACCCGAATGTCCTGATCAGTGAACTGAAAGAATTTATCGATTTGGGTTGGGTTGTTCCTGCTGATTTGATACATGAACAGATCCAGTGATGACAGCGAAGACACATTTTCAACAAAAGAGGCATAGGAACCGGGTAAGCCGGGCCCTTCAGCCAGCGTGTAGAAACCAATGATCGGCTGAATCGGTCTGGTCGTGTCATGGGCGTCCAACCGGACAATGTTTTCAGAAATCCATCCGATTGCTCCGTTATAAAGCCCAACTTGATACCATCCGCTCTGATAGCCTGTAACAGGAAGTCGGGCCCCCTGTACCATGGTGGCAATCGGGGAGTAGTTTGTTCCCGGCCCGCTACGGATATTTGCCTGAGCCGTATTCACAATAACCTCGGTATAGAATGGGATCCGGATCCTTTGCCCTGCGAAAAAAATAGTACCCTGTATATTATTCAATTCTACCAATGCGGGTATGGTCGTGCTGAACAGACGAGCAAGGCTATACAGGGAATCCCCCGGCCGAATGGTATATTGGAATGTGTTTCCGGGAGTATAGGGGATGTAAAGTACCTGACCAATAGAAATGCCGGTGCCTGAAAGCTTATTTGCCTGTTGAAGTACATCAACAGTTGTGCCGAAAATTTGAGCGATTCGATAAAGACTGTCCCCGGCTTTCACGGTATACCACATAATAACACCTGCTAAATCAATTTCTTTCGTAACCAGTATATGAAACGGATTCAGGATGAGTGACGGGCGTGTTGTTCTGTTGTAAAATTCCAGTCCCAAAATGCCGATAATGATCTTGTAATATACCATAAAAAGAGGGTCTTCTCCTGTTTTAATTCCACCCCTTACAGGAAGGAGAATACGCTTTCATTTCTTAAGGAGTTGAGCGGATGAAGCTTACGATAAAAAGGGTTATGTCGATCATGGTAATCGCTTTTATTCTAACCGGTTTGTTTTTTCCATCAATACAACCGGTGTATGCGGCGGCCGGTAATAATGAATTTACGCCCACCTTTGCCTATAGCCAGGAAGTTGGCAGATGGGTGATTGAATGGCAGCCAATAGACGGCGCAAAAACTGTTTCGTTTCAATGGCATAACCCCGATGGTACATTTCAGGTGCGATCTGAGATACCACTTGTTCTGGAAGGTGGAAAAAACAGAATTTATATGGATTTCCAACCCGATCACATCTATGACTTAACCTTCAGTTTTGAGAACGAGGCCGCTGAGGCTATTCTTTTCCAGAACGAATATAATGTCTGGGTCACTCAAGAAACTGTATTTTTTCTTTCCGACATTACCTTTGAAGGGACATCTTTCAATGAGATGGCCGTTCTGGGAGGCCTGGCGGATGGGAATCCAAATCTTATCAAGTCCGAAGATGAAACACAGGTTATCCGCATTATCAGCGGTCAGGAGCCCCAAATGACCCTTCGTTGGAAGGTGCCCACCATATGGGAACCAGACACGGGTGAGATTTTGCATATTACCAATAAAGATGTAAACCTGAATCGGCTCGAATCGAGCAAAACCCCCCACGTTGATATCGACTTTAGTTATTTTCATATAAAAATGAATGAAGTTCAAGATGTTATCACAACGAAGGAATATCGAACCGGTTACAGTAATACGAATCAGGTAATTATCCGGGAGACCGGGAAGGAAGTATCGGGATTCGATTCATTGGGAAAGGTAACCACCGATGACCAGTTTGTTTCGTACACTCTGGATCAGACGAACGGAATCAGACCCGGAACCGAGTACGAAAAAATCAACATACGTCTTTATTTTTGGAATGAGACCGTGAATGAGCAGGCAATCTTTTCAAGGCTGAAATATGGTCATCAGGGCGGCGGCGGGTTTCCGATTGAAAACAAGGACAATATCTTTCAAACGATTGAAGGACGAATTGATTCGATGTTTACACCCATGATGTATGAAATGAGCAAGGTGGATGTGAACAAACTGGAGATCAGGATTTACAAGATTAAGAGCGAACACTATACCAAACTTTATTATGAGGTGCAGAGTGCGGGAACGATTATTGAGCTTCTGGAGGGAGCGGCCGATACCAATACCGGAATTAAAGTACCTGATGACAGCATTCCGGGTAGTACTGGCTGGGCCAGTGTGATTATTGATATTCCGCTTGATCAGAACGGTCAACATCCTGAGCACTACTATAGGGTTGTCGTGACCGATGACAATGCCCATACTCCGTTGGGGTCTTTGGCTATTGACCTGAGAACGCTGGGAAATGACACGGGTAAACCTCCCGTTCCACGGGAAATTCAGGTGAAGCCTGAATACTATTTAAAACAGGATGTAGTTTACTATAATCATGACCCGGCAGGTGAAATGATCAAAATCCCCTCTACGAACCTGAGGATTTCGTTTGAAAAGCCGCTGTTGTGGATGACGCAGCCGTGGGGGGATATCCAGACCGCCCCGGATGATGATAACGACTTTACGTTTCATATTCTTTTAAACACCTTGCTGACCGATGATGCGAAACTGGTGGAAACTAAAACCATCGGCGATCAGGAGGTCACAGTATTTGTCCCGGTAATCGAAAAGCGGGTGCTGACCTTCGACAAGCACGATCTTCACGAAGATCGCAACGACAGCAGACGTCTTGTTTACGAATTGGATGGGACGGATCTGTTTTATGATTTTGCCGCCAACGCCGCCATTGATTTCGAAAACAATGTGGACATGGACGGAAATGATCGCGCAGATTATCCAAGCTTTTTATTGCCGAATACAATGTACTATTTAAGAATGTTCTCAACACGGCGCAAAGACAACAGTACTGTTAACTGGGCTGCGAGGGAAGGTCTGGATGACAAAATCTCGTATATATCACCGGTTGTCAGCTTTACCACATATCCTACCCAGGATCTCCCAGTGCCACTGCCGAACCTAACCATTGAGCCAGATATCGAGCCTGAACCCGATCCGGATTCCGGTAAGCCTATATTCAACGGGGTTAAGGTTAGCTTTCCGAAAATCCTTGAAGGCAATGACTGGCTGGAATATACAAAAGCCACGGAGAACCGAAGGATTGTCTACGATCTGTATATCAGTGACTCAACGGACAGCTTTCAGCGTCTCGAACCTCCAAATATCCAAATCATCGAATCTTCAAGCATGGATCGCCTTGAGACCCTCTATCCGGATGAACACCCAGACCGTGGCATCTCCTGCCTGGTGACTCATTTTCCAAACGGGGAACAAGGGG
Organism: Clostridiaceae bacterium; assembly: GCA_012522505.1. Classification (GTDB taxonomy): domain Bacteria; phylum Bacillota; class Clostridia; order DSM-8532; family DSM-8532; genus JAAYJG01. Next base: position 6,634 of record JAAYKJ010000074.1, read on the forward strand.
AGCCGCTCAAGCCGAATACAACCTATTATTTCAAACTACAGGCCAAATTGTATGTCAACAATGAAGAGGAGCCGTTCCTTATCAGTGATGAAACACCGATCAAATCCATTACAACGCCAAAAACTGATTCAGGAAGCATGGATGACTTGGACAGAAAGCCCAGAACTCCTGTGGAGTTCACCATAGCAACAGGGGAAAATGGTGAACTGGAGCTGACCGATGCAAGGGTAACGCTGAATTGGCTGCATGCCGAAAACGATGTAACCTATGAAATGGTCTGCACAAAAGCAAGACTGGACAACGACTATGATTATACCCGGGATGATTATCATATTGGCAATAGCCGGGATCCGGGCTTTCTGGATGTCTATGGGAAGTATAAGCCGACACCATCGGATAAGGAACTCCATATTGATGTGATCCATACAGATCTAAAAGAGATCGGCTTTACTTATAACGAAGGGAATTCTAAGGTTGCACGGTTTCCTGTAAATCTTCCGTTCTTGAAGCCCAACCATCTTTACTATTTCAGCTTAAGGGCGGTCCGTAACCGTGGGCAGGAGGATGTTGCCTATAGTGATTGGGTTAGCATTCCGGTGACCACCAGGATGGTTAAACCGCCTGATTTTCTGGAAGCGGTAAATGATGTACAGCTTGGTTTTAAGGTAAGGCCGCTTGGAAATATTAAGGCCGAAGATATCAGGGTCTCTTTAAAAAAGGGATACCAGAAGGACGCATCTTATGTTGAACTGAGCAAGGCAAAATATTCCGTGGTCAAGGATAACAGGGATTATTACATACGCCTGTACGATCTGGAGCCGGATACCTGGTATGATATACAGCTCTTCTATAACTCGGGGAATACAACGATGTGGTACTACAGTGAAAACGAAGATTGGTATAAAACCAGGCGAGACCCGATTCAGCTAAAAACAAGGGATACGCTGAATGAAATAGAAGTTCGCTTTTCTGGCGAAGAAGACTTATATGAGTATTTTCTGGAGATCAGAAACGATGACGATGAAGATTACAGGGTCTTGCAATACGACAGGGATCCAAAGGACAGTGACTACGGATATACGCTGTTTGATGGAACAAGAGTAGCATTCTACCGTGAAAAGATAAACAGTTACATCGGTCGCGGCATGGAGAATAAGTATGTGTATTACGCGAAAATATCCAACGTAAGGTACAGAAGGAGCGACGGGACCTATGAAAGGCGTCCCCTTTTGTCCAATACAAGATATTACATCAAGGTGTGGGCGCGTAATATCGAAGATTCAGCTCATATTGGCCCAGTTACCGTGCGGACCGATTTCAGCCAGGACGATTATGACAAAGGTCATTTGGTGGATGAGATCACCGATATGTTCAACAACAAAGCTGATGGCTTAACCCGGAAGCTCTATTTCACTATCGATGAACTCGACAAAACAGCGAACCGGGTGCTTGTGAAAGGTGCAATGGTATCCAGCATGCTGAAGGTATCTGGTTACTCCAGTGTCTTGATAGATATCTCCAACGAAAAGCCCGGGGTTTCCAAGGATGTAATTCTCATTCCCATGGAGGTTCTAAGTACCCTGCAGGAAACGAGCGGACGACTAACCCTGAAGCTTTCCGGAGGGGAGTTAACCCTTACGGGAGAATCTGTGAAAACCGATGAGCTTCTGCAGCAGGCGGCTACAATACAGATGAAGGAAGCCATGCTGCAGTTGACCGTTGACCGGAAGAAAGAAACTACGGTAGAGCCACCCTGGGGGCTCAGCCTGGGGTCCGCCGTTTTTAATGTGGAAATGCATGCTGTTGGCATGAAACGTACGTATACTGAAATAAACAAAATCATTTACGATATTCTGAAAGAGCCTGATGCGACTGGACCGTTCAAATATGGTATCCTGGAAAGGGAGCTTCTGAAACTGCTTGAAAAAGAAACCACTCTGACCTACCAAAGTCAAGTAGAGCTGGATGGGCTGATCAGCAGCATCATAGACAGAGTGGAAGAAGAATTGTCCCTCTATATAAAAGATATTCTGGACGGCGGAAGGGGATTCTCAGCCTCCGTGGTAAGCCGGAAGGCTATTTCGGAGCTGTCTGGAGGGTTGAAGCTAAAAATGTTGCATGATGGCTTCCAGGCCCTTGCAGAACCCAAATTTCTGCCATCCGGAGGAAGCAGCTGGCAGGAGCCGCAGGGAATTAAAGCCTGGATGTATCCGTATGTGCTGGTGACCTGCAAAACTCCGGGACAATATGCCGTGTTTCTCGTTCCTTCGCTGGCCATACCGGAGGAAGATGGGTTTATCGATCCGGATCTCAAGAGGCTGGCACAAAAATATAATTTGCAGAAAGTTTTTGGAGGCAAAAACCTGTATCCTGGTGATCATGTTTCCAGAGACAGTGCTGTAAGCCTTTTTGAGGTGATTACCGAAACATCGGCAGAAACCGCCGGGCTTTCTACTGCAGCAAAAGTAAGGTATTACAAGCTGGAGGATATCCTGCCCGTAACGGTTATACACGACATCAACCGGACGCAGGCAGTTTGCCTGGTAATCGAAATATATGCGCATAAGACAGGTATATCTGCCGATGACATGCGCCCTGTGGTATACCGCTATATAAAGGATTCAACAGCCATGGAAGAGCCGATATACCATAGGCTTGTGATAGCTGTGGATCTTGGAGTTGCAAGCTTGGAGCCGGACGGTTCCTTTAAAGGCGAAAATCCGGCGACGGTTGAAGAGCTTTTAAAAGAAGTCATTAAGGTTTTGGAATTGCTGGGCGAGTGGTAGTAATGAAGTAAGTCGAAATCGATGAAATTAAGTAGTAATTGAGGGGCATATTCACAACAATTCCGTGAAACACCGGTATGTTCCTCTGCATGTATGGGAGAGTCATTTATGTATAAAAACAGAAAGCTTATCATCAGGATTATTGCCTGGTTTCTGGTCATTGGAATGATAGCCGCTTATTTTATCAGCATTGCACTCAGTGCAGAGCAGGCTATACCTTCCACACCGCCGCAAAACGTTACTGTCGCAGATATTGCCTATGCCGATTCAGACGGGCAGAATTGGTATGCGGAATTTAGCTGGGGTGCGCCAACCTTTCCTGACATGGCCACTGGAGATCGAACCCAGACATTTTTTTTCAACCAGGTTGAGCGAGGTACAGGTAAGCTGTTAAGTGATGTCCTTCAGTTTACCATGGGAAGAACCGATACGTCGCTGGTGACGAGAAATTATGGGATAGAGCTTGAACATGGCATGATTTATGAGTTTTATGGTCGCTCCAAATACACATATGGGGAATTGGGGGAGAATTCCTTTACATCTGGCAGGTCCAACAAGGTTAAATTTCTAACGGATGTAGAATTTGGTGCAGAACTGATTTCGGGAACAAATGAAATCAGGATTGTCTGGGATGATGTTTGGGACACAGACGGAAGGATAGATTATCGTATATTGATTTCTGACACATCCGGGTTTACGCAGCCGCCGTCCATACCCTACATTCTTGGATCTGATATCGGAACCGAAAACAGCAGAGTTACGGTAAATGGAGAAACCTTGGAATATGTTTATACCAATGCATTGCCGGGAAGAGAATATTCCATCAAAGTAATTCCGCTCACCAATACCGATGTAGCCAGTATTCCTGAAGACGAAATTCCTGTTGTCCGCGTCAAAACAGAAATCCTTCTGCGGGCTAAAAAAATGGGTGAAACAGGCGAAAACGTTCGATGGATGCTGTTTTGGGATCCTATTATCAAGGGCCCTATCGGCAGTTCCATTTTTACACGGGTTGAGTACAGGCTGTACAGGTATGATACATTAGGAAATGAGACCTTTTTCGCCCTGATAACCGATAGGGATCGGTACGAAATGAACCTGAAACAGGAGGATGTTGTAAATTATAAATACAAGATTGAAGCAGTTGCCTATAAAAACGATGGTGGAACCGTTTCATTCTATTCATCAGCACCAGTTTCATTAAAAGAGCAAATTCCAGAATATCCGGCCAGCCCGGAATTTGTCAGCAGCTTTCCCAAGGCGGATCCAGTACCCTTGGTATATGATGAGCTTGTTACGGATTCATCTGCCACACTCTTGTGGTTGGTGCCCGAAACCGGAGAGGGAAAGGTGGATACCGATATCTATTACGACCTGTACCTGGTGGAGGATCTTAGGGATATTAATTCTTTGCCTGTGACAAAAAAAATAGGTTCGAACCTGACGATGGGTAGGGAAAATGAAGTTAGGGAACTGGAAAGCGGCAGGTTGATCGGCTATCGCTACGATATAAAACAGCTGAACTCAAATGCTGTATATTATGCGGTGATGGTCGCAAAGAAAAACTTCCTGACCGAAAGTGATGATGGCAGCTTCATGGTGACTAAGCCATATGTATCCAAACCAGCTGTTAAGGTTATCATCACCCGGCCCGATACCGATACCGACAAACCGTGGGCTCCTCCTTCACCACCTTTTCGGTTGAAACCAGGGTCTTCCGCCACGACGACCGGATTCACGCTGCAGATGGAGAAATCATGGCTTGAAATGTTTCATCCAGGTCTTCGAAAATGGCTGTATGTTGTCCGGGAAGACGACCCGGAGGCTGGAGAAGACAGCGGTTTTTATAATGAAAACAATTCCTTTTCTTACGAAGAATATTTACATAATCTCAGCCTTCCTGACAGAGATCCGGACAAAAAGCCCGAAAGGAAAGCCGGATATGAAGCCGGCTCGGAAATCTCCATCCATTGCGTGGACTATACGGAAGCCGTGCGGGTTGTGAAAGAATTGAAGGAAAGAGATTATATTGTCTACAGTGATCTGAAGCAAAGTTACCTGCTATCCATCCAAAGACCAATTCCTCCTATAGCCGTGCCGAATTTGGAAGACCATCAGGTACAGGCTTTTGACATTCCTATCGACGGATTGGAACCCAACAAAACCTATCTGATATGGATTACGGTGAAGAACAGAACCGGCAGGGTGGAGTCGGAGCCGTCTGACCCGATTCTGGTCTCAACCCAACCCAGCAGGCCACCGATTGTTGAAATTCCTGTAGTTCCGACAGATTTGAAGGGAATTCCCGCAGATACCTATGTGGATCTGTTCTGGAGCACACGTCAGGGTTACAGCTATAACATCTGCTATGGCACGCAGGATGACAGGGGACAGGCAAAGAGTTCGGTAACGGTGACACCTTCGCTGCTTGAAAGCCAACCATGGTTTAGAATCGCTGGTTTACAGGCCGATACAATATACTATTTCTGGATCCAGGCCATTTCTCCTTCAGAGACGGGCGGGACGGTTTTGTCGGACTGGAGCAATTCCGTTATGGTAAAAACCGAGCCGTATGCGAAACCTCCAAGGCCAAGGGGCTTTGGTGTCAAGGATACCCCCGATGCGGTCTCTGAAACCTCTGTGTTTTATGAGTGGATACCGGATGAAACGGTAACCTTCATTTTGGAAATCTCAGAGAATGCTGATTTTACCGAATCAGTGGAATACGAAACGGATGAATCTGAGTATCAGGTGATGGGCCTGAAGTCCAACTACCGCTATTTTGCAAGGCTATACTCCTATAGCAGCGCAACAGGCCTGCGTTCAGAGCCCACTGCAGTTATTATGATTGTTACACGAAAAGGGCGTGGCGAATACGATGCGGATGTTCCAATCGATGATATACCTCTCGGTGATATCATTGAGGTTGATGCCATTTCCACCGATGGCGTTTGGAACGCAAAAGTTATTGGCATCAATGCACACCGGATTAGTGAAAAAATACGCCGGCCGGGGTTTGGTCCATTATCCATTGACCTCACAAGCCCGCCTCCCAATACGGAAACCATCCGTATAGAGCTTGACGGAGAAGTCCTCGAAACCCTGTCAGGGGTTCGAAAAAGCCTTCTTGTCAAAACCCCCGGTTTTGAGATGATTGTTTTACCGGGAAGTTTTCTCGGCGATACTTATTTCAACCTAAAAAGACAGCTTGGAGAAATCGCCGTCAGAGTCGAGATTAGAACGCCTGCCCACGAACTGGTGCCTGAGCCAAGAAGACAATTCGCACTGCCTGTGACACAGATTCAGGTGCTGGCAGGCAAGGATAGTTTTATACCTCTGAGTGGCTTTATCCGGCCGCTGAAGGTAACCGTCCCTGTGGAAGGGAAGGATGTGGAAAATATACAAATGCGTTATTTTGATACCGAAACGGGAAAATGGGGAGACATAGAAAACTCATGGCTTGCAGCAGAGGGCAAAATTGCTTCTTACCCTGTAAAAGGTGGTGCGCTTGCCGCAACCCGTATGAAAGCAGAAAACTACAGTGATATCGAAGGAAGCGTGCTGGATGTTTTGGTTCGGAACATTATGAGCCTATATCCGATGCCGTCATTACCTTCGGGCGAGCTGAAACCAGAAAAAGAGCTATCCGTTGCGGAAGGTATGAAGCATCTTTTGGATATCATCCCCTACGATTACACAAATGAGGACATCATTCGGACAGCAATGCGCGCGGGGCTATTAAACCCCGTGAATGTAAAGAGCGCTGCCGAACCTCTTAGGAGGGACGAAGCGATATATGCCGCAGTAATCCTGCTAGAGAAGAAGACAGGAATGCGCATAGCGAATCATGAGCACATCCTTATACAAGATGATGATCATGGTGGGATCATTACAGAGTATCGTCAGGCCTGTGCTTTCGCTCTGGTTAACGGCATTATCGATGCGAAAGAAAGGCTAAATCCAGAAAAGACCATCACCCGGGCCGAATTTCTATCGATCATGGAAAAAGTTTTAATGCTTGCTGGCGAGCTTTCGTGATGAGAACGCGTTACCAGTGATCAGAACTTTTGCATAAAGAGAAGGAATAATTTACAAAATAAAAAACGATGAAATTGGGTACATTCTGTCAGATCTTGTAGTATAATAAAAGGGGTTTCAATAATCGAAGCGGGGAACGAAATGTTCCCATGTTCGTATCGTCGCTTGATTGGTTGAAAATTCCATTTACTACTTTCGCATATATTTAGGAGAAACCGGTAGAAACCGCCTTAATAATGCGGTTTTAAATTGTACATAATAAATGCGAGAGCCTGAGAATTACGAAAAAATAGAAGAATAATTTACATAAGAAAAACAAGGGAGACAGAAAAAAATGGGTGTATTTGTTATTGACGGAGGTATCCCCCTTAAAGGATCGGTTCGCATCAGCGGCGCAAAAAACGCCATTCTTCCATCCCTTGCAGCTTGTCTGCTGACCGAGGGAAAAAATGTATTAAAAGATGTTCCCGACCTTGAGGATGTACATACCATGTGTGATCTGCTTACATCTTTAGGAGCGGACATCGACTTTAGACCACAAGAAAAGGAAATCACGATTGATACCACGAATATAACAGTTCACACCGCAACGTATGATCTTGTGAATACGATGCGAGCGTCCTTCCTCGTTATGGGACCACTCCTTGCAAGAAAAGGCATGGCTAAGGTCTCTCTTCCCGGAGGTTGTGCCATTGGCAGCCGGCCAGTAGATCTGCATCTTAAGGGCTTTTCGTCTTTGGGTGCAACTATCAATACAGGCCATGGATACGTTGAGGCAAAAGTAAAGGATAAATTGTCAGGAGCAAGGATATATCTTGACTTTCCAAGCGTGGGAGCGACAGAGAATATTCTGATGGCTGCTGTTCTCGCAAAAGGGCAGACAACTATTGAAAATGCTGCAACAGAACCCGAGATCATTGACCTTGCGACCATGCTGGTTTCCATGGGAGCAAATGTAAGCGGTGCCGGCACCGATACCATCCGTGTGATAGGAACAGATAAGCTGTACCCTGTGGAACACAGCATCATACCCGATCGCATAGAAGCTGGGACCTATATGATAGCAGCAGCGATGACCGGTGGGGATGTGTTTCTTGAAAATGTCATGCCAGATCACCTGAAACCCGTAACTGCGAAACTGCGTGAAGCCGGTGTTGAGATTTCCGAAGAGCTCACATCCATCCATATCAGGAACTCCAGACATCTTAAAGCCGTAGATATAAAAACCCATCCGCATCCGGGCTTTCCAACCGATATGCAGGCCCAGATGACCTCTTTCCTATGTCATGCCGAAGGCACAAGCATGATTGTAGAAACCATCTTTGAGAACCGATTTATGCATGTCAGCGAACTGAAACGGATGGGTGCACGTATAAAGATTGACGGTCGAACCGCAATTATTGAAGGCGGTGTTCCCTTCATGGGTGCTCAGGTAAGGGCTACTGATTTGAGGGCTGGTGCCGCATTGATCCTGGCCGGACTATGCGCGAAGGACAGAACTGAAATTAGCGATATTTATCACATTGACCGGGGTTATGAGAAGATGGAAGAAAAATTGAGGGCATTGGGAGCCAGGATAAAAAGAACATAACACATATACAACAAGCATAGCATTAGGAAGTAGCATGGGGCGTTTAACCTCGCCCCATCAGTTTAGCTCATCCAGTGTAAGCTTGAAACCTGGTATGAAGTGTTCCATGAAATACTCCACCTCGGGCAGCTGCATTTCCATAATTCTTTTCAAGGTTGCCTCAGCAGCTTTTTTAAATTCACTGTTTCCGGCTTTTTCTTCTTCTAAGCACTTGATATAAGCGCTTAAGCGATCGGCAGCCTTAACAATTTTTCCTTCTTCAGAGGCTTCATCAAAGAACAGGATGGACTGATAGGTTGATATCAATTCATCAGGAAGCATAGACAACAGCTTGTCTTTCGAAATGTCCTCCATAGCCCTGTAGGCAGATTGAATGGATGGGTTGAAATATTTAATCGGTGTAGGTAGATCACCGGTCAGTGTTTCGTTTGCATCGTGGTAAACGGCCAGAACCATGACCCGATCAGGGTTGACATCTCCGTTGAAATAGGTATTTTTGATTACTGCCAGCGCATGCGCGAGCATAGATACCTGAAGGCTGTGCTCCTGAATATTTTCTGTTTTTGTATTCCTCATCAGGCCCCAACGGGTGATGTGCTTCATCCTTGAAAGGAAAGCAAAAAAATGATAGTTTCTACTCAACGTCCATCCCTCCTAAGGTAGTTTAGGGGTATATAATCCGTAGCAGTCGAAAAAGAACATCTGCAGCTTTGAATGGATACCGCCATCGGCAATTGTACCCTTCCGTAAACTGTATGGTTCAAAAAATCAGTTTAAGAACTTATGTTCTATTATATCCAAATCGGAATCCGCGTGCAAGGCTTTTTCACAAATGAAGGTTTCGAAAAAAACAAAAATAGACGGTTCGGTGCTCATACTTAACCGAACCGTCTAACCTGCCCGTGTTCCTCTTAATGGACAGGATTTCAAAAGGTAGTGCATATAGTATCTAGTCCTCCTGAGTTGTATCGAAGATGATCCTTTCTGGAGTCTGTTACTTCTGTTACTAATGCTGTCAGCCATTGTTTTGTAAATCCATGCATTAGAATTGCAGTTAACTTGTTGGAACCATCTCCTGGTTTAGGGTTTTCAGACACGGATAAAATTTAGTATTTTGGCGGAATCAACCCCTTTACGTTTTTTTGAAAATCAATAAACTGTCTGGTTGGGATCATCCCCTTTCTACTATTATTTTATTCAATGTTCTGATAATATATTTATACCCAACAAGCTGTATATGAAACAAAAATTTCGTACTTTGATATATAAATTCATGGTATAATAACCTCACCCGCTAACGAAATCAGAGATTTCGAACGGGTACCCGAGAACATTGTATCATGAATCACGCAGCCTATATCTGGCTGCCCCAGTTGCACTACGTTCGCACCAAGTGAAAATCCAATGATTTTCATGGATTCATGGTATAATAACCTCACCCATTACCAGATATGGGTATATACTTATTCGGAGGGTGATTAGATTGTACGAAACACTGCTGCTGAAGATAGCGGGTCTCTGCCTTTACCGAAATATCCTGCGTGACAGGTGTGTTCAAAGCCTTGTTACGATATTGAAGTTGCTGCAGGATGAAAAAGGCGGTATTGATAGCATTATTGAAGCATGGAGCGGAATCTATACGGTTCTTCTCGAAAAGAAGGCATCATGCATTCACGACTATGTTATGGAGCTTTCCATGCACGATGAAAATGCGTTTACACTTTGCTGCGAAAGACAGCAGGCAGATCTGGAAGGGCCCTTGGTTAAACAGGCAGTTTCAGATTTGAAGGTGCTGGATAAGCTGGCTTCCATACGGTGCAGTGAACTGAAAAAGAAAATGAAGGAGAAGGCTCGTGGCAACCTCGGGGTATACCGTTTCATCGATTCCCTGCCCGACTGGAATCCGGAGGATATTCCCGCAATACAATGGGAACGTGAGATTCAATGCAGGGTACGCTGGCATGAAAAGAACGGGGCAGGCTTGTTTTCGA
>JAAYKJ010000075.1 GCA_012522505.1 Clostridiaceae bacterium
AGGCTATGAGGCAGAGGGTTTAAGGCCATTTCACAAAAAGCATAAAGCAATCAAACAATTAATCGACTTATCAAAATGCATGCTGAGGACTGCAGAACGTTCAGGGCTATTTCAAAATTCCCCGCATATATATTATGAAGAAAATTATGAGGGGGTATGATGAATGGAACGGGCAGGGTATTATCGAAAATACATTATTCTGAAGGAATTGGATCAGGGGTTCGGGGTTCACCTTCCGCCGGAGGGCTTTGTCAGACTGGAGGGAAATAAGGATGGAGTCACAATATCCCTGCAGACAAGAAACCTTCGTGAAGGGACAGAGCCCTACACAGTTATTCTTGTCTATAGCAAGGACAAAGATATCGGGGTTATACGAGCAGGTTCTCTGGAGATCATGGGTCAAAACGGTTTTTTCAGACGAAAATTGGATTATGAGGCCGTCCGTGCGATCAATATGCAGCCTGAGAATATGCAGTACGTTCTGCTGGCAGCCGAACATCAGGATAGAATATTGCTTCCAATGGTCGGAATCTGCAGCCGGTCGCACCCTTGGAACGAAGCTGTACGGCAGAGGTTGATAAAAAAAGGCCAACAGCCAAACCGTGTTGCCAGCAATGCCGTTGCCGAAACAATACCTGTGAAGAAAGAGGATATCCCACCCGGGGCTTTGCAGGTTGAAAATGAAATCGTTCCACCAGTCGATAGAATCGTCTCGGAGAAAGCTGACAAAAGCCCGCGCGTCTATACAGATAAAACCTGTGAGAATCTGGAAGGCAGAGTGGATGATGGAAGGCTGGAAGAAAAACTAAGGGATTACTTTGAGTCTATAGAACCTTTCTCCAATCCCAGACAGGATTATTCCTGGTATAGGGTTAATGACCTTGCCAGATTGTCCAACCTTCTGTTTGCATGTAACATGCGAATACCGTTGTTTGCAAACCCCAGAATACTGGTGGGGCTGTTTAAATACAGGCATCTTCTGGCCGGATTTTATCGTTCTGCTCATAACGATATGAAATATTTCGTCCTGGGCGTTCCAGCCAGGGATGATTCGGAAGGTAAACCATTTGAAAACATTTCACGCTGGGTGGACAGTCAAAACACCGAGTATGGGGATATGACAGGCTATTGGCTTGTGTATATCAATCTCAGAAGCGGGGAGTTCGTCAAATGATATGAACGGTCATCCAAGCATGCCAGGGTTATAAAAGAAGAAAATGAATGCGCCATAAGTTTTTGGGATTGCCAATTTCTTATGGCGCATTGCTCATAAAAATGGTATGATTCTATATATGAAATTGACGAAAGATGGAGCTTGGCGCTATCTGGATGGTGCAGGGACAGATATTCAGCAACCGCCGCAGCACAATCGGTGCGTATGCTTTTTGAATAACGGTTAATCTGAAAGGGGATTTTCCAATGGAATTAGGCAGAATTTTTGGTTCTAAGGTTTTTAGTGATTCGGTTATGCGTGAGAAGCTTCCTACCGCTACATACAAAGCACTGAAGAAAATCATTGACAATAATCTCGATCTTGACCCGAATCTGGCAGAAATTGTTGCCAGTGCAATGAAGGAATGGGCACTGGATATGGGCGCCACACATTATTGTCATTGGTTTCAGCCTATGACCGGAACAACCGCAGAAAAACATGAGTCTTTCCTATCTACAGAAAAAAACGGAAACATTATTATGGAATTTTCAGGGAAGGCATTGATAAGGGGAGAATCAGATGCGTCATCTTTTCCAACGGGGGGGATTCGTGCTACCTTTGAAGCCCGTGGGTATACCGCATGGGATTGCACTTCACCTGCCTTTGTAAAAGATAAAACCCTATATATCCCTACTGCATTCTGCTCATACAGTGGTGAAGCACTGGATAAGAAGACACCGCTTTTGCGATCGATGGATGCGATAAACCGTCAGGGGCTACGCGTTTTAAGGGCTCTTGGAAACACAACCGCAAAGAAGGTTATCTCATATGTGGGTGCAGAGCAGGAGTATTTTTTGGTAGATCGGGATTTGTTCATGAAAAGAAAGGATCTCATCTATACTGGAAGGACGCTTTTTGGATCAAGGCCGCCAAAAGGCCAGGAGATGGGCGACCAATACTATGCTTCCATAAAAACGAGGGTTCTTTCCTTTATGCAGGATTTGGATGAGGAGCTCTGGAAACTTGGTATTCCAGGAAAGACGCGACATAACGAGGCCGCTCCTGGTCAACATGAAATTGCACCTATCTTTAACACATCCAACGTAGCAACAGATCAGAACCAGCTGATGATGGAAACCATGAAAAGGGTGGCTGAGAGGCATGGCTTTGCATGTTTGCTGCATGAAAAGCCATTTGCTACGGTGAATGGATCCGGTAAACATATCAACTGGAACATCGGTACCGATGATGGGTACAATCTACTGAAGCCAGGGCCGCAACCCCACCATAACAATATATTTCTATTAATGCTGGCAGTGGTCATGCGGGCGGTAGATGTTTACAGCGGTGTTATCAGAAGTTCGGCTGCAAACTCTGGGAACGATTGCCGCCTTGGCGCTCATGAAGCCCCGCCTGCCATTATATCCATATTTTTGGGTGACCAGCTGACCGATATAATTGAACAAATTGAAAAAACCGGTGAGGCTACGAATTCTAAAGGTTCTGACCAGATGGAGATGGGTGCTGTCACCCTCCCCAAATTCAAAAAGGACTATACCGACAGGAACAGAACCTCTCCCTTTGCTTTTACAGGGAATAAGTTTGAGTTTCGAATGGTGGGCTCTTCAGCATCCATTGCGGGACCGAATTTCGTTTTGAATGCTGCGGTGGCAGATATTCTCGAAGAGGTCGCCGACAGGCTGGAAGCAGCAGAAGATAAGGAAGGCGAAGCGAAGAGAATCGTTGTGGAATTTATCAAAAAGCATAAAAGGATCATCTTCAATGGAGACAATTATTCCGAGGAGTGGGTTAAGGAGGCTGAAAGAAGAGGCCTATCGAATTTAACCAATTTTATGGATGCGAAGAAAACACTGCTTCTTGAAGAGAATATCGAGATGTTTTCCAGACAGGGGGTTCTTTCGGAAAAAGAAAGCCTTTCCCGGTACGAAATATTGGTGGAAAACTATAATAAATCCATTAAAATAGAGGCCCTTACTGCTATTGAAATGGTAAGACGGGATATTCTCCCGGCTGTAATGCGATATATCGGGGTGTTATCTGCTGATTACAACCAGATGAAATCCACAGGGGTTCACCAGGCTTTGGATATGCAGAAGGAACTGCTGGAGGAAATATCAACCCTTGCAGCATCAGCCTATAACTACGTTAAAAAACTGGAAAAGGTGGTTGCTGAAACTGCTGAGATTAAAGATGTAACCATGCAGGGGACCAGTTATAGAGACCAGGTTATACCGGTCATGGAAGAGCTTAGGAGAAATATTGACAGGCTTGAAACGATCGTCGATTCAAAATACTGGCCAATGCCCACATATGGAGATTTACTTTTTGGAATTCAGTAACGGTTTGTCCCCCGCCTATTCGTGTTTCTTTGCCCTCGCGGCTAAAAATACAAGTATGTGATTGCCATAGGTATTCATGAAGAAGGCATGTTTACTGGCGATATCGCGTTGGAAAGGACTGTTATAATGGCTGAATTACGCTGGCATCCATTTCTGAAGGATTGGGTTATGATTGCATCGCACAGGCAAAATAGGCCCCAGATGCCGAAAGACTGGTGCCCCTTTTGTCCCGCCTCCGGAAACGTTCCGGATTATGATGTATTAAAGTATGATAATGATTTTCCCGCCCTGTCTTCAAGCCCACCCGAGCCGGATCCGGTCGGCAGTGATTTTTTCAAAACAGCAGAAGCTTATGGCCGTTGTGAGGTTATTCTATATTCACCGGAGCACACGGTAACATTGCCCGAACTATCTGAAACTCATGTTGTAAAACTGGTGGAGCTATGGACAGACAGGTTTACTGCGCTTTCCCGTGATGATAGAATAAAATATGTTTTTATTTTTGAGAATCGCGGTGAGGTTGTGGGTGTCACAATGCCTCATCCACACGGCCAGATATACGGGTATCCATTTATTCCGAAAAAAATCCAACTGGAGCTGGAAGCTTCCAAAGAGCACTATGAAGCGCATGGTGAATGTCTGATGTGCCGTTTTATGCATGAAGAGCTGAGTTTTGGCAAAAGGGTTATTTTTGACAATGAAGACTTCCTCGTGGTGTTGCCATTCTTTGTTGAATATCCGTATGGTGTATACATTCTGTCGAAAAATCATAAGCAAAACCTTACACAAATGTGTGAGCGGGAAAAGAAGAATCTGGCCATAGTGATCCGGGAAACTGTCGGTATGCTGGATTCTCTTTTTGATACGCCCTTTCCCTATATGATGTGCATGCACCAAAACCCAGTGAATTCAGAGGATACCAGTGACTATTACCATTTTCATATAGAATTCTTCCCACCGATGCGATCCAAGGAGAAGCAGAAGTTTAATGCTTCCAGTGAAACGGGTGTATGGGCTCACTGCAATACTACCGCGCCCGAAGAAAAGGCTGAGGAACTGAGGAAAGCACACATAAGGTTCCTGCAGAAGGACAGAACTGCACGCTAACACGCGAAAACTGCAGGTATGTCTCAGCACACAGAATTGATCGATTAGTAAATGATGTCCTTCATCGATTATAGAGGTTGTAGTGCGTCATTGGTTGACCACCCTTACGCTTTTGTGACTCAAGGCAGGGTAGCCTATACTTGTCAAGTAAAAAGTTGGGGCCAGACAATTTGACGAAAACAAGGAGGATCCGATCATGGTTCAATCTCTGAAAGATACCTTTATCCATTTTTTTGGCGGAGACAACGCCGGTATAAGAATATTTACCTCGCCGGGCAGGGTTAACCTAATTGGAGAGCATACGGATTATAATGGGGGCTTTGTATTTCCCGCTGCTTTGACCATGGCGACAACCGTTTTGGCCAGGCCAAGAAACGATCGGCAGATCAACCTGATCGCCACAGATCTGAAGCAGATGGTCCGTGCAAACCTGGATGAGCTGGAAC
>JAAYKJ010000076.1 GCA_012522505.1 Clostridiaceae bacterium
CAGTCCTATTTTAAACTCCGCTACCCGTCTGTTTTAAAAATTTTATGAAGAAGCCCTGTTTTCCGGATTCAGGACGGAGGTTCAGGCAACGAATATACGACAGCCAATGCTTTCAGCGGACATGGGACGATGTGGTTGAAGCCACATCATTGGTATTCAGACATATAAGCGGAAAATAATTATTTTTCTATTGAGCCTGATTATAAATGTGATATGATATTCCTGAAAGAAAGAATGCAGATCTTGAATGAGATAAGGAGGTCAAACAGATGCCAAAAAAATCTGTATTATGTTCGTTACTATGTATTTTGTTAGCTTTTGTCCTTATTGCCGGTTGCGGCAGGGGAAACAAACCTCAGCAGTCGGCGGGGAGGGATGTTCCGACAACCCACATAAATCAGTCGGCATCACGGCAAGCTTCAACGACCCGCACTGATCAGCCGGCATCATCCAAACCGGCGCTTCCGGCCGAAAGTCATGATGCTTCGCCTGATAACATATTATGGGACAAATATACTGCAGCCGATGGCAGTTTTTCATTCCACTTCCCTGAAGGGTGGAAGGTTGAAGTCGATGAATCGATCGTTTCAATTGACAATGCCAAATCGGATGAACAGTTGTTGATGACCGCAGTTCCATTTGATAAAGACAAGGATCCGGCTGCTCTGGCTGCCGATTTTATCTCTTTACTTAAACAGAGCAATCCCAACGTACAGGCCTCCAACTGGCAAACGGATTCCAACGGGGCCAATCGGGTTGTTTTTGATCTGAGCGACGAAATTGGCGGAAAGAAGTATAATGGTTTGGGAATAGTCATCAAAGACAGCCAGCAGGCCCTCTGGCTATCATATACCGCACCGGCTTCAGCTTACTCGAGCGATCGCGGTTTCACACTGCTGCAAGGTTTTATGGAATCGTTCTCTTCCGGAACCGAATCGAAAGCCCCAAATGTTAATAATGATTTCGGACTGGAAGATAAAATTGATACAAATGCAAAGGGATTCATGTTCGTTCTGGAGTTTGCGCTGGGAGCTCCGTTTACCCAAAGTCAGGAACAGGTTATTTTAGATGAATTGAAAAGCGGCTGGCGTTTATTGACCGAAGATGAGTTGAACGATTATGATCAGTACCCGCTGCTTGTTAATGCCATATTGTCAATGAATCAGAAAGATTTGGATGAATTGCGCGGGGAACTTGAAAAGGTTATCAGGGAGTGGCTTGAAGAATCTCCCGATTCCGATAAAGCGGTTAGACTAATCCGGGATCAGATGGAAAGCCGGGGCAGGGAAGTAATAGCCGGTGATCCGCCCCTTACCGAAATGTCCTTAACCGCCTACAGTGAAATTATCGCATATTCAAGGCTGCTGCAGCAAAATTCCGAAGCAGGGCCGGAAGAAATTTCTCCGGATTCTGTGAAAGATATCAAACAGCAGGTTAAGGATATCTGGGAAACCTTTACGGTCGAGGAGCGGCAGCAAATAGCCACGTCCCCGGGATTGTGGATCTGTCTCAGGACATTGATGAGCAATGGTACAGAGGAGGAACAGGATAAAATCCGGAACAGTCTTCTCGAGCTTACCACGGAACCCCAGCCGACGAATGACAGCAATGAGTCCGGAACCGGTAGAAAGCCGCTGAGCATGGCAGCCCATAGTTCATTGATGGCCATACAGCAAATGACTTTCAATCACTATATGTGGAGCCATGGGTTCAATTACCATCCAACCTTCGGGAAAATGTGGTAATGCTTTTGCACCCGGATGTACTTCGTTCTGATTGAAGAGATTACGAAGAGAGAGTAATTGTGTTATGTTTTGCTTTTCAACTCCTCTTTTGGAGTATAACGAATATATAGGCTAAACCTGGCGTGAGCCAGACATGGAAGAAGAGAGAAATTGAGATCTGTCATGAAAAAATTATCTACTCTCCTAATAGTAATCATTGCTTTAGTTGCAATGCAGGGATGCGAAAATGAATATAGAAATGATATATCAAAAGGTACGGATAACGGATATATCGATGTAACCAATGTCACGGATCAGATAAACCTGATGGATTACCTTCCGGTTGAAAACATTACATTCAAGTACAGCGGCGGGTTTGAAGGCGGCGGATATACCAGAACAACGGAGATAATAGAAAACGGCAAAGCCCAGCTCAGGGAGATAAGCGCTGCTGGGAGCATGATATATGTTTTCAGGATCAATAACGACGAAAGAGCCCAGTTATTGAGCCATTGCCTGTGCAATGCCACTCATCTCCAGTACCCGCCTGTCGAGGGCAGAACTGAGTATTTGAATGCGCTGTTCGTCTATGAAAGGGTTGCCGGCCAGCAGTTTAGCCAGTTCGCCACCGATACCGTCAAGGGCGTCGATATTCAACCAATCGAATGTGGAGATTAACCTGACCTGCTCCGTATGAGTCGCCTTGAATGGCTTGCTTGGAACCTCGACACGCCCTATTAAGTTTGTGGACTGGTCATGCCAAAGGGAGGTTCCACAGTCAAAAACCGGCGCGAGTCCCCGCCATTCCAGTGTGACCGCGTTGCGTACGGCTCCGATGTTATTCATGTGCCTGTCTGTGTTGGCAATCAGGTAGTCCACCGCCAGCAGTCTGTCGAGACTGTCGCGAACACCGGGGATGCCCAGCGCTTCACAGCAATTGAGGAAATGGTCATAAGCCGAAACATGGTTCGGTTTCTTTTTTGTGTTATAAATATGCCATGCCGTCACAAGCTCCGTATCTGAGGTAATGAAATCCTCGCACACACTGTACGGCATCCCGCCATCCCAAATTAGCCGGTATGGGATGTAGCTGACGGCACCGCTGAGACGTTCCATCAGCATTGAAGCCAATACCTCGTTGATTGGTTCCTGCTGATAGGGATTGCTGCCACCCTTGATAAGACAGCGTTTGCCGTCGATGATAACCCATTTCTTTTTCAGCCAGCCGTCCGAGGTGTTGTCCGGCGACATAAGGTTGGGTGAGGCTCTTAGCGGACGTTTTCCGAACAGAGCATTGCCAACGTCCTCGGAGAAGGGATTATCAAAAAAGTTTACTTCGGTCCAGCGTATTCCGCTGTTTTTGGGGCAGAGCCAATACTGATCGGAAAGGCTCAATCCCAGACATTTTTCCAGAAGCAGCTCGGGTAGCGGTGTATTCAGCAACTCCAGAGCTTCACGGATTCCCGAACGGCTCGCCGGGATCGCGCGTCCCAGCCACCACTTGTTCAGTTCGCCTCTGTTGGGGACGCCGCCCTTAACGGATACACCTACAGGTAAGTGAGGCAGCGCGTAAATATTACCGATGCTCCTGATCGTACCGCTGGCCTCATCCAGTTCCAATTCAATTACTGCAATTTCCCGGTGCATCAAGGTGTATCGCATGGCGTATGCCTCCCTTCTCCATAAATGATTTTAATTTTATCATATTTTGGAATTCTATTCAATCGAATGACGCCACCGCTATCCTTTTCATCGGGGTTAAAGGAATTACGTAAAATGTAATTTTTCCAGACCAGTGATGGTAATAAGCTTTTATCATTTATTACAAAAAAGCAAAGAAAAATTCACAATGCATGCGACCTGTCTACATATGATGCTCCTGTCATGCTTGCGAAACTTCTGTATAATATAATTTTTCGGGAATTTAGGCTCAATGTATAATATAGAAAAATAACTCATGTCATTATGTCATGTCAAAGTAAAAACTAAGGGGTTCCGGAAAACCCGAAACCCCTTGGTGCGGAAGGGGGGACTTGAACCCCCACGTGCTTGCGCACACTAGAACCTGAATCTAGCGAGTCTGCCAATTCCACCACTTCCGCATGGCGTCACAGAGACAATGATTATTATAAAGCCGGAAGGACGGTTATTGAGAACATGAGCACCTGGCATCACAGTGGTTTTCATGTTTACTGCGGCGATGTAATTCGTCCCGATGATGAGGAAGGCCTTGAACATCTTGCCCATTATGTTATTCGTGCGCCCATATCAC
>JAAYKJ010000077.1 GCA_012522505.1 Clostridiaceae bacterium
AAAAAAAGTAGACATAAATCTTAATTTCAGAAAGGCAGCATATGTTATGAGTTGATTCAGGATTTGACTTCTGCCCCAAATGCTGAAAAAACTTCCAGACTGATTTTAGAAAGGGAGGCCATTCAAATGAGTAAACCGCTGTCGGAAATGACACTCGATGAACTGTGGAAACTGTTTCCTATTCAGTTATCTGAGCACAAGGAGTATTGGAAGGATTGGTATCAAGAGGAAAAGAAATTTTTGTCCTCATTTCTTCCGGAGAATGTTCAAATCTATCACATTGGGAGTACAGCCGTAAAAGGAATCTGGGCTAAGCCCATAGTTGACATTTTAGTAGAGGCCAGACCGATAGAACACCAAACGATTTACGAATTGTTAATTAGAAACAGCTACCTTTGCATGGCTCAAAGTAAAAATCGCATGGATTTTAACAAAGGCTATACGAAAGATGGCTTTGCTGAGCGTGTTTTTCATCTACACTTAAGGGATTTTGGCGACCACGATGAGCTGTATTTCCGGGACTATCTGAATGACCATCCTGAAGTTGCTAAGGAGTATGAAAAACTCAAACTGTCCCTATGGAAATCGTTTGAGTTTAACCGTGACGGATATACAAATATGAAAACAGATTTTGTTCGACAATATACGCAGATGGCAGTAGAAAAGTATGGCCAGGGGAAATATTAATTTTTTTGATGTACCGCTGGACAGTATATAGTCAGAGGCAGTATTCACATTGGCAAACAAACTAAACCACTAGAATTCGGCGGTCACGTTTATTTGTTATATTATTCGTAGTAACTAAAATGAATAAATGCTTGATTTTCACCACATATTATAATATAGTGCAATTATGAGGTGAAAATATGATAAAAACAACAGCGATGATATTAGAAGAATTAAAGCAATATGCAAGCCCAGCATGCAAATTATCACGTATGGTGAAAAGAGGCGAATATATTCCGATAATAAAAGGCTTATATGAAACTGACGCTTCCACTCCCGGTTATCTGCTTGCGGGAAGTATTTATGGCCCGTCATACCTGTCCTTCGAGTTTGCCCTTGCATATTACGGCCTTATTCCGGAAGCGGTATATGTGTTTACTTCAGCCACATATGACAAGAAGAAAAAGAAGCAGTTTGAAACTTCGTTTGGCACATTTACCTACAGAGATGTTCCTACTGAAGTGTATCCTCTCGGTGTTTTAATCGTTCACGAGGGCGCGTATTCATATCATATTGCCTCCCCAGAAAAAGCATTGTGTGATATGCTTTATACAAGGCAACCTGTCGCTAATCAGAAGGAACTGAAAAGCCTTTTGTTCGATGACATGCGTATTGATGAGACTGAGTTTGGCAAGCTAAATTCTGATGAAATTATCATGCTAGGAGAAAGATACCGTAGCACAAACGTTCAGAAATTGTCCAGATTGATTAGGAGATTAAAATGAGTGGGATTATTGAACAGATGTTAAAATCACATAATACGCAAACCCTTTATGACAAGAAAAACGCGATGAAAGAAGTTATGCAGGAGATTGTTCTATGCGGTCTAAGTCGAGCCGGATTTTTCAAAAAGGCCGCATTTTATGGAGGCACCGCGCTTAGGATATTTTATGGGCTTGACCGTTTTTCGGAGGATTTGGATTTTTCGCTAATGGATGCTAACGACAACTTCGATTTATCAGAGTATTTTCCAATTCTCGAAAAGGAAGTCAAATCATATGGACTGAAAATAAAAATAACCGAGAAAGAGAAAACAAAGGATACCAACATACAGTCAGCTTTTCTGAAAGGTAATACAAAAGAGCATTTGCTTTTATTTTATTCAGATAATGATATATCCGGAGTGGCAGGAAATGAAACGATAAAAATAAAGTTTGAGGTGGATATCAATCCGCCGCGTTTTGCTACCTTTGAGCATAAATACCGTTTATTGCCTGCGCCGTATGAAGTTAACCTTTACGATGAGCCATCGCTGTTTGCTGGAAAGATTCATGCGGTAATCTGCAGAGCTTGGCAAAATCGAGTCAAGGGAAGAGACCTTTATGATTATGTTTTTTATCTTGCGAGTAGCGCAGAGGTAAACCAGAAGCATTTGCGGGAAAGATTATTGCAGTCCGGGTGTATTACAGATGAAATTGAGTGCTCGCTTGACGAAATAAAGCAAATGCTTTGCGAAAGATTTGACTCTATAGACTTTGAACAAGCAAAAAATGATATAGCGCCATTTATTCGTGATACATCGGTTTTAAATCTATGGAGTACTGAGTTTTTTAAACAAATTACTGAAGAATTAGCAGTAAAAGAGTAATATTACTAGAAGGGCGACAATGAAACACAAGCCGACAACTGGAATTCGCGGGAGGTATTGACATGAAGGTTTGCTGAGAACGCTCACAATGCTATCATCGGATGCATAAAGTGTCAGTATTGCTGCCCGGGCAATATCCACAACAGGGACAATATCGTTAAAGGAGTTACGTTCACGGAGGAAGAGACGAAAGAACTGCTGATGCATAAAGATGATGAACCGTATTCCGATTCGCTTGCTGAGAAGATCAAGCTGTCCGGCTTTTATCCAGGGCTATTAAAGGTGTTGCCCAGAAATTTGGCAGTATTGCTGCACAATATAAATGTATGACCGGAGAGTCTGCGGCACCGGCACCGGCTTTCATTTCTGTGCGGAAAAGAGATACGGGCCGGTATATATTGGTGCGAATGATGAGCAAGTGCCGATGCTAATAGCTTCAGGAGGGCTTATTTACAGCCCTCCATATTCACTGTTATTCATCAGTCTGCAAAATTCTGAACCCAATACAACTGTCCATTCTCATCGATCTCCACTCCGATGCCAATACGTGTAAACTTGGCATTCAAAATATTCGCCCTGTGTCCTGATGAGTTCATCCAGCCTGCCACCGCTTCTTCAGGCGTTTTGTACCCCATTGCTATGTTTTCGCCGATAAGCGTATATTTTACACCGTTTTCATCATAAGCCGTGGAGCAGCTCGTTCCATTCGGCCTTGTATGCGAAAATGAAATAACGATTTCATCTGCACGTGTTTCTGCTGTCGCTAAAAGGGGTGTTGTCAGTACAAATATTTTTAAACCTGCTTTTTCACGCTCTTTGTTTGTCAAAAAGAATACCTCGTTGGCATATGAAGCCAGATCTACTGCTTTTATGCCATTAGCTCTTATTTCGGTTAATATAGATCCTACCGTTGCCGGATCATCAATCGTAAATGTCATTTTAATATAACATTTGTTGCTTGAATAATAAAAATTGTCTTTCGGTTTTACAAGACTAATATCAATTTTTTCATTGACTGCTTTGCTTTGGTTTATCTTCGCTGCCATGCTTTCTTTTATCAAGTCGCTTTCAATATTTAACGCGGAATCCAATGAATAAATATCGCTTGGATCTGTTTTCTTAAATTTTATGGAATTGTCGGAGGAATCGATGTCATAATCCAATTTGAAATAACATGC
>JAAYKJ010000078.1 GCA_012522505.1 Clostridiaceae bacterium
AATCCAATTACAAGGGAGGATATGGCTCAGATAACCGGCAGGGCACTCGATAAAATAACAGATCCAGATGAATACAGGGATCTGATAACTGTAAGTGGTCTCATAAAGGATTATCATGATATACCCAATTCATACAGAATGAATGTTGTAAAATGCTATGATCTTGGAATCATCACTGGGTTTCCCGATGGTGAATTCAAACCCAGCAACATTCTTTCCAGAGCAGAAGCCGTGGCAGTCATTAGAAGACTGATCGATCCAAGAGCAAGAAAGAGCATGGACCTGCCTGTTGTCACGAATCCCAGCCCGACACCAATCCCTGTTGCCGAGCTGAACCGTCCGGAGAAAAAGGATCTGGGCAATGGTGTTGTTGAAGTGGAGGGAATAAGGTTTGATCCATCAAAGGACGTTGTTGATGATTACGGAGCCATGGGCATTCTCAAGGCGGAAGAATTTGTCGGAGTAGCTTTGGAATATCTGAAGTTCTATGAGCATGAAGGTAAGGCAAGAGTGAGGGGATATATTCCAGAATTACCGGAAGGGTATGAGTGGTCATATGCAATTCATTGTAATACGAATGAACCTGATGACGTAGGACAGTATGGTGGGATTTATACAACTGAAAGAGATGAGCAGCCAGAGTACTACTTAGGGCATAACGGTGATGCATTTGATATGCCACTGTATACAAATAAAGAAAAAATAGATTCACTCTACTTGACTTTTGAAATTATATCGCAATATAGATCATTATCAGGTAACTTTTACATATCGTTAACCTTAAAAAAGTATAGCAGATATGATGATTTTGGAAGGCGTTCGCTTGTCGAGGTTTTCGATCCAAGGGGGTTTGTTGAGTGGTAAAGAAAATACTCCTATTTGTCATAATAATATTATTCCTGACATTTTTAATTCACTCAAAGCCAGTCCAAGCAGATTCTTTCAGAGAATTATTTATTGATTCACCGCCTGAAAATTCTGGTAAACTAATTGCTTCAAAGGGGGGATGGAAGTTAATTGAGTTTTGGCATTATTCGGGAGGTTATTGGAAAGCGACTACTGATACCGGAGATGAACTAAAAGAATTAGTAATATACGATAATGAGGCAAAAGAGGGTGCATGGGATGATGTTGACTTTTTGGCAAAAAAAATATATGAGAATGAGTTTATATTAGAATATAGAATAGAGCATCCTCAAGTGGTTGTTGATGCCATATCTCGTGGTAGTAATATAACACCTGTTTTATGTGTGGACTTAAATACAGTAAACAGTACCGATCAAAGCATTACAATTAAAAACTTATTTGTTAATAATTCATTTGAAGACTTAGATGATACTTTACCTAGCATACCAGTATATGACATAAATAATGATGCCATAATAATCCGAGCATTACCAAAGTTAAATTGTAGCAAAAATACAAGTATAAAAAAGCAACTAGATTTTACTTATCATCATGAGATCCCTCTCGTCAAAACCAGCTTTGGCAGCCTTTCCTATGCCATGTATCACTATGATGGTGAACATACCGGAGTTGGCTATTCACCCGATCCGTCTTATGCAGGACAGGGGATGTATACCATTCCTTTCAGCGGGATAAAAAATGTTCAGGGCCATCTTAATGCAGGCTTTCCTGTTACCACAAAAACCCAGCCAAACCGGGAGGATGAGCCCAGCGACGATCTGAAAATCGGCCATAACACCTTTGCCGGTGCCGGTGCTGTTTCCATCCGGTTCTGGTACCCCATTCGAATAGACTATTATGCGCAGGAAAACGTCACGCTAACACCGACCCCAACACCAACCCCAA
>JAAYKJ010000079.1 GCA_012522505.1 Clostridiaceae bacterium
GTCCTATAATTAACTATATAGTTAGTTACTTACTGATACAAAATAAAAAACCAATAATTTTTTATTTTGTAACTGTGAGTACCTATATTGGGGTGTGGGCGAAGCCCACTTTTGGAGGTCTACATGTCAGGCTCAATTGAAGCAAAGGCCAAAATATTTGAAAAGTCAGAAAGGTTAACTGAGCAATCTCTCCCTCGAGGGGAGATAACAAAAGCAAAAATACTTGAAACTGCAGAAAAAATCTTTTCTGAAAAAGGCTTTGACGGCGCCAGGGTGGATAATATCGCAAAAGAAGCCGGTGTAAACAAGGCCTTAATCTATTACTATTTCAAAAGCAAGGAAGAAATTTTGCAGACAATTTTGGCAAACCTCTTTGAAGATGCAAAAGAAATGCTGATGCAGGCGACAAAAGGGATACCGGAATTTTCTTCCGAAGATAGCTTCAAAAATTTATATGATACCTATATTAATTTTGTTACCGAGAAAAGAAAAATTATTAATATTGCCATCATTGAATCCGCAAAAGCGAATTCCAGTCACTCGATTGTAATGGAATTGGGCAATATTATTATCAATGCTGAAATCGAAAATATTCGTAAGGCATATGCCGCTAAGGGGCTTCGTTTTCCCGAGGACAGGCAGGAACTGTTGGTCATGGAATTCTTTACGGGGTTGCTACCATTTCTGGGGTACGCCCTGTTTAAAGATCAATGGGAGACTTTATACAATGTCAGTGAGGAAGAACTGCGGAATACTTTATATCAGGTCTACAAAAAAACGCATCTGGCAGTGCACCTGCCATAAATTTTTTCGCATTCAATTAACCAACTAGTTAGTCTAAATTAAGAAGCAATATGAAGTATGTCTTTAAACCCTCCCAGAAGTAGGAACAGAGCAGAATCAGAAAGGAAGATGAAAAATGAAAATCAGGATTTACTACTTTTCATCAACGGGCAACACAAAATGCGGGCTTTTAATGCTACAAAACAATCTTACTTTAATGGGACATAACTGTGAATTGCTTACAGTGGAAAAGGAAGACACCATCCGCGATGACTGTGATTTGTTGGGGTTTGCGTCACCGGTGTATGGTGGTTGTCCGGCAAAGATCGTAATAGACTTCATTGAGAGGTCTAAACGCTTTACACACAAGGTACCTGCTTTCACCGTGCTCTGTCCATGTTCAAGTATTGGCTATTGGGGAAGCAGGGAAGTTTTCATGGATGTTTTAGCCTCAAGAAACATTCAGGTCATCGCAAATCTTGGTTTTCTGGGAAACCCGAGTCATCCGATTGTTCTAGGTTCTCTGAAAAAGGCATCCACCTTTATCAAATCCTTGTTTGATGGTATAGGGAGGCCGGATAGCACGGATGCGGCTGAAATAAGGGATTTTTCTGAAAAGCTGATAACCATTTACCAAGATTATTCCAACGGTAAAAAAATAAAAAAACCGCGGTACAGCCGACAAAAAAGATGGGTTTCAAAAATAGTCCGATCCAGGGAAATTGCATTAATCAATTCCTCATCAATGAAGGTTTTACAGGATAAATGCGTACAATGCGGTATTTGTCAAAAAGAATGTCCTGTGGGGGCACTGTCTTTGAACCCATACCCTGAAAAAGATTTGAGCAAGTGCTTTCACTGCCAGAAATGCATTAATGTCTGTCCAAAACATGCCCTCTTCCCGAATAATATCCTTCAGATCGATTACTATAAGGGAAAGGCACACCCCAATGAAGAGTTTCCAAACCAACACACAGAAATAAGAGAAAAGCATCGCAAAAAATCAATGCTGTTAAGAATTTTGAGTACCGGAACTGGCATGGTAATTATTATGATGATGCAGGGGATTACCAATAAGATTCTAATTCAAAGGGCAAATCCCGAGCGATAAAATACATATGTGCTTCGGAAGCTTATCTTCATAAGAATAAAGCCATTGGCATTCACGGAAGAAGAGCGACTAATGTCATTAGCAGAGGTCGGAACCAAGGAGGATGTGGATAGCCTGAATGTCAAGGGCGGTCACAGTGGGCATCATACCTGACTGGCTGTAGATGTAATAAAGAGCAATTACAGCGTAGAAGGCACGCCTGAGTATCAATGGTATACGGACAGAGTCCACGATTATGGGTTTATTATCCGTTATCCCCAAGGGAAGGAGCATATCACCGGATACAAGTATGAACCATGGTGTAGGCCCTGAAATTGCGACCAAGGTTTATAATAGTGGTCTGACCTATGATGAATATTATGTGACATATTTAGAACATTTGTCAGACTAGCCTGACCGTGATTCTGGTTTGCACTTCTGTAGTAAGGTAAAGCAATATGTGATATAATACGGTATAGTAAAATGTTTTTATACATAGAAGCTCGATATTATGAGCGCTAGGGTAAATGACTTGAAAATTTCAAATTTTTATTATGATACCTTTTCTAAAACTTGAATAGGGATTTATGAAACAGTAGGAACTATTGAGGTAGGCAATTGTTAAATAAATGGGCTTTAATCTAAAATTTGTAATTCATAAACCAGGAAGTCTAAGGAGTAAGTATAGAAGGGGTTGGGGGCAAGTTATGTTCACCGTAGTTGTTGTTGACGACGAGCATTGGGCTTTGTATGGTGTGGTGAACACTTTTGAATGGGAGCGCTTTGGGTTTAAGGTAATACATTCTACCTGCGATTCTTTGGAAGCATGGGACAAAATCCGAGAAATGAAACCCGATGTAGTGTTCGCAGATATTAGAATGCCCGAAATGACAGGTATCGAGCTATTTAGCAATATCCGTAGCATTGGATTGGATTGTGAATTTGTTATTTTATCCGGATATTCCGAGTTTGAATATGCGCGCCAGGCAATATCACTGGATGTTTTTGAATACTTACTGAAACCTATCAATAAAAACGATGCTAATTTACTGTTAGAAAAACTGGCAAAACATATTCGAAAGAAATGCGGGATAGATAAGGATCATACGACGATAAGCAATTTAAATCTAAGTAACCCCCAATTTAGGCAGCTAGTAGAATATCTACATGAAAACTATGGCGAGTTGCTGCATATTACCAAGCTGGCAAAAAAGTTTTACATTGATGTAAGCTATTGCAACAGGTTGTTTCATGCAAATTTCGGAAAAAGCTTCACAAATTATGTAATTGAAATCCGCATGAAGAAAGCAAGGGAATTTCTTCTTGAAGGCATGCCGGTAAAGGAAGTTGCGCCAAAAGTTGGATACAGCTACAATCACTTTTTGAAGGCATATAAAAAATACTACGGTAACACGGTATCTGATTTTGCGGAAGGCGCTGAGAGCAATGAAAACGATTCATAAACCGGTGAGGCACAGTTTACGAAGAAGATTGATCCTGTTTATTCTGTTAATCGTGACAGGACTGTTGATCATGCTGGTGATGATATATGTTCAGATGGAAAAAGAGGCTAAAGAGTACAATCATTCCCTGCTAGACACCTATGCCGAAAACCTGGAAGATGTTTTTAACAGGGAGTTCACCGAGATCATGAACAATGGAATTACCTTAAGCTATAACAATACGATTATCGAAGGTTTTATGCATTATAATGAGCATGGGACAATGGATCAGCCTATGATACAGCATCTGAGAGCAACTGTGGACTATGTTATCACACACAATAAAAACATAGAGGACATAATTTTTTACGATTTGCATACAGAACGTTTTTTCAGCAGGCAATCCTACGATGAGGATATATATTCAAGGTGGCGAATAGAAGAGTCGTTTGGTGACAAGAAAATAACCGGAGCATTTTATGCTTTGAATAAGGAGAGCAACACCGGCTATATCAACAGCGGACCAACATTTGCTTACGCAATTGACGTTTTCTGTGTGAACATCAGCGGTAAAAACCGGATAAAATTGGGTACGCTGGTTTTTGTATGCAATCTGAACCGTTCATACGATTATCTACTAAATGATGAAACCGTAAGCGTCGAAATTCATACACCGAAAGTAGTGCTGCTGTCCAATACAATAAGAGGAAAAGACGATTCAGCTACAGCACCGGATAAAATAATATACAAGGTTGAAAAAACTCTAAAGCATACGAATTGGCAGATGTCTGTCATATTGAACAGAAAGGTATCCTGGCTGAAGGATTTTAACACAGTTCAGTTTTCTTTTTACATGATTATGTATTTATTGGCATCGATGATCGGCATCATTATTTTAGTCCGGAAAAATATGCATATTCCAATTCAAGTATTGTTGAATGAATTAAGCACAATCCGACCCGGAGATCCGTCGATACGGTTGTCATCTTCATCTTCGATAGAAATAGATGAAATCTGCAGCTATATCAATTCCATGCTGGACAGAATGGATGGACTTGCCGAAGAAAATTTGAAAAATCATCTAGACATGTATGAGCTTGAAATCAGTAAAAAGCAGGCTGAACTTATCGCACTAAGGTCTCAAATTAATCCTCATTTTCTGTACAATACGCTGGAGTGTATACGCAGCATAGCCCTTAGCGAAAACATCACTTCCATTCAGGAGATAGCGGTTGCAATGGCGAGTATTTTCAGATATTCCATAAAGGGAGCGGATACTGTTCTGGTTTCTGATGAGATTGCAGTGATCAGGGATTACTTCAAAGTAATCTCGATCCGACACAACGGATGCTATAAATTGGTTGTTGATATACCGAAAGAAATGCACTCCTGTCTTATACCCAAAATGATTCTTCAGCCCATTGTGGAAAACTCCATCGGCCATGGTTTAAGCAGAAAAACCAGGGGCACTGTTTGGGTTTCAGGAGCTTATTGTGAAAAAAGCATGCAGTTTGAAATTAGGGATAATGGAGTGGCAATGGAAAGAGAAGAACTGGAAATTCTTAGGGAAACATTATCAAACGCCTCCGTTCTTGATGAACAACACAAGATAGGGTTACTGAATATTTGCCAGCGCCTCCGCTTTGCATATGGTGACAGCTTTCAGATGGAAGTATTCAGTGAAAAGAGTACAGGAACAAGCGTAAGAATAACTCTGCCTTATGAAGTTGCCTAAGGTTATCGTTTGGATATATCTTCGATGAAAAGCATAACCATGACATCCATATGCCAAACCACGACGTTTATGAAAAGGGTCCCCTCTGTTACAATCAACTTAACATACTGAAATGAGGTTGATTGAATGGTTCGGAATTACAAAGGCATTCTGCGATGTGAAGGAACTAATATAACGGATGGGACAGGTAAAAAATTCTACCCAATTGGATTTGGCCTTGGAGGAACCTTGTACCCGGAAGGGTATATGTGGCAAATTTTTGGTGGAAAACATAATAGTGAAAAAGCTTGTGAAGGTCCAACATATATTTATAATTCCATCGTTGAAATCGTCGGAGAAGAAGCTGCTAAGGAATTTTGGGACGCATACCTGAGAAACTGGACATCTGAGCAGGATATTGCCATGATGGCCAAATGGGGAGCAAACCATATACGTCTTCCTCTAACCTACAAGACATTGATGACCCAGGATGGCGTGTTTATTGAGTCGGGTTTTGAATCTGTGGACAGAATAGTTTCATGGTGCAGAAAATACGGGCTGTATGTTGTTCTGGATTTGCATGTTGCACCGGGCGGACAGAACCCATGGCACATCAGCGACAGTCTGGGTACCGCTCTTTTATGGGAGCAGCCGGAAATATACTGGCCACTGACTGTAAAACTATGGAGGGAAATTGCCCGAAGATACAGTGAAGACGAAATCATTATGGGATACGACCTCCTGAATGAAACAGTATTGCCTGTAGGACATGAAGCCGAAGAACTCCGCAGGCTTTCAATCGCGATTACACAAGCTATTCGTGAAGTCGATCAAAACCATATTGTTTTTATTGAAGGAAACCAGTTTGCTACTGATTTTACCGCACTGGAACCTTTTGACGATAATATGGCATATTCATTTCATTTCTATAAATATAATGGTCCCAACCCTGAAAAGCGAGATATCCAAAAGTACCTTGATCTGCGTTATCGTACTCAAATTCCGTTGTGGAACGGTGAAACCGGGGATAACAACGCGCAGTGGTGGACTGAAGATATTCGTTTGCATAAAAAACACAATATTGGTATATGCATGTGGACCCATAAAAAACTCTATATTACCAATCAACCTTATGTTGTCAAAGTCATCCCCGAGTTTAGACAAGTTGCGGAATATATTGGGGGTTGTGGCCCCAAACCAAATCCTGAATTGGCAAAAAAAGCCCTGATGGAACAGGCCGATGCAATGGCAACCGAAAATTGTGTTTTTCAACCAGAGTATTTGGAAGGCTTTGATTGGTACGAACCAGAAGACAAAGGCCCCTTGTATTTGGAGCCGAAAGCACCCATTGATATACGTGTGGATGATCTGCTGGGCAGAATGACCCTGGAGGAAAAGGCTAGCCAACTGGCCAACTCCTGCGAAGGGATAGAAAGACTGAAGCTCCCTTCCTACAGAGACGGAGAAGTAGAGCATGGGGTAGCGCTTATCGCAGTAATGGATGAGGAAGTTGGAACAGCCACAGTGTTTCCACAAGCAATTGCGATGGCATCAACATTTAACGAAAACTTGATTTACCGCATGGCTACGGCCATTTCTGATGAGGTAAGGGCAAAATATTCACAAGGCTTGATGGGTTTAGCCTTCTGTAGCCCGGTTATCGATTTGGCACGTGACCCGCGTTGGGGGAGGATCCAGGAATCTTTTGGAGAGGATCCATATCTTTCAGCAGCTTTGGGCGCTGCGTTTATCCATGGATTATCTGGAGATGATCCGCACATACGAAAAACAATTGCCGGACCGAAGCATTTTACAGCAAACTGTTGCGAGGCAACCCGGCGTGATGGGAATGCTACTATTGATGAGCGCTCATTGTGGGAATACTATCTCCGCCCGTTTGAAAAGTGCCTGGAGCTATACGACTATCAAACTATTATGCCGGCATATAATGGGGTCAATGGTATGCCAGGGGCTGCAAACTATTGGCTGCTTAACAGCATTTTAAGAGAGATGTTTGGATTTAGCGGTTATGTGCTCTCCGATGGGAATGCGGTTTATGATCTGTACAAATTTCATCACATCGTTTCCTCTATGGAAGAGGCTGCGGCTCTGGCTGTTGTTTCAGGCTGTGACGTTTCAAATGGACGTGGTCACAAGGAATATATAGCTAAAGCTGTAGAAATGGGTCTTGTATCTGTACATGATGTGGATATTGCGGTAAGAAGGGCTATTAAGGCCAGGTTTCAGCTTGGTTTGCTGGATCCACCAGAAAACCTGCCTTATCAAACTATATCAGAGGATGTTGTCAACTGTCGCAAGCACCAGGATCTTGCTCTACAGGTTGCGAGAGAAGGCACTGTGATGCTTAAAAATGAAGAGTTGTTACCGATTCAATCAGATAAGATCAAAAAGATTGCATTAATTGGTCCTTATGCGGCAAGCACATATATGGGAACCTATAGTGGCAAGCCATCACATGTTATAACACTTGAAGAGGGTGTAAGAGAACTGGTTGGCGAGAGTGTAGAAGTATTATGTGAACCTGTATTTGAAGGTGGCATAGCACCGCATCTCATACCCGAATCATGTATGGAAACACCTGATGGACAGAGCGGGCTGCTAGCGGAGTATTATTCGAGCAGACATCTTCTGGGTTCGCCTATGTTGACCCGAGTTGAGAAAACAATCTGCTTTGATTGGCGGTTCAGATCTCCAATTAAAGGAATGGAAAACGAAAGCACCTGGTCTGTACGTTTCTCGGGATTCTTAAGAGTACCGGAATCACGGAAATACACGTTTTATGTTAATTCGGATAATGGGGTAAGACTGGTTGTTAACGGCCTAACGCTTATCGATGAATGGGGGTACGAGCAGCCCCGCGTGTGTACGGGAGAGATATATCTGGATGCAGGAGCAAAACACTCGATCCGGATGGAAAGATATTCTCAGGGTGAAGGTTGTCATGTGACATTAGCTTGGGATTATGTTGAGCCAGATAAATGGAATGCTGCTCTTCAAGCAGCACGCGATGCAGACTATGCGATTGTCTGTGTTGGTACAGATAAAGTTGTTGAAGATGAGACCACTGACCGCCATGATATAGCGTTGCAACCTTATCAGGAGAATTTGGTTCGTAAAATAAAAGAAGAAAATCAGAATACGGTTGTGGTGATTTTCAGCGGCTCACCGATTTCCAGCCCCTGGATGGCCGAGAATATCCCTGCGATTCTGCAGGCATGGTATCCTGGGGAAGCGGGTGGGAAGGCAATTGCTGAAATATTGTTTGGGAAATATAGCCCTTCGGGTCGCCTGCCCGTTACTGTTTACAAGTCTGTTGCTGATATTCCGCCCATACAGCAATACAACATTATCGAGGGAGGAATGACCTACCTTTACTTTGATGGAGAGGTCCTGTATCCATTTGGTCATGGGCTGAGTTATACGAGGTTCCATTACAGTGAGATTCAATGTGATAAGAATGAATACTGGCTTCGTGAGCAGATCGTCGTGAAGTTTAAGGTTACAAATGTTGGAGATACAGGCGCTTATGAAGCAGCACAGGTTTATGTACGCGTTAATGAAAGCAAAGTTCGGCGTCCGTTAAAACAATTGGCCGGGATTAAGAAAATGTATCTTGAACCAGGAGAGACGCAAGAAGCAAGCATCGTAATTCAACTGGAGGATTTCTACCGTTATGACACAGAGAAAAAATGCAGACTGCTCGATGGCGGCATGTACTCCATCATGGTTGGTGCATCTAGTAAAGACATTCCTCTGATGCAGACGATTACGGTGAATCCGGAACGAAAGCAGAGGAATTCCTGAATAATCTCACGCAACAGTCCGTAATAGGTCTAATTCATTATTAATAGACAGTTTCAAATACAGCTGTTATCAAAAGAGGTGTGAAATTGAAGACTGCAAGCAAACCCGTTAAGCCTGTTGTTCCCTTTAGCACAGATAAGCATTTGACCTGGAAAAGAAGCTGGCAAAAATACAGTAAATTGTATATTCTCATGCTGCCCGGTTTTGTATACCTGATTATTATGAAGTATATACCTATGTATGGGCTGGCCATCGCTTTTCAGGAGTTTACAGTTTTTAAAGGTGTTTTTGGTAGTGCCTTTGTGGGTCTTAAAAACTTTGAATCACTTATATCCAACAGCATGTTCTGGGCGTCCGTAGTGAATACGCTTCGGATAAGTTTCCTGAAGCTTCTAATCACGTTTCCGGCACCAATTGTCTTCGCTTTACTACTCAATGAGTTATCAAGCAGAAAATTCAGGAGGGTTGTGCAAACAATATCATATCTGCCGCATTTTGTTTCATGGGTCGTCCTTGCAGGCTTGCTGGATGTGTTTATCAACTCTTCAAATGGTGTACTGATTGTTTTTCTGAAAACAATAGGACTAACCCCTCCGAACATCATGACCAGTAATACATGGTTTGTTCCAATGCTGATTGCAACGGACATATATAAAAATATCGGCTATGGAGCTATAGTATACATGGCTGCGATATCAAGTATAGATCCTGGATTGTATGAATCGGCTGCTATCGATGGTGCAGGCAGGCTGAAACAAGCGATATATATTACATTGCCAAGCATTATGCCTGTAATCATCGTCCTGTTTATCTTTAACATTGGTCATATCCTGGATGGAGGTTTTCATCAGATATTTATTCTATATAACCCGCTTGTGTATCGTACAGCTGATATTATCGATACCTACATTTATCGCATAGGAATTGTGTCAAGCGATTACAGTACAGCAGCGGCGGCCCAATTTTTCAAATCAGTCATTGGTATGCTTTTGGTGATAGGCACAAATTATGGTGTTCGCATGTTCAATCAGAAGGGATTATGG
Organism: Clostridiaceae bacterium; assembly: GCA_012522505.1. Classification (GTDB taxonomy): domain Bacteria; phylum Bacillota; class Clostridia; order DSM-8532; family DSM-8532; genus JAAYJG01. The sequence continues at coordinate 9,898 of JAAYKJ010000079.1, forward strand.
TAGGTGCAAGCTTATGAAGAGAAAAAGAAGGCGTACTTCCCTCTCGGGATTGGTGTTTGATACCGTTAACCACTTGTTCTTTATATTTATGACGGTTTGCTTTGTTCTTCCGTTTATTCATATCCTGATGTATTCCATCAGCGATATAACAAAAAACAGCACAGCAGGATTATTTCTGATACCCCGTGGGTTTGATATATATATCTATCGGGCAGCACTTATTAACAGTTCAAGGGTTGCAACAGCTTTTGGAGTATCCCTGTATGTTGCTTTTTTTGGAACAGCGATCTGCCTGCTGATATCGTCGATGATCGCATATGGGATGACAAAACCGCTAAAAGGACAAAATGCAGTTACTTTCATCGTTTTTTTCACTATGTTGTTTAACGGTGGTATGGTTCCAACCTGGCTGCTGATAAGATCGCTTGGTCTTCTGGATAACGTATGGGCATTGATTTTACCGTCTATGATGAATGCTTTTAATATCTTTCTGTTGCGAAATTTTATGAATATGTTGCCAAACAGTATAGAGGAATCTGTTCAGATGGATGGTGGCGATTATATCGTTATCTTTTTCAAATTCATTTTACCATTGTCAAAGCCTGTTCTGGCAACAGTGGCCTTAATGATGATGGTTGGTTATTGGAATGACTATTTTTCAAGTGTACTTTATATTTACGATCTGTCCAAATGGTCTTTAGCGACGCTTATCTGGGATATGCTA
>JAAYKJ010000080.1 GCA_012522505.1 Clostridiaceae bacterium
CAGATAGTCGGAGGTATTTCTCCCCAGCAGCATAAAGCTGAGGAACGATCCCATAATCATTGCCATTCCAATATACAAAATTCTGGAACGCTTTGCTTTCATAGGCAGGTTGCGCATAATGGCGAGCACCACGATATAAGGCGCGGCCCAATACCAGCTCACCAGCGTCGGCATACCTCGGAATCAGCGTTCCTACAATAGTTGACTTGCTACACGAAGGAAAGATTCCATACCGCAGAGCTGGGCAACGCTGGCTCATAATATCCAAAGCGGCACTTGATGATTGGCTATCAAACACAGGCAACAAAAACTAAGAAAGGAGCGAAGATAGCAATGCTGAAAGATAACCCAATCATAGTATACACCGCTGACTGCCGCGGGAGCCTTGAAAACTGCGTTTATCAAAACCGTATTGAAATAGCCGATACTCAAACCGCAGCAGAGGCATTCCGATTCGACAGCGTATTTGCCCAGTACAAGAACGATTACAGAAGCAAGGAGAACTTCTTTTGGTCGAACGCGCTACCCATGGATTGCGACAACGACCACTCTGATGAACCGACAGACTGGATCACGCCGGAGGACATCAGTTTTTTCTTTGCAGGCGTTCCGCACATCATCCACTTTTCCCGACATCACATGAAATGGAAAGGCAACAAATCTCCGAGGACACGCTTTCATGTCATTTTCCTGCTCGACCCCATGACCTCTGAGCAAGAGTACGTCAAGCTGAAAGAACAGATCATGGGTGTGTACCCATACTTTGACGATGGCGCCATTGATAGCGCGCGATTCTTTATCGGTACAGACCCAGCGGAGGTCATCGTGGTTGACGGAGAGCTGACTCTTAATACGCTTCTTGCGCAGATTGCCACCAATGAGGATTTTCTGCTCAGTTACCGTGAACCGATCCCGGAAGGAAAACGCAACAGTACACCCACGCAAATCGGCGCCTGCATCATCAAGCGCTACGGGGACACCCAGGTGGCATATGAGCGTTTCTTATCCGAAGCGAAGCGGTGCAACCCACCGATGGAGGATGGCGAAGTAGAGCAGATTTGGAGAAGCAGACAGAACTTTTTTCGAAAGGTTGCTAAACGAAAGCGCAGCTATAAACGGCATCGGCATACAAGCGTATTCTCCGGTAAGATTTTTTGTGGGGACTGTGGAGAGATATACGGCTCGAAGGCCTGGCACTCCACAAGCAAATACCCCAGGGTCATCTGGCAATGCAATTCTAAATTTGACGGTGAGCAGAAATGCGGTACGCTGCACCTTTACGAAGAACAGATACGGCAGCTGTTCGTAGCTGCCATGAGCGAATACTTATCGACCGTGAGGGCGCAATTTCTGACCTGCAATTTGCCCAGCGGTCACTCACGGACACCGACTTCATAGACGAGGACATTCGGGGACTGGAGCAGGAGCTGGGGCTCATTTCTGACTTGATCCGTGCCTCCATCAACGGCAATGCCTCCAGTATGATCACCGAAGAAGAATATTACGCAAAGCATGGGGAATTGTACGCTCGGTTTGAGCGTACGGAGGAGAAACTGAACGGATTGAGGCAGCGGCGTGAACAGATGCAAAATGACGCCATCGAACGGGTAACCGTCTATGCCGATGAGCGGGTTGTATTTCACTTCAAAGATAGAAAGGACATTACCGAACTACTGTAACGGCAGGGGTAATGTCCTTTCTGTCCCTTTTGTCCCTTGGGTTTGAATATGAAAAAACGGCTCGATAGGGAAAATGAAGCATCCCGCATCGAGCCTTTAAGCACATATAATATAAAATTATTATAATTTAACGATATATATCTTTAACGATTATAAAATATCCATTCCCTTGCCGCAGGAACAAAATGATGTCATAGTCCCGCCGAAATCCGTCGAAACCACTCCTGGGCAGGACTCAAACCATTGATTATGCTGTAAAGCATTGGTTTTCCGAGCATAAAAAGAAGTTACCGTAGCTGATAATTGTATCAACTACGGTAACTGATTTGGTTGCGGAGGGAGGATTTGAACCTCCGACCTTTGGGTTATGAGCCCAACGAGCTACCGTACTGCTCCACTCCGCGATGTAATATTTACCGATTATCCATGCACCAATCTAATATTATGGTGCCGGAGACCGGAATCGAACCGGTACGAGGTCTGTGCCCTCGCAGGATTTTAAGTCCTGTGCGTCTGCCTGTTCCGCCACTCCGGCTTGTGCCTTTTAACGGGCGACTATCTTATTATAGTTTAGGGTGAGCATATTGTCAATAGTCAATTCCTGGTCGTCACAGTTCTGATCGGTTTGTGATGTCTATGTTCGTCAACAGTTTAACATATAATTTGACAGGGGAGCCAGTGACATACTCCCACCACCTAATGAGGTGGCATGAGTCCGTCACTGGCATCTTCCTGTATCCTTCTCCATTAATTATCTTAGGATTTCTTTTCCAACCCATTTTCGAAGCACTTCAGGAACGACTACACTACCGTCTGCCTGCTGGTACTGCTCCAGTATGGCCGGCATGATTCTACTGGTTGCCAGACCTGACGCATTCAGGGTGTGTACAAATTTGCTCTTCCCATTGGCTCCTTTGAAGCGGATGTTCCCTCTTCTTGCCTGATAATCGTAGGCATTAGAAGCTGAACTTACCTCCTTGAAATCATTCATACTGGGAATCCATACCTCGATATCAAAGGTTTTTCCCATTGATGCACTGCAATCCTTAGCAGCAAGCTTTGATACCCTATGATACAATCCTAAACCCTGAACAAGCTTCTCCGCCTTAACAACAAGCTCTTCAAAAGCCGTCTCCGACTGTTCCGGGGTTGTATAATGGAACATTTCAACTTTGTTAAATTGATGACCCCGGATCATTCCGCGTTCTTCTGACCTGTAACTACCTGCTTCCTTGCGATAACATGGTGTATACGCAAAATACTTCTTTGGAAGGTCTTCTTCTTTCATTATTTCGTTTCGGTGGTAATTAATCAGCGCTGTTTCTGCGGTAGGGAGAATAAACTGCATATTCTCATTGGCCTCACCGGTTTCCACCTTGTACACATCTTCCGTAAACTTAGGGAATTGGCCTGCAGTGTAACCGCACTGGTATGTTAATATGTGCGGTGGCAACAAAAATTGATAACCATCTTTTAAATGCTGCTCCACGAAATAATTCAACAACGCCCATTCCAGGATAGAGCCCATTCCTGTATAAACCCAAAAACCATTTCCTCCGATTTTAGCTCCTCTTTCATAGTCAACAAGTTTCAGGTCTGTTGCCAGATCCACATGGTTTTTTATCGAAAAACCGAATGATGGCTTTTCTCCCCAAGTTCTTAATACCTGATTGTTTTCCTTACCACCTGCAACAACATCTTCTGCTGGAATATTTGGGAGTGAGGAGAGAAACTGATGTATTTTTGCATCAACTTCCCGCAACGCTTCATCGTTTTCCTTTATCTCATCAGAAAGAGCTTTCATTTCAGAAAGCAGATCTGAAATATCTATTCCCTCCTTTTTCAGCCTGGGAATATCACCGGAAACCTTATTACGTTTTGCTTTTTTTTCATCGGTTGACTGAATTAATTGTCTTCTTTCAATGTCCCATTGTAAAAGCTCGGTAAAATCCACATGTTCCATTCTTTTTAGAAGGGCTTCTTTTACATGTTCTGGATTGCTCCTAATTCTGTTTATATCCAACATTTTTTGTCACCTCTCATAATTCTCGTATTAAGCCAATGCTTTATTCAGTGCATCTCGTTCTTCTTTGGATAATTCACGTTTTGCCTTACCGTTTATAATCTCTTTTGTATAGACATATGAATGGGCTCTTGAATAAATGCCCGTTAGAATAAACCCGTTTACTTTTTCATTTAAAAATGCTACGGAAAAACTCATTTCGTTTCCAACATCTTCAAAAGCATTATAATTGGTTATTCCTATGTTACGAATACAACCGGGAAGTTTATTTTCAATTTCAGTAATGCGACTGTTATAATTCCCATGTACTTCTTTTTTTAACTTCTCCATCTCATCTCGGTAGTATGTCATCAAATTTTCTACATCTTTATCGCCAAGTCCCTTCATGAAATTATTATACTTTTTTATCATTCTGCCAAGCCTTACATTTAAGATAAAGAAAAAAATAATTGCAAGAAAGGCAAGCGTCAGCGAAATATATACTATGTACTCTTCCATAAATACTCCTCCGATTATTTTTCATAATCTCAATTATAATCCATCTGAATTAAAACATAAACACTTCATAAAGAAAAGAAAATTTTCTTTCTTTGTAAGTGTTAATTTTTTAAGCAGTATATTTTTAATGCGAAATACACTTCGTCAAAAACCCTATTATTTTCGCCCAGAATCGATTTTCTATAAAAGTAGACATTCTATATTACTATGCCCTGGTAAATGAAGTATAGTGGATTATATAGCGCCCTAAAATTTAGCATTTTTAGTTAATATGCCCACCAATCTTTCAAACTCATCGTTCGAATAATATTCAATAATAATTTTCCCTTTTTTCGCGCTATGCTGGAGATCTACTTTTGTTCCTAATATACTTTTTAGCTTTTCCTCAACATCAAGAATGTTCGCATCTTTATTTTGTCTTTTTTTTCTTTTCATTTGACTGGGGCTAATTTGTTCGCTGATCAGTTTTTCGGTATCACGTACATTCAAACCTCTCTCGACAATAGCTTCCGCAAGTTTGGCTTGTTTGTCCTTATCGTCAATTGTTATAAGAGTGCGTGCGTGGCCAGGAGTAAGGATTTCTTCAACTATCATTTCCTTCACTTTATCTGACAATGTTAATAGCCTCACTGAATTGGCTATGGCAGCTCGGCTCTTACCAACTAATTTAGATAGAAGCTCTTGTGTTAAGCCATGCTCTTCCATTAGTTTTTGATAAGCTTCAGCTTCTTCAATCGGATTCAGATCTTCGCGCTGTAGGTTTTCTATAAGAGCAATCTCCATGACTTCCTGGCTCGACATTTCTTTAATAATAGCCGGTATTGTTTTTAAGCCTGCAAGTTTTGCAGCTCGCCATCTTCTTTCACCAGCGATGATAGAATAGCCTTTACCTTTTTTCTTAACAATAATCGGTTGTACAACCCCATGCTGGAGAACAGATTCTGCAAGAGACTGTAACTTTTCCGGATCGAACTTCTTTCTTGGCTGATCTCTGTTAGGCTCGATATCACTTATTCTTAACTGGGTCACACTCGAAGCTTCCGAAAGTATATTCTCTGAATCGAGGATGGCACCCAGACCTTTCCCAAGAGCTTTTTTCATGCTTATTCCTCCGAATATTCAATTACTTCGTCTGCTAAATCCATATAACATTCTGCACCTTTGGATTTAGGATCATACTTGATAATTGGAAGCCCATAGCTTGGAGCTTCACTAAGTCGTACATTTCTGGGAATAATCGTTCTATATACTTTATTCCCAAAGTATTTCTTTACTTCATCGACAACCTGAATAGACAAATTTGTTCTTGCATCAAACATGGTTAATACAACACCTTCTACATTTAATGAAGGATTTAAATGCTTTTGCACTATCTTAACCGTATTCATCAGCTGGCTTAACCCTTCAAGCGCATAGTATTCACATTGTATTGGAACCAAAATAGTATCTGCAGCTGTCAATGCATTCACTGTTATCAACCCCAAGGAAGGCGGGCAATCGATAATAATAAAGTCATATTTTTCTCTGGAAGAATCCAAGGCATGCTTTAACCTGGTCTCACGGGAAATTACGGACACCAGTTCAACCTCTGCACCAGCTAACTGAATATTTGAAGGCGAAACGAACAGGTTTTCTATCATAGTTTGAATAAGTGTTTCTTCTATAGGAACATCATTTATAATAACATCATATATGGATGAATCAAACTGTGTCTTATCAATACCAAAGCCGCTGGATGTATTTCCTTGCGGATCGATATCAATTACAAGGATTTTTTTGCCCTTAACAGCCAGACATGCACTCAAATTAACCGCTGTAGTCGTCTTTCCTACGCCACCCTTTTGGTTGGCTATAGCAATAATCTTTGACATTGTTTGAACACCCCATTATTAATACTTTTTTAATTATATCATACCGGCAGTTGAATTGAAACGATGTTTTCACTGAAAGTGTTTCACGTGAAACATTCTTTTCGAATTATTACTGCATGACATCAAATTCTTATGTGATAACCCCTTTTACTCTTCAACTAAGTGCATATTTCCTAAGTTTCCATCAGAGATGTTTCACGTGAAACATTTTCTTTATTTATTATTTGAAGACCCAAAATTCTTAAGTTATAACCCCTTGAACTCTTCATCTAAGTGTATTTTGCCTAAAATTCAATTATGGATGTTTCACGTGAAACATTTTATCTTTACTTCATAAAAATCATCAGATTATCACCTGATGGAACTTATCCTGGTTGCATCGATTGCATGGTTCATTATACAATTTCTTGGGAATAGGTTTGAATTCTGTGATTTCTGCAATGGTTGGGTACTTCATCATATAGAATAAACGAGCTATGAAATCTTCATTTTGAAAAAATAATTACCCCCACTATTTTAATGGTGGGGGCTTATTTAGGCAAATGCTTTTATCTTTTACTAATTAAATATCAAGGTTTGCAACCTTCCTTGCATATTTTTGAATAAATTCTTTTCTCGGTTGAACCTTTTCACCCATTAGAATTGTAAATATTTCATCAGCAATAACAGGGTTGTTCAAATCTATTTTTAACATTTTCCTTGTTTCAGGGTTCATCGTTGTATCCCACAACTGTTCAGCATTCATCTCTCCAAGTCCTTTATATCTTTGTATGTTTAAACTTGAGTCGCCTTTTTCCCATCCCTTTTCTTTCAATAAACTATTCAGTTCTCTTTCGTTATATACATAGATTTCTTCTTTCCCTTTCTTAACTTTGAATAGCGGGGGTTGTGCAATATATACATGTCCATTTTCAACCAATGGTTTCATATATCTGAACATAAAAGTGAGTAGTAATGTACGGATATGTTGTCCGTCAACATCTGCGTCTGCCATAATAATAATCTTATGATATCTTAATTTTTCGAGGTCAATTTCCTCTCCTATTCCAGCACCAAGTGCGGTAATGACTGGCATTAATTTTTCATTACCATACACTTTATCTTGCCTCGCTTTTTCGACATTCAGCATTTTTCCCCATAAGGGAAGAATTGCTTGAAATTTTCTATCCCGTCCTTGTTTTGCTGACCCACCTGCTGAATCACCTTCAACAATGAAAAGTTCGCATAGTCTTGGGTCATTTTCCTGACAATCTGCAAGCTTTCCTGGTAAAGAATACGATTCCAGTGCATTCTTTCTTCTTGTCATCTCCCTTGCCTTTCTGGCTGCCTCTCTGGCTCGGAATGAGGTAATTGATTTTTCAATAATTATCTTTGCAGTCTTCGGGTTCTCTTCAAGGAAGTATTGCAGCTTCTCACTTACTATAGATTCGGTTAGGGATCGAATATCTGCATTCCCAAGTTTTGTTTTTGTTTGTCCTTCAAATTGTGGATCCAGAAGCTTAACATTTATAATAGCTGTTATTCCTTCTCTTACATCTTCTCCGGATAGGTTCTTTTCATTATCCTTTAGTATATTTGTTTTTCTGGCATAATCATTGATAACCTTTGTGATTGCTGCCTTAAAACCAGTAACATGGGTCCCACCTTCTGTTGTTGGTATATTGTTTGCAAAACTAAAAACGTTTTCAACATAGCTATCCGTATATTGAATTGCAATTTCTACTTCTGCATCTTCTTTATCACCAGAAAAATAAATCACATTATCATGGATTACGCTCTTGTTTTGATTGATATATTGTACAAAGGAAACAATTCCACCTTCATAATGCAAAATAGATTTTTTTGGTTCATCTTCTCTTTCATCCACAAGATGCACTGTCAAGCCTCTATTTAAAAAAGCCAGTTCGCGAAAACGTTTCAAAAGAATATCATAGTCGAATTCAATTTCATCAAATATTTGCGGATCAGCCTTAAAAGTTGTAATCGTTCCTGTAGAGTCGCTCTCTCCAACTATTTCAAGCTTAGTAACGGGCTTTCCTCTCTCATACTTTTGTTTGTATTGTTTTCCGTCTCGCAATACAGTGACTTCCATCCATTCAGAAAGGGCATTTACAACAGAGGCACCGACTCCATGAAGACCACCGGATACCCTGTATCCTTCACCACCGAATTTCCCGCCAGCATGTAATACAGTATGAACAACTTCTACGGTTGGAATACCAAGTTTAGGATGAATCCCAACAGGTATTCCCCTACCGTTATCGATATTGGTTATACTATTATCTTTATTGATAATAACCTTAATGGTGTCACAATAGCCAGCTAATGCTTCATCGATACTATTATCCATAATTTCGTAAACTAGATGGTGGAGACCTCTAGATGCAGTTGTTCCAATATACATACTTGGTCTTTTTCGAACAGCTTCTAAACCCTCAAGTACTTGTATCTGCTCTGCGCCGTATATTTTTTCCTGTTTTGCCGGTATTTTCATTTCTTTATTTTTCCTCCATTCGTTTCTCTTTCATACTATTCGTCAATAATTCATATCTCTTATATAATGTGGTTGTTGAGATGGGTGAAAGAAAAATCTTACTCTTATGCTTTTCCTGTGTAATGATGAATGATTTTGGCATTTCATTTTCAATGACATCAATAATAAAACCTTCTTCATCCGATATCTTTAAAAAATTTCTCGTATCCTGAGAAATTGTTGATTTTTCCATATCAACAATGGCTATTATATCTTTTATGGAAACGATGTAATCTCCTCCTAAATGTAAAAACATAAGATCACCCATTCTTCAAATTATTTTATCCACTCGTTAATTTTACGTCAATATTTTTTTATTATCTACTATTGCCCCGTCTTTTATCTGAATATATGATATCATTCTTTTTTCAGTTTCTGCAAATTTAGATTTTTCTGTTGTCGTAATAATTGTTTGTCGTTTATTTATGATTTTTAAAAGGTAGTTTTGTCTTTTTTCATCCAACTCTGACATTACATCATCTAACAGCAGTATTGGTGCCTTACCCAACTTGCTCTCAAGTTCCTCTAGGATAGCTATATTCAAAGCAAGGGCCACCGAACGCTGCTGCCCTTGTGAACAATACATTCTGGAATTCTTTCCATTTACAATTATCTCTAAATCATCCCTGTGCGGTCCTATTGTACAACTACCCTGATCGATATCTCTTTGTGTATTTTGCCTGATTGCTTCAAGAAGATTTTCATGAATATCCTCGTGGAAAGTTCTATATTTAAGTTTGATTTCTTCCCTTCCATCCGAAATCCCACTTAAAATTCTCATCATTCTTTTTTCGAGATTTTCAATTAGTTTCCTTCTCTCATTTATGATATATGAACCCGATTTTGATTGACTTTCATTCCATATTTCAAGCTGCATGTCGCTTTTTGAATTAAACTGAATCTGTTTTAGAAGTACATTTTTGTTTTTTATTATTCGATTATATTTTTGTAGTTCCAGAAGATAAATCTTATTCATTTGACACAGAACAATGTCAATGATTTTTCTTCTTTCTCCAGGTGATCCCTTAACATATAGCAAACTTTCAGGTGCGAAAAGAACCGATGGTACAACTCCCAGTAATTCTGATATTCTTTCTTTTTTTATTTCATTGATTCTAAGCTCTTTCCGTTTACCTTTTTCATATCTAATTTGAATTGTCTGTAAATAATTGTTATCTTCAAAATCCAGTGAAATTTCAAAAAATTCTTTACCGTATCGAATCAATTCATTCATGTTATTTGTTCTGTGTGACTTTCCTGTAGCAAACAAGTATAGGGCCTCTACTATATTGGTTTTTCCCTGAGCATTTTCTCCAAATATAATACTAACATTTTTAGAAAATTCAATTTCTTCTTCACGGTAATTTCTGAAGTTTTTCAGATAGAGCTTTCTTATCTCCACATCAATCACCATCCTGGCAGACAAGATAATCTTCATGATTGATTCTTATCCTGTCGCCATCTATTAGCTTCTTGCCTCTGCGCGTCTCTATTCTATCATTAACATATATACAACCTCTTTGTATGATTTCTTTTGCTTCTCCGCCAGAACCGCATACATTTGCTAACTTCAGGAATTGATCCAGTTTTATATATGGCGTATTGATCATAATCTTTTTCATTTCCTACCTTTTCCCTTCAAAAAATAAACGATGTCAGCTGGTTCTTTCTATGTAAAGGTACAACAGTAGATGATCATTTATTCTCAATTTAATCATTACAATGGCATACTTTGATTGGATTCATAAACACTTCTTTCTTTAGGTATGCAGTATAATTATCTGCTATAATTGCAGCGTGTAAGCATTAATCTTAAGTTATATAGTGGGGTTTCGTTTTTGGTGAGCTCCATATGAAATGTATTATTCTTCCTTCCAATATTTTTCGATAATGTGAGCTATCCTGATAGTATTCCCTTTATTACTCTTTGGCTTAGGTAGAGATCTACCTAAGCCATTTGCTAATGAAACTTACGAACTAATTTACATAAAAGCTTCAGAAGACCATTTGCAAGGCAAATCTGAAAGGGTTCTCTCAATTCATTCGTACAGGTAAGACCATGAAGATTTATTTATCTCCCTGTAATGGCTTTATAACACTAGGGCCAATTGAAGAACTGAAAGAAATGATAACTTTTTCATCATCAATGACCTTCAGTGAATCGAGTAAGTATTTTGGATTAAACCCTATCTTCATATTGTTTCCATCCGTCTTTACTTCTATTTCTTCTTTTGATACACCGATATCTGCACTGGAAGTTATCAGCATCTTATCATCATCGATTACAAATTTTACGGGATATCTTTTATCTGCATTTGTGATCAGCGATGCCCTCTCAATACTTTCCGTAATACTCCTCAAATTTGCTTCTATGGTTGTTTCGAATTGCTCCGGTATAAAACTCTTATAGTTCAGATATTCTCCATCTAGCAGTTTAGAAACGATTCTGCATTTTTCTATTTCAAACAAGGCTTGATTTTTTGACAGTGTTATTTTAATCTCATCATCAGATGTATCTAAAATCTTATGAATTTCGCTAAGGTTCTTTCCAGGTATTACCGCCCTAAAATTTATGTCTTCTTTGACTACCGTTTTTGCTACGGCCAGACGGAACCCATCCAGAGATACCATATTAAAATCGCCATTTTCAGCCTCAAGCAATGACCCCGTAAGGATTTTGCGATTCTCATCCGCACTGATTGCATAGATCGTTTTGTGGATCATATCTTTAAGGCTCGATTGAGAAAGGGCTATCTTTTTGTCTTCTTCAATTTCAGGAAGCATAGGAAAACCTTCGGAAGAAAGACCTTTCACTTCAAAATACGAGTTATCACATTCTATAACAACAATAAAATTATCCTTTACCTGAAAAAGGATTTCTGAATCCGGAAGTTTTCTAACGATTTCACCAAACATTCTGGAATTTATAACAATCGAACCTTTTTCTTTTACATCCGCATTTACTGTACATTCAATTCCCATATCGAAACAGTTTCCAACAAGTTTAACATCATTATTCGCTTCAATATAAATACCTTCCAGCATTGGGAGAGTAGCTTTTGCCATTACTGCTTTTTGTACTGTAGTTGTCGCTTCAATTAAATCACTTTTAGAGCAGATAAATTTCATGTTCTAAACCTCCTTATTCATTCATATATTAATATAAAATAATCATAATAGTCATAAGTGCTGTGTAAACTGTTGAGAACCTGTTTTAATGCGGGTATTTCCCGAGTATTGCCTGTTATTTGTTTTGTGAATAACCCGTATTTTTAATTCACAGGATCAAGGTGTTCATCATATTTATCATTTTCCACAGATTGCGAACAATTTTTCCACAGGGAAACTGTTAATATATTTCTAAAAAAATAATTCTTTTCGCGTTAGGTAACCTGGTAAAAATTATATCTATCAATAAAATATTCTGTGATCAACTTAGATAGCATCTATTTTCCCGTAATATTTTTTTTCAATTCACTAATGGCTCTTCTCGTCTCCGCGTTATTTTGGATATCATCTTGAATTTTATCACAGGCATGTAAAACGGTTGTATGATCCTTTCCTCCAAAAGCAAGCCCTATCTTTGGCAGAGACAAATCGGTCAGTTCTCTACATAAAAACATTGCCATTTGTCTTGGATAGGTGATATTCCGGGATCTTTTGTTTCCTGTTAGCAGATCCGGATTGATATCAGAGTAACGGGCAACGGTTTTCATGATAGTATTCGGATTGATTTCCTTTGTGTTGGCACTCGATATTAGTTGTTTCAAACAACCCTGGGCTAATTCAACAGAAAGAGGTTTGTTGGTGAGAAAGGAATATGCAACAACCCGGTTTAAAGCTCCTTCAAGTTCCCGTATATTTGAAAGGATGTTGTCAGCAATATAGAAAATAACATCATCAGGAACTTCGAGTTTTTCCAGCTGAGCCTTTTTCTTTAAAATCGCAATTCTTGTTTCGATATCAGGTGCCTGAATATCTGCAATAAGACCCCATTCAAATCTGGAACGCAGTCTTTCCTCCAGCGTATTAAACTCTTTAGGAGCCTTATCGCTGGAGATAACAATTTGTTTTTGTGCTTCGTAAAGAGCATTGAAGGTGTGAAAAAACTCTTCCTGTGTTCTTTCCTTGCCAACAATAAATTGAATATCATCGATTAATAAAACGTCGATATTCCGATATTTATTTCGAAATTCTTCATTTTTTACATCTTTAATTGAATTAATTAATTCATTTGTAAACTTTTCAGAAGTTACATACAATACTCTGGAGTTTGGGTTTTGTTCCAGAACATAATGACCGATGGCCTGCATCAGGTGTGTCTTTCCCAAACCCACACCGCCATAGATAAAATAAGGGTTATACTTCTTTGCCGGAAACTCGGCAACTGCGACCGCACCCGCATGGGCAAACTGATTTCCATTACCGCGGACAAATGTATCAAAGGTGTATTTTGGGTTCAGCAGGGACGAATGTGTAGTTGATTTATTATCAGAAATTTCTTCAGAGGATACATTTTTTGAGTTTTTTATAACGATATCTATCTCAAAAACCTTATTTGTTACGATTTTAATAGCGTTTGTAATTAACGGAATATAGCGCGATTTCAATATATCTCTGTTGAATTCTGAAGGCGCTTCAAGTGTGAATACATCATTCTCAATATGTAGAGGTTTTACTGTTTTTATCCAGGTATCCAGGCTAATATTCGTCAGCTCTCCATCCAAAAGCTCCTCTACTTTTACCCAAATATCCTGTGTTGATAATGACATCTTGATTCCTCCAAGGTTCAATTTAACCGGTACCTTAAACTATATCAAACTTCCATTGATGTTTCAATAATATGATCCGGGGCGAAGACAAGTATTTTGCATGGATACAACATATGGTGTATTGTGTGGATAAGCAGGTCAAAATATAGTTGCAGGCGGAAAAAGACAAGATTAAATTGCGGAATGTATTGACGTTTTTAATTTTTTTAATATATAATAGGTCTGATGCTTATTCAGTAAAGCGAGTGATCAGTTTTAAATAGAATATTGCTTTGAATGGAGGTGCAGCGATGCTTAGGACATATCAGCCGAAAAAAAGGCAAAGAAAAGTTGAACATGGCTTCCGTAAAAGAATGAAAACCAGCAATGGCAGAAAGGTTTTACGAAGAAGAAGACTTAAAGGAAGAAAAAAATTAACTGCATAAGACCGCTGAAATGTGGTCTTTTTTTCTTATTGGAAGGCACTTGATTGAGCATCTGTCATGTATAGCCCGAAGGCATTATATGAACAGATGTTCCCCGGTTTTCATGTAGACGATATATGATTGATTGTTCCAATAAAAAATTCTGCTATAATGTAGTATAAGTCTGTGTGTTGAACACACTAATGAGGGATATTGTTTCAGAGGAATCTGTAGGTTATTGCGGGTTTATTACTCAAAAAATAGGGTTAAGCTTGAGTGAACAGACTGCATATGGATTTGTGAATATATTGCATAACGGAATATTTTATAGATTGCATCCGACAGCATTTGTAAATGAAGATGTAAATCAGTATCAAAATGAACTGCGGTGAGATAATTATTCTTGAACAATATATTGCTGGAACCGGCACTGGAAAATATAAAATGGGTAGAATAATAAAGATCAAAGAGAACCGGGAGTTTCAGAAGATATATCGCAAAGGGCGTTATGCAGTTTCTAAGTCTCTGGTAATCTATATGCAGCCAAATTCCATACAGATGAACCGAATTGGAATTACTGCCAGTAAAAAATATGGGAAAAGTGTAAAGCGTAATAGGATTCGCAGGCTTATTCGGGAAAGCTATTTTGTATTACAGGACGATATTTAAAAAGGATTTGATTTCGTTATTGTTGCGAGAAAAGCAGACGGAGTAGATCCTGGGTGTCAACAGATATTAAAGGAAATGCGTTACCTTATGAAGAAACTGAAGGTACTGTCAGAATTAAATGGTGCAGGTAGAGATGAATAATTCCAGCTTATGCTAGAATAAAAAAGGTTAAGGATATTAAGTGAAAAAAATATTATTATGGTTAATCGATGTGTATCAGAGAATTCTTTCACCCTTAAAGGGAAGAGCAACTTGTAGATTCTACCCTACCTGCTCTGCATACGCACATGAAGCTATAGAAATATATGGTCCGCTGAAGGGTATATACCTTGCAATAAGAAGGATCTTAAAATGTAATCCTTTTCATAATGGAGGATATGACCCTGTGAAGCGGGAAGGAGAATGAAAATGTTTGATTTAATTGCGAAGGTACTGGGCCAACTACTCTATATCATTTACAATACAATTGCTTTTCGTAATTACGGCCTGTCACTGGTTTTGTTTACCATACTCATAAAGCTTGCCCTACTGCCATTAACCATTAAACAATTAAAGTCAACGGCGAAAATGCAGGAAATACAGCCCGAACTGCAAAAAATCCAACAGCGGTATAAAAATGATAAAGAGAAATTGAATCAGGAAATGATGAAACTATATCAGGAAAAAGGTGTAAACCCTGCAGGCGGATGTCTTCCGATGCTTTTTCAACTGCCGATTTTGTTTGCACTTTTTTATGTGATTCGTAAACCCCTTACATATATGTTTGGGTGGACAAAAGAGATGCTGGGAAATGTTATTACTAAAGTGATGGCAATCAATCCAAATTTCTTTTCAAGTGACAGTTTTCCTTTTCTTGATCAGTTTGAGGGGATAAAAGGGGATCCGGTGGCAGTAGCTGAACTTTTTCAAAAGAATCACTATTTTGAAATCAATGTAGTGGATGCAGTCAATACAATTCCGAAACTTGTCGAAGACGGAACCGAAATGATCAATCTTACTTTTATGAAAATTTTCAACCTTGGTGTTGTTCCTACTTATAATTTTCAAGTAATTAAAGAAAATCCCGGAGTGTATATTCCTGCTTTAATATTGGTTTTGATTACAGTTGGAACCACTTTTCTGTCCACAAAGCTGAGCATGGCGAAGTCAATGCAAAATCAAGATGCAAATCAGAAGATGGCATCAACGAACAAAACAATGATGTATTTTGGCCCTCTTATGACATTGTTTATTAGTTTTCAGGCTCCGCTTGGTTTGTCCTTTTATTGGCTGCTCAGTAATTTGGTTCAGATAGCACAGCAGTTTTTTACCGATAAATATATGCATAATAAGAAGGAGGGAGAATAGTGGCACAATTTGTTGAAAAAGAAGGAAGGACTATCGAAGCTGCAATTGAGGAAGCCCTTGAAGATCTTAACATTGAAATGAAAAATGCGGAAATTGAAGTACTTGACGAAGGCAGCAAGCGACTTTTCGGTTTGCTCGGAGGAAGAAATGCTGTTGTTCGTGTATACAAAAAAGAAAATTTTGAAGAAATCGTGAAAAATTTCATGAATCCCATTTTGGATGCCATGGGGTTGGAAGAAGAAATGGAAATTGTGATGGATGGGGATATCCTAACTGTAAAACTGGCAGCTGAAAATATTGGTATTGTCATTGGCAGGAGAGGAGAAACGTTGGATGCCCTTCAGTATCTATTAGGTCTTGTGGTGAACAAATCCAGTGAACGTTTTATTCGCGTTACCCTCGATGTGGGTAATTATCGTGAAAAAAGGGAAGAAACCCTGATAAAGCTTGCAAAAAGGCTTGCCGATAAAGTTACAAAGAACAGAAAAAATATGACCCTTGAACCCATGAACCCATACGAGAGAAGAATTATTCATGCAACACTACAAAATTATAAATCGGTTGAAACTTATAGCATTGGAGAGGAACCAAACAGAAAGGTTGTTATAAAGTATAAAAGGGAATCAAAACAAGATTAGAAAAGCAAAATGGACGATGGGGAACCCATTGTCCATTTTTAACCAAATACCATACAAACCTATGCCTCATAATACGGTTTCCCACAGGAAAAAGCATGTACCACAGAGAGGCCCGATGATGGTTTTGTACGAAAAAATTCCTGCCTTTGCTTCATTGGCGGGTTTATTTTCCTGTTTCCCGATACATTCAAACAGCAGTAATTCTCAAAAGGTGATAGTATGACAGATGCTTTACAAACGGATACAATAGCCGCTGTTTCAACAGCGGTTGGGAATGCTGGTATATCAATTATCCGGCTTAGCGGATCAGATGCATTTACTGTAGCCTCAAGAATTTTCAGGGGCAAGGGTGAATTTTTGAAATATCCGTCTCACACGATTCATTATGGTAAGATTGTTGACCCTGAAAACAATGAGACAATAGACGAAATTCTCATATCAAAAATGGATGCACCGAAAACATATACAACCGAGGATACCGTTGAAATCAATTGCCATGGAGGTTATGTTACTGCATCCAGAATTTTGGATCTACTATACAGACAGGGCGTAAGGCCAGCTGAAGCGGGAGAATTCACAAAAAGAGCATTTGTTAATGGAAGAATGGACCTTGTTCAGGCTGAGGCGATTATGGATCTGATAGCATCCAGAACCGAAAAAAGCTCTAAAGTTGCTGTGTCCCAACTGGAAGGACTGCTTTCCGCTGAGGTCAATCAGATAAGAAGGTCCCTTGTGGATATGCTCGCTGAAATTGAGGTAAACCTGGATTATCCTGAATATGATTTCGAAGAAGTAACATTGGATAAATGTGGTATTGTTGTCGGTGAGGTAATTGATAAACTTGAAAAATTAATCGATAGCTTCCAGTATGGAAAAATACTACGCGAGGGCATGGAA
>JAAYKJ010000008.1 GCA_012522505.1 Clostridiaceae bacterium
AATATTACAGCTTTATTCGGGTTGCTGATTGTTGCAACCATTATTCTGATGCCAATTTCTGCGATGGCAGCCGATGGTACCGAAGAAGCAATCGGTGACAGTGGCCTGAGGTATTTGGCAGCTGCACTGTCAACCGGGCTTGCATCTATTGGTGCAGGGATTGCCGTTGCATCAACAGGATCAGCTGCATTGGGTGCCATCAGCGAAGATTCGAAGCTTTTGGGTAAAACCCTGATCTTCGTTGGTCTTGCTGAAGGTATTGCTATATATGGGTTGATCGTTACGATTCTAATTTTGAACGGCTAAGTTTTATCCTGCCAGCTATGCTCTGACAAAAGATCTCATACCAGTACACAACGGGGTTAAATTTACGTGCTGGAAGAGTACCAGACTAACTTAGCCACCCTCTGTTCAATTTGGGTTAAGCGCTGAAAACTAAAAGAGTGCTCCGTTTTTCCCGATTGGATAGAGCAGAATGGAAACAGGGTGCATGTCGTATGAAAATGTTTTTGATTAGTGACAATTTGGATACGAAAATCGGAATGCGTCTTGCCGGGATCGAAGGCGTTGTTGTGCATGAAAAGGATGAGGTGCTTGATATGCTAACCAAAGCCTTAAAAGACATTGATATCGGGCTCATACTGATCACCGAGAAACTGGCCGATCTGGTTCAGAATGAGCTCTATAGAATGAAACTGACTTATCAGACGCCATTGATCATTGAGATTCCAGACAGGCATGGCAGTAAGAAGGCGGTTGATGCGATCACGCACTATGTGCGTGAAGCAATCGGATTAAAGATTTGAGGTGGCTTATGGACATACAGGACATGAACAACCGGTTGGATGCATTTGTGGAGATGGTGATGAAGGACGCCGCCCATAAGGCTGGTATCCTTCTGAATCAGGCCAGAAGCGAAAAAGAGAAGCGGATGGAAGAAGAGGAGCTAGCCTTTTTAAAGGAGGCATATCATGCCATCCAGCAAGCCATTTACAAAATCGACAGGGAAAACAATGAAAGATATTCCGCCAGGCTTATCGAAGCGAAACAGCTTTTGTTTAAAAAGAGGCAGTGTGTCATGGAGGATGTCTTTCATGCTGTCCGAAGCAGGCTGGAACAGTACCGTGCCGGAACCGAATATGCAGAAAAGCTAAAGGGCTTGATTAGAGCGGGTCTGAATCAGGTTGGTAAGGGAGACGTGTATGTATTGGTCGACAAGCAGGATATGGCTCTGGCTCGTATCATTCAAGAGGAAACCGACCAGTACTTTACGCTGAAGGAAAGTGATCAACCCATATCTGGAGGGTGTATGGTGATAAACGAAAAGAGTGGCCGGATGGCGGACTATTCCTTTAGTAGCCGTTTGACACAGCAAAGAAGCACATTTCTGGAATTAACAGGATTAAACATAAATATTGATGTAAGAAGCTGAATTGGATTGACGTGCTCTTGCTTCAGAAAAGCAGGTGATTAAGCTTGATAAAAAATACGCAGGGAATGATATATGGGATTAATGGCCCTGTTATCCGGGTTAGGGGAAACAACCGACTGAAAATGCTGGAAATGGTTCTTGTAGGAGACGAAAAGCTGATAGGAGAAGTGATTCGGGTAGACAGGGATGAGGCCATTGTTCAGGTTTATGAATCTACAGCCGGACTAAAGCCGGGAGAGCCGGTCATATCGACCGGTAAACCATTAAGTGTCATGTTGGGGCCTGGAATTATCGGGAACATCTTCGACGGTATCCAGAGGCCGCTTGTGAAGATACGGGAGAAATCCGGTGAATTCATACGGCGGGGGATGTCGGTAACCCAGCTTGAACTGGACAGGAAGTGGCCTGTAAAAATGCTCGTGAAAGCGGGAGACAGGGTAGAGCCTGGCACAAAAATTGCAGAGGTTCAGGAAACCGAGGTTGTGAAGCATTTCGTTCTTGTGCCGCCGGACATACGCGGAGAGGTTATTGATGTGGCGAAGGACGGAGAATATACGCTGTGTCAACCAATCCTGAAAATACAATGTGGCCCTTCAGAGAAAGAAGTGACCATGGTACAGGAATGGCCGGTACGCAAGCCCAGACCATACAGGAGTAGGCTGGAGCTGAACAAACCACTGGTAACAGGCCAACGGGTTATTGATACGCTGTTTCCAATAGCAAAGGGAGGAGCTGCAGCGATCCCGGGCGGGTTTGGCACCGGAAAGACCATGACCCAGCACCAGCTGGCAAAATGGTCCAATGCGGACATTATCGTGTATGTTGGTTGTGGTGAACGTGGAAATGAAATTACCGAGGTACTGGAGGATTTTCCGAAATTGATTGATCCACGTAACAACCAGTCCTTGATGAAGCGTACCGTCTTGATTGCCAATACTTCCAACATGCCGGTTGCTGCAAGAGAGGCTTCAATTTACACGGGCATCACGCTGGCGGAATTTTACAGAGATATGGGCTATGATGTAGCTGTCATGGCGGATTCAACATCAAGATGGGCCGAAGCTTTACGGGAAATATCCGGAAGGCTGGAAGAGATGCCGGCCGAAGAAGGCTTTCCTGCCTATCTGCCTTCCCGCCTGTCCGAGTTTTATGAACGAGCGGGTATGGTTGAGAACCTAAATGATACGAAGGGTTCCATCAGCATTATTGGGGCTGTATCGCCTCAAGGGGGAGATTTTTCAGAGCCGGTGACGCAGAATACAAAGCGATTTATCCGTTGCTTCTGGGCTTTGGACAAACAGCTGGCATACACCCGCCATTATCCGGCAATCAATTGGGCTTCAAGTTATAGTGAGTATTTTGAAGACTGTCAGGACTGGTATCGGGAAAAGACGGATGGCACCTTCAGTACGAAAAGAGCGGAGCTCCTTCGTATACTGCAGGAAGAAAGCAAACTGCTTGAAATTGTGAAACTTATCGGAAGTGACATTCTACCCGATGAACAAAAGCTTGTACTGGAGATTGCAAAGGTCATTCGGCTGGGGTTTCTTCAGCAGAATGCCTATCATGAAAATGATACTTATGTCCCTGTAATGAAGCAGCTAAAGATGATGGAAACAATTCTTGAACTGTATGCCGGAGCAAAAAGGCTGGTTCAGCGGAGCATACCGGTTTCGGTCATCCGGAAAACAGGTATTCTCGATGAAGTTATCCGTATGAAGTATACACTTGACAATGAGCATTTATCAGGGTTTGATCGTTTAGTGGACAAAATTCATGAAACGCTGGATCAAATCGGCAGGGATTATCAAGTGCGTGAAAGGAAGGGCCTGGAATGAGTGTGGAATATATTGGACTGAAGGAAATTTCCGGTCCATTGGTCATTCTGGAAGGTGTTAAGGATGCCTCTTCCGAGGAAATGGTGGAAATCCAAGTCGAGGGAGAGAAAAGGCTTGGCCGCATTATCGAGATTCGTGGCGGCCTATGTGTCGTCCAGGTTTTTGAAGGAACAGATGGGTTGTCCTTAACGAATACAAGAACAAGGCTTACGGGGCGCCCGCTGGAGATACCCTTGTCACTGGAGATTCTGGGAAGGACACTAAATGGGATTGGCCAGCCCATCGATGGTTTTGGGGGCATTTTCCCAGAGCGGAGAAGGGATGTGAATGGCCATGCGATCAATCCGGTTGCTCGACGCTATCCCAGGAATTATATTCAAACCGGTATTTCCTCTATTGATGGGCTTACAACCTTGATACGCGGACAGAAACTGCCAATTTTTTCTGGCAGCGGCATTCCGCATAACCAACTGGCGGTGCAGATCGTGCGACAAGCCAAAATCTCTGGAGAGGAAAATCAGAATTTCGCGGTGGTCTTTGCAGCGATGGGGGTAAAGCATGATGTAGCCGAGTTTTTTAAAACCAGTTTTCGAAGAAGCGGTGTGTTGGATCGGGTTCTCATGTTTCTGAACCTGGCAAATGATCCGGTTGTTGAAAGAATCGTAACGCCCCGTGCCGCATTGACTGCAGCGGAGTATCTTGCCTTCGAACATCATATGCACGTCCTGGTGATACTGACAGATATGACGTCCTATGCCGAAGCATTGCGGGAAATTTCGTCGTCGAAAGGTGAGATTCCATCAAGAAAAGGTTATCCAGGATATCTATACAGTGACTTGGCCTCCATATATGAAAGAGCGGGGATGTTGGATGACCGGGAAGGTTCCATTACGCAGATTCCGATTTTAACAATGCCCAATGACGACATTACACATCCGGTGCCAGATTTGACCGGCTACATCACGGAAGGGCAAGTTGTTCTGGAACGTACGTTAAGCCAGAAGGGAATTTATCCACCCGTATCTGTACTGCCATCCCTCTCCAGGCTGATGAAGGATGGTATTGGCGAAGGATATACCCGTGAAGATCATCCGCAGGTTGCCAACCAGCTATTTTCGTCCTATGCCCGGGTACAGGAAGTCCGAGCCCTTGCATCGGTCATAGGTGAGGATGAGTTGTCGGATCTTGATAAGCAGTATATGGAGTTCGGCCAGAGCTTCGAAAGTGAATTTCTCCAACAGAGCATCGACGAAGAAAGGGATATCGAGCACACCCTTGACTTGGGGTGGATGTTATTGGGACTATTGCCACGTGAAGAATTGGATCGGGTTTCTGACGATATTTTGAACAAATACTATCATGATAACGATAGTGAGGGAGGAGGCCTTCAATCGTGGACATGAACCTTTTTCCCACCAAAGGGAACCTCATCCGGGCAAAAACAACCCTCCGGCTTTCCAAACAGGGCTATGAGCTGTTGGATAAAAAGCGGAACATATTGGTGCGGGAGATGATGGCTCTGATCGACAGAGCGGGCACCATCCAAGAGAAAATCAAAGGGATATACAAAGAAGCATATGAAGCCTTGCAGACTGCTAATCTCAGTATCGGCATTTCTGAAGTAGAGCAGCTTGGGTACGCGGTTCCCGAGGAGCGATCGGTACAGATCAAGATCCGCAGCGTTATGGGGGTTGAAATCCCCACAGTAGATATTGCCCCCTATGATTTAAGACCCAAGTATGGTTTTTCCAGAACAAACCTAGCCTTGGACATCGCATCCATGCGTTTTGAGGAAGTAAAGCACATGTCTGTGGAGTATGCGGAGATTGAAAATGCGATTTACAGGCTTGCGGCGAATATCCGTAAAACGCAAAAAAGGGCCAATGCGTTGAAAAACATCACCATCCCGCGGTATGAAAAGATTACCAAGGACATTCAGGATTATCTTGATGAGAAGGATAGAGAAGAATTTACCCGACTGAAAATGATTAAAAGAATGGGCAAGGATTAGTTACTTTGCCGTTAATTCACTTGTGGGAGAGTCTATCAATTTCTTGTCAACCCACTTAACACTGTTTCGTGCAGTATGAACAAGTACTTCCTGGTTTTTCTCTATTAAAACGACAGCTTCTCTTCCAAGAAACTTAATTTTTTGTCCAAGCTTCATACACGAGCATCTCCTAACAAATAGCCCATTCTGTGGTCTTCACACCCTATTTATTCAAAACTATACCATATATTGTATCGAAAAAACATTACATTCATGTTACAATTTATCACGAAAACCCATTCTCTTTGCGATGGCCCGAGCAACATGAACGCCACTGGCAGCTGCCTGTGATAAACCGCGGGTAATTCCTGCACCGTCTCCTGCTGCGAAAAAATTGGGAAGCGGTGTTTCAAGTTCTTTACTGAGTTCAAGCCGTGAACTGTAGAATTTTACCTCGACACCATATAAAAGTGTATCATGGTTTGCAGTTCCCGGGGCGATATGATCAAGCACCTGGATCATTTCAATAATGTTGTCAAGATGGCGTTTTGTCAGTACAAGACTGAGATCTCCCGGTGTTGCTTTCAGGGTTGGTTTCGTAAAGCTTTGACCAAGCCGGTGCTCATTGGTTCTCTTTCCTTTGATAAGGTCACCGAAACGTTGCACAAGAACGCCTCCACCCAGCATATTGGAAAGAGATGCTATGCGGTTTCCGTATTGATAGGGCTCATTGTAGGGCTGCGTGAAACGGTTACTGACCAATAGCGCAAAATTGGTATTTTCGCTGCGAAGTTTTTCATCTGTGTAGCTGTGACCATTTACTGTAATAATACCGTCAACATTCTCGCTCACCACATGGCCATAGGGATTCATACAGAAGGTTCGCACAATATCGCCGTACTGCTTTGTGCGGTAAAGAAATTTAGACTCATAAACCACATCGGTAATGTGTTCGAAAACCTTTGCCGGAAGTTCAACGCGAACCCCGATATCAACCTGGTTATTGATCAGCTTCAGGTTAAGGTTTTGGCACTGTTCGGAAAACCATTCGGCACCGGAGCGGCCTGGTGCGGCAATAAGGTATTTACAGGTTAGGGTCTGGCCATCTTTCATATTGAGTACATAATCGGAGCCCGAAGCATGTATGGATTCAACAGGCGCATTGCATACAAGATCCACCTTCTTGTTTAAATCATCAAACATTCCTTTCAGGATCTGCCTGTTGTTCTCAGTTCCGAGATGTTTAACCGATGCCGACAGCAGATGGAGATCATAGCCCAGGGCAGTCCTTGAAATTTTTTTGGCGTCATGGGTTTCGGTTGAAAAACGTTTCTGCGTTGCACCGAATTGCATATTAATATCATCAACATATTCAATTAATGCCATGATATAATCATCATCCAGATAATCGTCCAGCCACCCACCAAATCGGGTGGTAAAATTGTATTTACCATCGGAGAAAGCACCGGCTCCACCAAACCCATTCATGATATCACAATTTTTACACTGGATGCATGCGGGTACTTTCTTTGAGACAATGGGGCAGTTTCTCTTGTAGATATCATTTCCCTGTTCAAGCATCAGGATATCCGCATCCGGTATAAGCTTTGACAGTTCATACCCTGCAAAGATGCCTGCTGTTCCACAACCTATAACAATAATATCGTAAGCGTTTTTTTTCATCGTTAACATCCTCTCTGACATATAAAAGACCTGACTCTATCCAATTAGAGAATATAAGCAGGAAAAAACAAATGATTTCACACAAATAACACACAGGCTCATAGATTGAGTTGTGTGCTAAGCAAATGAATCCTTGCGACGATTTATTATAACATAAATCTGGCTTGATGAACACAAAAAAATGATCGCCTAGAGAAAAAACTGCAATGAGATTTCAAAGGCATCATTAAGATTATAAGGCTAATTAATATTAAAACTTTTGCAGAACCAAATTCCAATATTAATTTAGCAAAAGTTGTTTAAGCCTTAGTGGTGGGGGTGGAATTTACTTTTTCCAATTTAAGGGATAAAGGTTACAAAAAATAATTCACAAAAACCATTGCAGTTTATCAATAAATGATATACAATTATTGCATAAACTTTTCCAGCCGATAGTATGATAGTACAAACCGTGGATAATAACTGAATTTTGAAGCAATTAAACATAATAACGGAAGTTCATTATGTTTATATATAGGTTGAACATTTGTAACACAATGCCATCATACAAATCCGCTCTTACCTGTACTTCATTATCGCAGTGTAACAAAGAGCAAGTTCGGCTTATATTTATTAAGGTAATTATTAGTATTGAGGAGGTAAGAATGTATGGCTACAAGTCCAAGTGATCAAAAGGTTATGTCGGTGTTAAGTTATCTGGGAATCCTGTGGTTAGTTCCTTTTTTAACAGAACACAAAAATGATCCATTAGTAAAGTTCCACATCAATCAGGGTGTTATCCTCACAATTTGTTGGGCTGGGGTGTGGGTAATATCGTATATTTTGGGCTTTATTCCTATTCTTGGCGGGATCGTTTCTTTTCTGGCAAACATAGCTCTTATCGTTCTTGCAATTATCGGTATTGTAAATGCTGTTAACCTTAGAGAAGCAGAGCTGCCAGTTATCGGAAAGTACAGAATCATAAAATAAGAATCATATTAGAGGCATTGGTTTACATGACCAGCCGCCTTTAATCAAAATATCTTATCCCCTGCCTCAGCTTATGCGATGCAGGGGATTTTTTTGCCATGCGCCGGCCATCATGCCGTTCAGAATATTCGTGAATTGGAAGAATCTTTTACTCAGAATATTACTGTGTGGGTACCAATACAGAAAAAAGTGGTAACATGGTATGGTTTGTGTTAAAATCAAAAAAGGCATTTGCATGCGCAGATCCTTTTGCTTGATTAACTATAACTGAACAGAGGATAAAACCATGATGGATACCCGCAGGATTAAGAAAACCATGGCCCTTGATACCGCCCTTTATCTGCCTGCAAAGGCTGTTGAAGGCATTTTGGGCATCCTTGTTATCAATATTTTTACCACCTATTTTTTCACTCCGGATATAATTGCTGACTACTCTTTCGGTATCACCCTTGTCAATATCACAAACCTGATTCTGATGGGATGGATCAGCCAATCATCCACAAGGTATATCAGCCATTTCCAGAATGAGGGCCGTGAATCAGATTTTTATAAAACGATCATCACAATATGGGCAGTATCCAGTTTTGTTATTGTTGTAATCTCCTCGGTGCTGTTGTTATTGTTCAGAAACAAGGCGTCTGTTGAACTATATCGTCTGTATATCTTTATCTTTATTGGCTACAATATGGTCCAAATTCTGTTGCCCATTCTGGCTTATATACGCAGAATTAAATTGAATCTTTTCCTGTCCATGGGAAGCAACCTTTTAAAGCTCGTGGTTACCTGGCTTCTGGTCATTGTATTGAAAAACAATGAAACCACACCAGCTGCTGCCTTGATCAGCTATGGGCTCACCGATATTTTTATCGCCATGATAATCATATGGCGGCTGAAGCTCGTAAAGCATTATAGAAACGGTAAGGTATCCATGGAAATTCTGAAGACCCTGTTTGCATTCAGCCTTCCATTTCTGGGGGTTAATATAACCACGGCATTGTTAAACCTTTCCGATCGATTAATTGTAAAACCTCTTGCGGGGGATATGGCCATGGGGGTTTATTCCTACAACTATCTGATCCCGGGCACGGTATTTCCAATGATTTCTGTTGGGGTTATGCGTGGCGTGTATCCTATTCTTTTGAAGAGCTTCCGCAAAGAAGAGCCAAAGCAGGCTGCAGAGCTATTATCGCAGGCTATCAGATATTTTCTTTTGCTGGCGCTGCCGGCATTAACCGGCCTGGTATCATTGTCCGGTGTAATTTCCCGTGTCATCCTGGGTAAGGAGTATTTTGAGGGGGGCTTTGTTATTTCTTTTGTGGCTGCCGGTGTATTTTGCTCCGGCTTTGTTGAGTTCAGCAACAAGGCTTGGGAAATGTCCGCAAACACAAAACCAATTTTCAAGAATGCGGCAATCAGTACGGTTCTGAATCTTGGCATGAACATCCTGCTGATTCCTGTCTATGGTTACCGGGCCGCGGCGGTATCCACTTTTATTTCTTTTTTCCTGTATCTGTGCCTGTCGGTGACCGGGAGCAGAAAGCAAATCCGCTGGTACATCAACATGAGAAGTCTGCTAAAGATGCTCATGTCCTGCGCAGCCATGTTCCTTTATCTGTTCACGATTAAGCAGTTTCTGCCGAATACACTATGGGCTTTGATTCTTTTGGTGTTATCCGGTGCCGGTGTATATTTGTTGGTGCTGTTTCTCTCCGGGGAGTTGAAGGATGTTACAAATCTGTTCGTGAAACGGCATGAAGAATAATTTTTCTGGCTGGTGACGGCTGTGTGAAGCAATGAATATAAGTTTATGGATATAACGATATGTTCTTTCGGGATCGGTTCTGTTAGAGAGAAGACCAGCGGTTGTTTCCGAAAGGGATATCATTGATCGGGTGGTGAATATGAAAGGAGTTTTAATGATTGCACATCAATTTCCTCCGATCGGGGGTTCTGGTGTGCAGCGTACGGTGAAATTTATGAAATATCTTCCCGATTTTGGTTGGGAAGCTTCGGTATTTACGCGCCAGGCAAAGAAAGCGCCCCTGAAGGATACTACTTTGAACCTGGATATTCCAAAAGGCTCCCCAATATACCGAAGCGCGGCTTGGGATATGTCTGAGTGGGTTTTCCCTCTGAATCTGGCCGGGAAATATTTCCGAAGAAGAATATTGATTCCGGATGGAGAAAGGCTATGGCAAATTTTCGCACGAAAAAAAGCAATCAGCATAGTACAAACTGAAAGGTTTGATATGCTGTATTCCACTTCACAGCCTTTCAGCACCCATCTGCTTGCATTGGAGATAAAAAGGGCGTGTCCTTCTCTTCCCTGGGTGATAGACCTTAGGGACGAATGGACGAACAATGCTTTTGTCAAGGCATATGGATACAAACCGTTCCGCATAAATCGCGAGAAGGCCATGGAAAGGGAAATATTTGAGACAGCGGATGCAATCGTGATCAACACGCCGTTTATGCGAGACAATTCAGTCAGGGACAACCCGGATCTGAAAGATAAATTTCATGTCATTCCCAATGGGTTCGATAAAGAGGATTTTGAAGGGCTTGAACCACGCAGGAAGAACGAACGGTTTACACTCACCTATACAGGCCTGATTTATGGAAATACAAGCCCTGAGACAGTCTTCAAGGCAGTATCCGGGCTTCTTCGCAAAAACCTTGTTCGTCCCGATAGCATCAGGCTGCGCTTTATTGGCCGCTTTAAAGAGGGGTTGCTTGAAAAAATGGCAATGGCTTATAAGCTTGAAGATATTGTTGAAGCCTTGCAGTATATGCCACACAAACAGAGCATCCAAAATCTGATATGGTCGGATGCTGTTCTGCTGCTTTTGGGCGAGGGTACCGAAGCAATCTATACTGGAAAACTGATGGAATACATCAATACCGGCAGACCAATTCTGGCATCAATCCCAGAGAACGGCGCGGCCGCAGCTCTAATTGCCGAAACAAAGACCGGGTTTGTAGCTGGTTGCAGGGATGTGGAAACAACTGCGAAACACTTTTTAACCCTCTATGAAGACTGGCTGCATGGGCGGGAGGCATTTCAACCGGACATGCAAAAGATAGCCCAATATGAAAGGCGTGAACTGACAAAAAAACTTGCGGAAATTTTTGATAGTTTATGATACACTGAAGGTAAATCATTTTTGTCAAAATAATTTGAACAAAAATCAGCGGTTTCCGTCTATATCAGTAAACTAGTTCTGCGAATACGGGAACCGATACGATCCAATAAGTTAAAACGTAGGAAAGAAAGGATGCTTCAAGATGAAGATCATCGATGAAAAAGGAAAATTGTTCGGGCTAATTAACATTATTGACCTTGTTTTACTGCTGATTGTTGCGGCGCTGGCCGTGGGAGGGCTGATGTTCCTTCGAAGAGAAGGGCCTTCCGAAGTATTACCGACAAAGGATTTTTATGTTATGGTACTTTGTAAGGAATACAGCCAGGATGTTGCAGATGCCTTTAAAGTGGACGATAGACTCTTTTATGGGGGTACCTTTACCAACCTGGTGATAACCGAGGTAAAGACCGAACCCGCAAAAGTAGATGTATTTCTACCCGATGGTACTATCGTTGCCGCCGAACACCCAGAGATGAAAGACATTTACGTGACGGTGAAGATCGAAGATGATCCAATCGATCCTTCAGATCCTTTTCCCTATTTCGGTGCTTTGCATGCGACAGTCGGGAAAAATGTTTTGATCAAGACAACATCGGTGGAAGTCCCGGGGGATATTATAAAGGTTTGGGAATAGGAGTGGTATAAGTGCAATTATTTAAAGAAAGCCTGATATACCGCTTTACGTACTGGTTGTACGTTTGCTATCAGAATAGCTGTTTGCACAAAGTTTTATCAGCTCTTACGGAAATCTGCAGGCACAGCTTTCCGGGCAGGTGGATCAGAAGCACCATGGCTCATGAAAGCTTCTTCCGGCACTCTGTAGTATTTGGCATGATGAAGGCAGTATTTAAAGTTTTGGATAATTGGATGATAAGCCTATCCAAAGCATTGGGAAACTGGTCTGAAACAAGCCTTATTGTAAATGCTTCCAAGTTGCTTGTGAAGGCGTCCAAGGAAAAGCTATTTGCGTTGGCATTTCCGGTTTTCGGTATCGGATACCTTGCGGGTAGAGTTCTTTTTAATAAACTGATGATTAGAGATGTATTTTTACTGGGGCTTTTATTTATATTCGCAGGGATTGTTCTGATAGACAGAAAAAAAAGAAAGGCCATATGGGTAAACAGCTTCGCTTATCAACTCTATATTATATTATTGGAATAAGGTGCAGTGATGAATAAAGTTCAATGGATATTAATCTTTACAGGAATACTGCTTTTGGGCATTTTGGCTTCAAGCCTTAGCGTTGTGCCTATACTGGCTCTTATTACGGTCGCTGTGGCAGTGGTTATCCTTTTCCTGGATTATGAGAAAGCAACTCTGGTTGTAGCGCTATATACCGTGTTTGAATTTTTACTTCGATCGGTAATCACCCGCCCTTTCTCTCAATTGCTGTCTCTTTTTGGGAGGAGAGCCTATTTTGATTTTATATCCGGTCAGGCTACAGCCACGGCCATTTCGTCATATTGGGATGAACTGGCGCTGCTTGCTTGCTTTGGAATATGGTTTTACAAATGGCTCAGGTACAGGCAGGAGAAACCTTTTCGATTCACTCCGCTGGATATTTCACTGATACTTTTTATGGCGATGGGGCTGATCCTATTGTTCATTGCAGCTCCGGATCTGGTTATCGGCATCGAAGGCCTGCGAGTTGTCATTCAATATATGCTGTGGTTTTTTGTTGTGACGCAGCTGTTGAAAAGTCCCCAGGGCGCAAAAAGGCTTCTGAACATCCTTGTGTTAACAGGTTTTGCGGTTAGCCTGTATGGGGTGTATCAGTTTATTATTGCCGTTGAAGTCCCCGCGCAATGGACAGACTCGGCAGAGGGATATGTACGCACCCGTGTGTTTTCAATCTTTACCAGACCCAATATGCTTGCGGGATATCTAACCCTGTTGATACCCATAGCGGTTGGGCTGTTTGTGGCCGATAAAAACCGTGTACGAAAGGCTTATTATGCACTGGCTACAGTTGTGATGGGGCTGGCTCTTCTGTTTACAATGTCCCGTCAGGGGTGGCTTGCCTGTTGCGCTGCTTTGGTGGTTTTTGTATGGTATAAAAACAAGAAGCTTCTGCTTCCTGCAGCCCTTGGTGTAGTTGCATTGCTGGTCTTCTGCATGTTCTTTTTGCCCTCGGTTTCAAGCCGTATTCTGTACCTGTTGTCTCCTGAATACATTGCATCAAGCATGGCAGGGGGCAGATTGCTGCGTTGGGGGGAAGGGCTTGAACTGTTCAAACAGAATTTTTGGACAGGAATGGGTCTTGGACAATATGGTGGATCGGTGGCGTTAAGCCATAAGCTTAATAACTCACCATCCCTGGACAACTATTATCTGAAAACTGCTGTGGAAATGGGAATATTCGGTCTGATCGCATTAGTGGCGCTGTTATACAATATTATTGCATGGTGCTCCAGAGCAGTGACTAAAATTCAAGATGAAATGCAAAGAGATTGGGCCAGAGGAATCATTGCAGGGCTTGTTGGTGTAGTGTTATATAACTTCACGGAGAACATGCTTGAAATTCCGCTGATATCATCGTATTTCTGGATGGCTGTGGGAATCGTGATGTATCTGGGTTATGGCTGCTG
>JAAYKJ010000081.1 GCA_012522505.1 Clostridiaceae bacterium
TCCGGATATTGTCATAAATCCTTCGTCCATCTTTTATAGTTTCAACGATGGTAGTGAAATTATCATCCATCAAAATCAGGTCAGCTGCTTCCCGAGAAACCTCACTTCCACGCTTACCCATAGCAATACCGATGTCTGCATATTTAAGAGCGGGTGCGTCATTTACACCATCACCTGTCATAGCAACGATTTCACCGTTCTCCTTCAAGGCTTTTACAATCCGCATTTTATGCTCGGGAATGACACGAGAGAAAATAGACACATCCTTCACTGCTTCTCGCAACTCATTATCGGTCATCTCGTTGAGCATATTCCCGGTAATTATGTTCTCACTGTGCTCAATACCAACTCTTTTGGCTATGGAGGAGGCGGTGATGCCATTGTCACCAGTAATCATCACGACTCGAATGCCAGCTTTTTGGCACACTTTAATGCCGGGCTTGACACTATCCCGGGGAGGGTCGGAAAGACCAATCAAACCACAGAGATTCAAACTGCAATCGGTAATACTTGAGGGGATTTCTTTTTCAGAGTCAACTGTTGCAGTTGCTACTGCGATTACGCGCAGCCCTTGTTCAGATATTTCTGAAATTTTATGCTCGGTTATCTCTCTGATTTCCTCTTCAAG
The DNA here is from genome assembly GCA_012522505.1 of Clostridiaceae bacterium. Taxonomy (GTDB): domain Bacteria; phylum Bacillota; class Clostridia; order DSM-8532; family DSM-8532; genus JAAYJG01. The sequence goes on from JAAYKJ010000081.1 coordinate 629, forward strand.
GTTGCATATCGCTAATATCTGTTCCGGCGAACCTTTAGCAGCTATAATAATATTACCGTTCCTGCGCCAGACATGTCCCATCATTTTTAATTCATTGGTAAAGGCATACTCATAAATTAACTCACCGCTAAAAAGATGCTCCTTTGATATTCCATGGCTATCACAGTAAGAGAGCATTGCCTTTTCCATGGGGTCATAAGCATCTGTTTCGCAGCCCAGCCCCAGCGTTAAGATAAGATTATGTTCATCGCCGTCCGGTGTCCATCCCTCTTGGACAGTCATCTGGTTCATGGTAATGGTCCCCGTTTTGTCTACGCATAACACAGATATGGACCCAAGAGTTTCAACAGACGAAAGTTTTCCGACGAGTGAATTTTTCTTTGCCAGGCGCCATGCACCCAGAGAAAGAAATACTGTTAGTATGACGGGAAACTCTTCAGGTATCATCGCCATAGCAAGTGTGACCCCTGACAGGATACTTTCAATCAAACGCTCTCTTAATGGATGCTCTGGTATATTAATATAGGTAACCGCGCCCACCAAGGCGAACAGTACCCCTGCTATTGCGGCGCACGTTTTAGTCAGCCTGCCTGTCTGCTTTTGTAAAGGTGTTGGCTCGTCAGGAGCGGTTGCAACATTCACCCCTATTTTACCATACTCGGTTTCGGTTCCAATTTTGTCAACCAATACTGTTCCTGTGCCATGCGTAACAAGGGTGCCTGCATAGCAATAATTCTTATGCCAGTATTCATTGGAAGACTCTACGCAATCGATTATTTGTTTCCATACACCTTCAGCTTCACCGGTAAGCGACGATTCATCCACACAAAGATCATTACACTTAACCAATTTACCATCAGCAGGGATCTTTATGCCCTCGTGTATCATCATCAGGTCGCCGGGTACAAGATCGCTGCTGGCAATCATCGTTTCTTTACCATCCCGGATAACCGCAATATGTGGCGAAGATAAATCCTTAAGGGCTTTCAAGGTTTTATCTGTTTTCCATTCCTGGATCACATCGATGCTGATAACACCGGTAACAAAAATCAGCATAACAGAACCATCTTTCGGTTCACCCAGAATAAAATAAACGATTGCGGCCACGATTAGCAAAAGGAACATTGGCTCACAGATAATGTGTAAAATCTTCTGAAAGAGGTTTTCCTTTTTCTGTGGTGTTAATTCATTTTTACCGTATTGATGCTGTAGCTGTCTTGCTTCGGCGGAAGTAAGCCCCGACATGATTTTGTTTTTGATCGTCATGAAGAACCCTCCGTTTTACCTTTCGGTAGCGATTATTTTCCCCTATGCTACGCATTTCAGAGTCGTTCCGTAGAGTAAAAAAAAGCACATCTATGGAACATACTACTGTCCCACAGATATGCGTTATTGCAATCTGCTGCCGCTCATTGGGCGGCCCGGCCCCACGAACCTGTAGGTTAAGGTTCATCGCCTGCTCAGTTTGTACTGTTAATCATGCATTCTATATATAGAATGTAATGCAGTGCAAAGAGATTACAATATATTATATGCTACATTGCCGCTAATGTCTACAATATTTCCAAGAAATAACTATTTACTCTGTTCCGGGCTACTCCATTTTTCCCAGATAATAAGGAAATAAGTTTATCTGAAAAAATTTTCCGGGACAAATTTAGCCGGCTGCTATAATACAATGGAATTGTCGGGTAAAGTGACCGAATCTGCTTCCGTAAATGCTTTCAAAGCTGAAGCAATAGCATCAATTACAAATATATCCGCCGTTTCGGAAGAAACCGCAGCCTCAACGCGGGAGACCAACGCTTCAGCTGAAGAACAACTGGTAAACGTTGAACAATTGGCTGGCTTTGCAGAAGAACTCGGTGAATACGCAAAAAGGATGAATGATTCAATAAGTGCATTTAAAATCGATAACTAAATGAAGAAAGATAGATAAAACCTGGTTAAAGAATCAACCCGCTCCTTCTTCGGGGGCGGGTTCCCCATTATTATTGCCCAGTTAATGGAGCGTACACTTCCTTTACCTTGTGGATAAATGGAGAAAAAGTACTGGAAACCACAGATGCCACTTTAGCGTATGGAATGGTTGGCTTTCAGAGCGAGGAAGAAGGAAGTCTGTTATTTTCGAATAGCCATATTCAATCGGATGTATGATCAACAACCGGATGAAAAACGATTTTGGATTTTACAGTATAATTATTTCGCTGTATTTATAGCCTTATATTAATAAAGAAAGTTTGGGACGGATTAGAATATGAGAGTTTTAAATTTTGGATCACTAAATTATGACTATGTATATGCTGTTGACCATATATCTTTACCTGGTGAGACATTAAGCTCCAAAAGCATGAAGGTTTACTGCGGAGGGAAGGGTTTGAACCAGTCGGTTGCTCTTGCACGGGCTGGAGTTCACGTGTATCATGCAGGTACGGTGGGTTCTGACGGTGATAAGCTGGTGTCTGTAAGTGTCGATAACGAAATTGATATCTCTTTGCTGCGCCGAATTGACGAGGTGTCGGGGCATGCCATTATTCAGGTTGACAGAAGCGGTCAGAATTCTATTCTGTTGCATGGTGGAGCAAATATGCTGCAAACAAGGGATTATGTAGATAAGGTTTTATCCCACTTCAATGAAGGTGATATTATCCTTCTTCAGAATGAAATAAACCTTCTTGATTACATAATAACCAAATCCTATGAAAGAAAATTAATAATAATACTTAATCCGTCCCCTTATAATAGCCAGCTTTCAGAGTGTAATTTAGACATGGTATCGGTATTCATTCTCAACGAAATAGAAGGAAATTATCTGACCGAAGAATCGAATCCCGGTAACATACTTGAAAAAATGCGTAAAATATACACAAACGCAGACATAGTGCTTACTCTTGGAGATAAAGGTGCCTATTATATGCAGGGGCAAGAAATTTATTATCAAGAAGCTTTCCGTGTGGTGGCTGTGGATACAACGGGTGCAGGAGACACCTTTACCGGGTATTTTGTTTCTGGTTTGATTCAGGGTTTGACTCCTGCAGAAAATCTTAGAAGAAGCGCAAAGGCGGCTGCCATGGCAGTATCAAGAAGCGGTGCAACAACTTCGATACCAATGTCTTGCGAAGTTGATTATTAGGTCTGGTTGTTAGGAGTTGTCTTATGAAAATAACTTTTTTAGGCACTGGGGCAGCCGAAATGTATCCGGCGATATGGTGCCAATGCGAAAACTGTAATAAAGCACTGAAAGAAGGTGGGCGAAATATTCGGGGTAATAGTGCCGCCCTTATCGATGATGACATAATGTTGGATATGAATACAACCTGTTTTATGGTTGCGGCAAACAATGGTATTTCACTGGCTTCAGTAAAACATATTCTTGTAACTCATCCACATCGGGATCATCTGGCTCCCGAAATGCTTAAATGGCGCAGAATGAAGCCAGGGCAAGATCAATTACCATTTGAACCGCAACACGACGGTTGGTCGGCAAGATATACCCACCTTCCTGAAGTAACGGTATATGGCAGCGATAGTGTTTGGATGGCGATGAATCAAGTGAACACAAACCTTTTTTCATTTGGTGGCTACGATACTGCTGCACATTTCGAGCGTATTGAAGATGGTGCAGAGGTTCAATGTGACGATTTTTCTTTCATACCTGTTCGAGCCAATCATAAAAAGGAACATGCCCACAATTTCATTCTTATACGTAACGGGAAAACGATACTGTATGCTGTCGATACAGGTGGATACAGTGAAGAGATGCTAACGCTCATAACTTCTAAAAAATACGATTGCGTTATTATGGAAGGAACGTTTGGATTGGGGTTTTACGACAAGAAACTTGAGGGGCAGCCAGATAAGGAATACCTGACGGGAAAGGGACATATGAATCTGCAAAAAAACCTTGCCATGCTGAGATACCTGACAAAGATGGGGTGCTGGAAAAATGAACCCAATTTCTATATAACGCACCTATGTCCTCATTTCACACTGCCCCACGATGATTACCAGGCAATGCTCGAAAAACATGGAATTAAAGTTGCATACGATGGGCTTCAGGTTAATCTATAACGGGTTTGTGTTTTGTAATGCAAAAACGCAGACGGGCTTTTAAACCCGTCTGCTGGTTGATGATTCACTTATTTGAGATACGGAGGTCCACCCTTAATCCCAACATTGCAGCACAGTCTAAATACCAGGCAAATTACTGTCAATATCAGTGCTATAATACCTAAGCTGATCAGAATCAGTCCAATGACAAGATCAAATATAAGGATAAGTGTTAAAATGCCTGAAATAATCAGGAATAGGCCTATCAGCAGCAATAGCAGGCATGCCAGGCAATGAAACCTCGCGCATTTGGTCAAACCACAAATCACCAATAGAATGATACCGGAGATTATGGTGCCAATGGTTATTATCCCAAGGGGAAATGACGTTGCAAGCAGGAAAACTCCGAGCCCGATGAGAACGACTCCAAGAAGACCGGCAGTCAGGCAAAATATTCTTTGGGCGTCTTTACATAACATATTCCTCACCTCCTTCACTTGATGAGTTAATAAAGTTCTATATATCCTCTCACTATAGTATATTGAACAAGCCTTCCTTGGGTTACAGGTTGGCTTGTGTTCATTTTCGGAATAGACGTTACTGTCCAGAGGTATCTGATGAGAGATAGATGTGCAATAGTATGAAACAATAGCGTAATGCAGCTTAGAGATGTCTCGGGCGAGGAAATATCTCCAGTATATTGGATGTGAACAGTAACGTATAGAAATATCAGAGGTATTACGTAAAATTCGGGATACATTTCTTCCAAAGTATGCTATCATAGTAGCGAACAGACCCAATGAAAAAAGTGATAATCAACCATAGTGAGGAGCGATAATATGAAGGTTTCGGAACTGAAGTATGAGAGGATAACCATTGAAACGATTTCAGAGAGAGTAACCGAAATTATTGAACAGGTGAAAAATGCCAAATCGGTTCAAGAGGTCTTGGAAGCAAGGGAAAAAGCCATTAAACTGATGAGGGATGTAAAAACAGCGATTAGCTTATCCTATATGCGGTATACCATCAACACTTCAGATGCATTTTATCTTGCTGAAAAAGACTATTATGACGAAGTTACGCCGCAGATTCAGAATCACTTTATGGAATATTCCAACGCAATGCTTGACAGCCCCTTCCGTGCTGAACTTGAAAAGGAGCTTTCGCCATTGCTCTTTAAATCCTTCGAGATTCAAAGGAAAGCCATGTCTCCGGAAATCATCAGTGAAATGATAGAAGAAAACCGGCTTATTACAGAGTATTCAAATCTGATGTCAAGCCTGACCATTCCATTCCGCGGAGAGACACTGCCATTACCAATGCTTCGCAAATACATGCAGGACGATGAACGTGCTACTCGCCGCGAGGCTTATGAAGCGCTGGGTAAAAAGCTGGAGGAGCATTCGCAAACACTGGATACCCTTTATGACAAGCTTGTAAAGGTACGTGACAAAATGGCCAAAAAGATGGGCTATAAGAATTATGTGGAGCTTGGATATTACAGGCTTGACCGCCTGGGCTATGATGCAGGGATGGTTGAAAAATTCCGGGACAATGTCCTTCGGGATATCGTGCCACTGGTTGCCCGGTTGAAAACCGAGAATGCGAAACGGCTGGGAATCGAAGATTTCAAGCTCTATGATAATGACATTTATGTTCCGGGCGGCAATCCGAAACCAATCCTGGATAAGGATGGAATATTCGCTGAAACCAGAAAAATGTACCATCAGATGAGTGAAAAGACAGGGGACTTCATTGACATGATGATGGAAAACGAGGCCTTCGATGTGGTTTCCCGGGAAAACAAATGGGGTGGCGGATACTGCACGCATTTCGTGAATTATAATCAACCCTTCATTCTGGCGAATTTCAACGGTACCTCTGGTGACATCGATGTCATGACCCATGAAGCCGGCCATGCCTTTGCACACTATATGACTTCAGGGAACCGTTTTTCGGTGGAGCTTGAAGTAGGTGGGATGGAAACCGCTGAAACCCATTCAATGAGCATGGAATTCTTTGCATGGAAATATATCGACCGGTTCTTTGGAGCGAATACAAGAAAATATAAGTTTATGCATGTATTCGATGCGTTGTCGTTCATCCCTTACGGTACCATTGTCGACTATTTCCAGCATATCGTCTATACGAACCCGGACATGACTCCTGCAGAAAGGAACGATACCTGGAACAGGCTTGAGAAACAATTCAGGCCATACCTCTCGACCGAAGGCATGACTTACCTGTCGAAGGGAACCCGCTGGCAGTACCAGATGCATATTTATGAAGTTCCTTTCTATTACATTGACTATTGCCTTGCCCAAGTGGTGGCATTCCAATTTCTGCTTGCGTCCCGCAAGGATTATGATGATGCTTTCAAACGGTATACAGAGCATGTATCCCGCGGCGGGGAGCTCCTGTTTACAAACCTGCTGGCTGAAGCAGGGCTGAAGTCCCCATTTGAGGAAGGCGCCCTTGAAAGTGTCGCAAAAGAGATAGAAAAACTGATTCATGAACTGATGTAAGAGACGCATCAAGCGCTTGCGCTTTGGCGCACAAATTCGCGCAAGCGCTTATGTATTTTTTCAAGCTTCCACGTTCATATGTCGATATTTTCAAGGCTGTCCGCTGAATAATCGAGTATATTTTTATGTTCATACTCGATGAAATACTTTATGACAATACAAGAGAAGTAAAGTGTACTGTTTAGAACAGCGGAGTCAAGTGGAAGCCCGATTATTTTCTTTATGCGTGCGAGTTTGTTCTGCAGCGTATTTCTGTGGTAGTTCAATACCTGTGCGGATTGAACAACGTTGCAGTTGTTTGATAGATAAGTGTAGATGATTTTAAAATAATCAGTTTTATGTTTTTGATCGTATTGACAAATCGTAATGATCGCTGGATGGCACAAGTATATGAAGTTGTCATGGTGATATCTGCGTTTAAAACTTTCTTTACAGAGATCAACCATATGATAGAGCCTGTAGTTTTCGTAATGAAAAACCCGCTGACCATCCGTATCCGGGAAAATAGTGCCATACTGAAGTGCTGCCTTTGCCATTGTATAGAATACATTAAAAAATTCAAGATGTTGGGTAGGGTTGCTTATTCCGGCATAAGCCTCGTACTGCAATAGCAGTGTATTAAAGGCATTGCTGTCATGACTCGGTAGGTTAAAATCATTACTTCCCAGCATTCCCACGATGCTGTCACTATTTTCCGAAGTTGAGAATGCCTTTGGTCCTCTTGATGAAAAGCTTTATGGCACGGAAAATGATCTGCTGTATCTTGCACAAAAGCTTAAGGACTCGGCTTTTGAACCTCCGATGCTGTATATGTCATGCGGCACTGCCGATTATGGTTACGATATGGCATATGAGTTTAAGGAATATCTTGATAAAGTTGGCTTAAAAAACGAGTTTATTTCAGTCGAGGGTGCCGCGCATGATTATGAATATGCAAATGTAGTTCTTAAAAAAGCGATAATGGAACTTTTTCCAATAAGAACTTGCTAAGCGGCAAAAGTCCCCTGTTTTCCAAACCGAATCGATGGCACTTCACATAATATACTTTGGTATGAAGTGCCAACATATAAGCTTGAGTTTTTTATTTCCCCCCTCTGGTAGTCAGGAGGGGGTGTTTTATTTGACTTACAAAAATTCCTATGTTACAATCGCAATTACCAGAAATGCCATTGTCTGAAAATATATGGATGCATAAATGGTTAGATAGAAAATATAGTTACAAGTAGAACGAAATTTCACATTCCATGTAAAGCAGAGAATTGCTAAGTATTTCCTTGCATCAATTTTAGTTCGAACCAGTTAAGTGTTTTTAAGGGGGTCTTTTTTGTGGATGATAGCGCACAATCACATTTTGGGAATTGGGGAGGCGTTCTGGTATGGATCATTTTGTATGGCGTTTTTATATTGTTCATTCCTTTCTATAAAAAAAGTCAAAGAAAACACGCCAGTGTATATATTGCTTTTATTGTGGCCTATGCCCTGGAGATGTTTGGTATCCCGTTGAGTATGTACTTGATTGCAGGGGTGTTGGGAAATACCCTGCCTGATGGGGTTTTGTGGGGACATACACTCAACCAATATATTGGTCACTGGGGGATGTATATAGGCATACTCCTTAATATTATTGGTGTTTTATTGGTGATTTCCGGCTGGAAAATAATCCATCAGAAATACTGGAGGCATGAAGAAGGCAGAGGTGAACTTGTTACCAGAGGTATATATGCCTATATACGGCATCCACAATACACGGGGTTTTTGTTGGTCACTTTGGGTTTAATATTTGAATGGGCCACTCTTCCTCTACTTGTCATGTGGCCAATTCTCGTTGTTATATATTATAGGCTTGCCAGAAAAGAAGAAGCAGATATGATAAAGGAGTTTGGACAACAATATATTGAATATAAGAATGCAACGGGAATGTTTTTCCCCAGGCTATGAATGCCGAGGGGATAATTTCACATCAATACCAATATGAAAACATCAGGCAAATGATTGCTTTATGAGGTATAATTATGGCATAATAAAACCACATAAGGTAGTTCATTTGTTATTCCAAAATACTTCCAAATTGCGATGAATACAATACAAGTGACATCTCGAAGACGTGACATGAAACGGATGAACCTATTTATATAACTAAAGACGGTTACGGGGATATGGCGATCATGAGCATTACTATGGCGGAAAGAAAACAAGATAAATTACTTGGTATTAATACATTAGGAATAAGAGAATGGAAAGACAATAGCTTTCACTATAACCGTTATGAACCAACACCATATAAGGCCTTGGATGAACTTGCCAAAAACTATGTGCTTAGAAATACAGATAAGGTTGTAGACTTCGGATGTGGTCGGGGCAGAGTGGCATTTTACCTACATAATCGGTTTCATGTACCTGTAACCGGAATAGAAGCCAATGACAGAACCTATGAAGATGCGCTTGAAAATAAGTCCGCTTATAGACTAAGAGCAAAACATATTTCGGCACCTATCAACCTGAAATATGGCCTTGCACAGCTTTATAAAATAGACAGGGCTGATAATTGCTTTTACTTTTTTAATCCATTCTCAGAACATATATTCAGAAAAGTAGTTCATAACATTATGTGTTCTGTAGAAAAGTTTAGAAGAGAGGTAGATTTAATTCTTTATTATCCAATATCGGAGTATAAAAACTTTCTTGAAACCAATACCCCCTTTACCGTTATAGATGAAATAAGGGTACCAGGCGGGAGTGATGAAAAAGAAAAGTTTATAATATACCGATTAAAATCTGCTGAATCAAACCCTGGTTGATGGGTTGTATGGATGTAACCCATAGGGTTATATTTGTTGCCGCAGAAAGCGATTGGAATACTTCAGAATAATTTCCACAAAGCATAAATTTAGAGTGGTGATATACTTTGAGTAAAACTCGTTATAAAAACAGGTCCTTTTCATCAATAATAGAAATAATTAAAAAGATGTTTAATGATAATAATAATTTGGATTATCTTTGCTGAATGATGTGAATTGTGAAGAATATTATTACCTTGCAGACAAAGCTATGTATGCAGCAAAACATCAAGGTAAAAATAGGGTGGAGGTAGCTTCAATTGAAGGGACGCTTAAAATGTCTCCCCAAAAGAAATAGGTTTCGGCTATGAATTAGAAATCCCTTGATCCTTAATCTTTGAAGGCGGTAGACCAAAATGCTGTTTGAACACCTTACTAAAATAGTTGAGGCTATTAAACCCTGTAAGGCGCATGACTTCGGATATCTTTAAATGCCCCTGCTTCAGATAATCCATCGCTCTGTTAATTCTAACATTTGTGATATAGTTACTGATATTTTGTCCAAACTCCTCCTTAAAAGCTCTGCTCAAATAACCTTTACTGAAATAGAATTTTGAAGAGAGCTACTGCAATGTTATATCTTCAAAATAATATCTATCTATAAAATCCTTTACTTCATAAAGATTAGAATGTGTCTTCATTCTTTTTGATGACAAGACTCTTTCTGTGCACTGTTTTAGTCTTTCCGTAATAATTCTATTAACCTCAGGAAATGTTGTTTCTCCTTGTTTCACTGCCGATACAAAAAGCAAAACCAAGTAATCCTCATCAAGCAAATCATCTGTTTTTACATCAATTGTTTCCAAATTTAGCTTTCGGAGTGTTCTTTCTGCATAATAGAAAATCTCTTTGTATAAATTAATAATATCCTGGGCACATATAACATTTTTTTCTGATAATTTTCCAAGTGCGTTGTTTAGAAGCTTTTCCGACATAGTACAATTACCAGACTCGATAGATATAATCCATTCCCTTCCATTCTCAATAATTACGCTGATATGATTGGATATTAGCTTTACTGTTTTATCATAGAATGAAATGATATGGTTACTTTTGATGTTTAGATGCATTAATGCAAATAAAGACTCCTGGTACATTGTTTCAAGCGCATCAAAGGAATTATGAACGTTTGAAATACCAACTATACTTTTTAAATTAAGCCGCAAAGAAATATTTGCATCTATCTGTTCTGCCAGAAGGGCAATAGACTCTGTAATTTTATCATTTTTAGTACTTTTTCCATATCCAATGATTATACAAAACTCAGATAAGCTGTGTTCTTTTTTAAAAACTATCTTATTTTCATTTTTAATACTTTCGTCGATACAACTGCATATTTTCAAAGTCATTTTCTTATAATCGCCATTGAATCTGTCCTTACAAATGCTATGGATATTATAGAATTTGAACAACAGAAATATATGCTTCAAGTTTTTTCGATATAAAACATTTAAGCTTTTTTCTCTTTCAATCTCTTTTTTACTTATTTGAATGTCATATAAAAAATTGTTTAAACGTTTTTCAAGAATAATTCTTTCTATTTTTTCACCAATTGCCAGCTTCTCTGAAGTCAAAGCGTTGGAATTTTTTTTAACATGATTAATCTCATCAATTGCGTTGGAAACTGCGTTGTTTAGCTGAGCTTTATCGATTGGCTTCATGATATAATCAATTGCTTTATTTTTTATAGCTGACCGCATATATACAAAATCATTATATCCACTGATAACAATAATTTTGATCTGTGGGAAATCGCGTGCCAAAAACTCCATTAAAGCAACTCCATTGGGGCCAGGCATTTTCATGTCCGTTATCACAATATCCGGTTCTAAATTATTAACGATTTCTATTGCTTCCTGTACATTTTGTGCCTCCCCATTTATTTCATCTCTAAGCTCACCCCATTTAACCATGTTTATTATTGATACCTGCACAAGTCTTTCGTCATCAACAATTAGTACTTTAGCTGTTTGCAACATAACAGGTCCTCTTCATAGAAAATAATAGCTCTTGTATAGTTATATTATTTCACATAACAGACCGACTGTATTATATTTACAAGCTTAGCACCCTAATCACCCTTTTACAGAGCCCGAAGTAATTCCCCTAACGATATACTTTTGCATGAAAATAAAAAATATAATGCAGGGTGTTACGGCAAGCATCATCGCAGCAAGAGCTGTATTCCATTCATTATTATACTCCCCATATAGGTTGTACTGAACTAACGGTACAGTTCTCATGCCTCTATCCATAAAAATAATAAGCATCGGTAATAAAAAATCATTCCATATCATTATAACATCAATAACGATTAAAGTACTAATGATCGATTTCATAAGTGGCAATACTATGAAAAAGAATGTTTGAAAAGGACCACAACCATCAATGATTGCAGACTCTTCTATGTCGTAAGGTATGCTTTTTACAAAGCCGTGTAATAGAAATATCGCATACGGCATGCATATCCCCCAATATATCAATACAATTCCAATATAGCTTTTCGTCAAATTTAGAAACGCAGTAAATTTAACAAGTGGTATCATATAGCAATGGAAAGGAACTACCATTGCAAAAACAAAAACTAAATAGATAACCCAACTTTTCCTATCCTTTGTTCTGGATAGTTTGTATGCTGCCATAGACGAAAGCATAACGATTCCAATTATACTACACACAGTAATAATAATTGAATTAATAAATGGTCTAAACCCATTCATTACAGCCCACGCCTTACTATAATTTTCAAAACTAAGTTGACTTGGCAACTTTATAAAGGATTCCATCATTTCCGGATATGTTTTTAATGAATTGATTATAGCAAAAACAAACGGGACAATAAATAACAGACAAACCATTACCGCAATTACTTCTATTAAAACTGAAACAAATTTATTTTTTCCCATTACATTTCAACCTCTCTACTTTTGAAAAACTTAAGTTGAAAATATGTTAATATGATCACCACGATACACAATATAATCGCTTTTGCTGAGCCATAACCCAGTTTCTGTGTCAAAAACGCTTCCTGGTATATATTTAAGGCTACAACATTTGTTGCATTATTAGGTCCTCCCAATGTCATTTGAAATACAATGTCAAACGATTTAAAACCAGTTGTTATCGAAACGAACAGATTTACAACCATTGAAGGCACGATTAGTGGAAGAGTTAAATAAACAAGTTTTTTTATGCCAGTTGCTCCATCTAGTTCTGCGGCCTCTACCAAATTAGGGTCAATTGTTTGCAGACCGGCAATATAGACAACCATATAATAGCCGATGCTTTGCCAAATCATTGCTATAAGTACTGTTACAAGTGCAGTAGAACCATTTTGAAACCAGCTTATATCCAGAAAAGTCAAACCCAATTCATTTACCAAATTACTATAGACTTTTGTAAATGTAAACTGCCAGATGAATGCAACAATAATTAAGCTTATCGAATGTGGAACAAAAACAATACCTCTATAAAAATGTTTCCTTTTCTTACTTTTGATTAAATCAGTATCTAATAAAATTGCTACAAAAAGCGCTAACACATTAACAATAATGACAAAGCTTATTGTTAGTTTTAAGGTTGTCATCAAACTGCTTACAAACCGCGAATCCTCTGTAAAGATACTAATATAGTTTTTAAGACCAACGAAGTTTAGTTCTTTACTAATCCCGTTCCAATCTGTAAATGAAAAAATTAACCCCCCAATCAATGGGATTAAAAAAAACAGCGTATAGGCCAGTAAAGCCGGTAGTACGAATTGATAAAAGGATATTGAATTGCGAATTTTTTTACTGTTATTGTACAAACAGTCTCACATCCTTTACATATGGTAATAAAAAGAGGTTTATGTGGATAGTATACCGAGGACAGATTTTCTATCCTCGGTATACGATTTACTACTTAATGAAAGATTTCCAAGTTTCATCAAGCTGGTTATACAGTTGCTCACTATCGTATTGCCCTATGCAATAGCCCTGCATAAGTTGACCAACTTGAACATCAAATCCTGTAGGCCATATAGAATAACCAAATGGTACAACGTTTCCCTTCTCCACGTGTACAACCATATCATTCCACACAGAGCCACCACCTATGGGCGGAGCAGCGCCTTCAAATGGGGGAAGAAAACCGCACTTTTCAGCAAACAGTTTTGCAGTTTCCTTTTGAGTAAACCAAGTAAGAAGCTTTTTTGATTCTTCAATATTTTCAGATTCAGGATAAATGTGGAATGCCACAGTAATATCAGCAGATAACCGAGCTTCTCCCGCTGTATCTGAAATTGGTACAGGTATAAACCCGCCATCGAAATCCGGATTCACTTTCTCAATAACAGGAATAGACCAAAGACCCTGAACCATCATTCCAGCTTTTCCTTGAGCGATTAGCGCACAAGCATTATTATAATCGGAGTCCATAGGCTTTTCATTACAATTGTCATTGATAATATCAATAACCTTCATGGCCTGATCCATTTTTGCGTTCTTGAAGCTTTCATTCCCCATGTTCATTGCTTCTGAAAATTGGATTAAATCGGTCGACTGTGTATGTAAATAAGAGAACAGTTCTCTCAATGTCCACCAATCCTTATGAGCAGCTGCAAATGGGATAAATCCTTTTTCTTTAAGCTTTTCACATACCTCGCTTAGTTCTGTTATTGTCTCAGGCAGTTTATCAATATTTGCTTCCTCAAATACCTTTTTGTTGTAAATAATACCGCCGCCATCAACCTGCATCGGAAGCCCATATAGTTTTCCGTTTACGTTTACCGTTTCTTTGGCAAAATCGCTGACAACGGACATGAAAGGCTCATCTGTGAACTCCAATACTTGCCCAGCTTCTGCGTACTCCTTTGTTTGACTCCAAGCTCTTACTGCAAAAATATCAGGATTTTCTCCTGAAGCCATCATTGCCTTAACCGTTACCTCATATTGACTTCCTCCAGGACGTTCACTGAGAATTGTAACGTGAGGATTTTGCTTTGTATATTCATCCAATACCTCTTCCAGTGATTCAACGATTTCCTGTCTCCATTGCCATAGCTTCAGAGTTACCTTTTTTTCCGGTGCTACCGTTTCAACCTGCTGTGAACCTGCATTACCTTCAGGTACATTGCCATTTCCACAAGCTGTAAAGCTGAGTAACAGCATCGCCATTAGTACAAAAGCTATACCCCTTTTCATATAGAACCCCTCCTAAAATATTATTTCACTATTAGGATACCAAATATAGAGAAAGATAAAATGAATCAGATTAACCGATCGATTAGAACTTTTTTGACCTGCCCACATAGCTTTAACTCCTCTTTCGTTACCGCTGCCTGCTGTAACGCCCATATACACAGAAACATGCTGTCGCAATTTATGTCATAACCCCGGATTGTTGTGTATTTAAAAGGTTGTCGGAATATATGTTTTATAGTATCCTCGTATTATATAAACGCAGACATAGAAGCTGGGCGGAAATTACAGAACGTGAACAAGAAATAAAAGGTTATGGTTATGTATAGATAAAACGACTTTGGGAGGCAATTTAGCTTTGAAAACCATCAGTATCATAGATAGATTTTTACACTTTTTTTCCCAAAACATTAGGAACAGGCTCCTATTGCTATTAATATCATCCACAATCATTCCGGTGCTTATCATAACAATATCATCATACTATAACACAAGTAATTTAGTTGAAAAACAGTTTATTGATACCAACCTAAGAATAGTGCAAAATACAAATGATAATTTAGACAATTACATTAATCAAATTCGTGGAAATCTTCTTTCATTTGTACGTGATGTAGATCTTCTGGAAATACTGAAACACAATACAAATTATGAGTATGGTAGCCCGGGGGTTACATATATTGAGAACTCTTTATTGAAATTAATGAGTGATGGTAAGGAAATTGATAGTGTTTATTTTTATATCCACTCTGCTGACCGTCTTTACTATCTGGACAGGCAGAAGCTTGTCATCTATATCATTGAGCACCCTGATTTAGAAAGCACTTCATGGCACTCAAATGCTATTGCTATGTATCGGAACATTTATGTGGAGGACACACATGTCACGCAGTTTGACATTAAGACAAGAGATAATAAAAACAATATATTGGTCGATCCATTGGGCAAATCAAAACATGTGCTGTCTTTCTCGTTCGCCATAACCGATTTCCCCTATAGGGATGTTATTGGCACTGTTTCAATAAATGTTGACGTAAAAAAGCTTGACAGCATATACAAAAAGGCAAGTGTTAATGATTTTGAAAGCATTATTATCGAAAACGGGAATGGTACATTGGTATATCCAACAGAGTTATCAGATTTTTGTATTGACTTCATAAACCAAAGAGATATACATAAAGAAATAACATATCCAACGGGTAGTTTCAAAAAAATAATAAATGGTGATAAGTATTTGGTACTTTTCGATAATTCTGAATATACCGGCTGGAACGTATATAAAATTATTCCAATGAAAATTTTAAATGCCTCCGTTAGAGCTTCCAGTAGATTCAATCTTTTGTTAGGCATATTTTGTACGCTTGTTGTGGTTGTTTTATCCTTACTACTTGCCAATAATATCTCCCGTCCCATTGTTAACCTTGCCAACTATATGCGAAACATCAACATTGAATACCTTGAAATAAAAACGACTAACCGATCCGATGAAATTGGGGTATTGTATAATAGCTATAACAGTATGGCAGTTTTGATAAATGAGCTTATCATTGAGAGATACAAATCCAAAATACGGGAAAAGCAAATACAAATAAAAGTTTTACAATCCCAGATCAATCCACATTTTTTGTACAATACACTTCAATCAATAAGTGGTCTTGCTCTTGAGAAAGGTATACCAGAGATAAACAATTCAATCTCTTCTCTTGGCTCAATGTTAAGGTACTCAATGGAATCTTTTAAGGACATAGTCACAATAAAAGATGAGCTGTTACATATAGATAATTATTTCTATGTACAGAAGCTCCGTTATGAAGACAGTTTGAAATATTCAATTAATGTTTCCGATGCTTTTTTGGGGCTGCCGATTCCTAAGCTTACATTACAACCTATTGTAGAAAATGCGGTTATGTATGGTGTTGAGAAAACAATCGATGGCTGCACCATAGAGATTCATAGTTTCCAGCAGAATGATAAAGTTTACTTGACCATAACGGATGATGGTCCTGGAATGTCACAAGACATCCTAAAGAAAGTGATATCCGATATCGAAAACGATAGGAATGGAGTCTCAAAAACACGGGGAATCGGGTTGTATAACGTAAATGCAAGAATTAAATATGCTTTTGGTGAAGAGTATGGATTAAATATACAAAGTGAAGAAGGGAAAGGAACATGCGTTACTTTGATACTTCCACCAAATCATTAATTTTGTGTTGTTATTTTTTTGGATTTGCATCTGGTGAGGGCTGAAGAACGGTCGTGAAAGCGATATCGGCTTATTCTATATAAGGAAAGATGGGAAGGTGGAATCATTGGCAAACAGGAATGATATACTGAAATGCCTGGGGGATTTTCCCCAAAAATGTGCTCTGGATATGGAAGTAATTAAAACAATACAAAAAGGAACTCATACGCTTCAGCTTGTTCAATATGCAGTTGAACAAGGGGAGAGAATAAATGCTTGGCTATTAATCCCTGCCGACGTAAATGAAAGTAATCCTGCTATAATTGCGATTCACCAGCATGGTGGAGAATTTTATCTTGGAAAATCAGAACCAGCGGGATTAACGAAAAACAGGATGTATCATTATGGGCTGGATTTGTGTTTGCGGGGATATGTAGTATTATGCCCGGATCACCTGGGGTTTGAAGACAGAAGGCCCACAGAATATGAAAGGCATGAAAACGCGTATTTACAAGACGGGGGATATGAACGGTTTCTGTTCTGCAAGTATATTAGTGAAGGAAGTACCTTACAGGCAAAGTATCTCTGGGATCTTAGCCGTGGTATTGATCTGCTGCAATCTTTGGATTATGTGGACAACAATAGGATAGGAGCAATCGGACATTCACTCGGGGGGCAGGAAACGCTATGGCTTACATGGTTTGATGAGCGCATAAAAGCAGCTGTATGCTCTTGTGGAATAGGTCAACTAAAGACCATTTTCAGAGAAAAAATAAACCATAACTTTGCTATGTTTACGTTTGGACTAAGTAAAATATGTGATATCGGTGATCTGGTTTGCGATATCGCTCCGAGGCCATTTATGATGAGTAACGGCTACTATGACAGTCTATTCCCCATTGACGGCGTGGAGGAAATTATAAAGCAGGCAAAAAGAAAGTATCAAAGCCTTCAGGCAGAGGAGCATTTTTGTTCTGTTGTTTTTGAAGACGGACATTCTTTCCCTGATGATGTAAAGATCAAGGCTTATGAATGGCTGGATAAGTTTATTATGCACAAATAAAGCCCGGAATGCTTTTGCAAAAACCCCGCAAAAATGGTATTATCACAGGTGGATCGAATACCCAAAAGAAAGGATATTTTGTGATACAGGCATCTTTAACCGACGATTTTCTTCGTACCACAAGTGTAGGGAATGGGTTCTGAGGATGTAGGGTGCCAATTCAATTGAAATATTCCAAAAACAGGAGGGTTCATTATGACCGAGAGTATTGTCCAAATCGCTGAAAGAATTCGTGAACTCAGGGAAGTATCCGAGATTCCCTGTGATGTTCTAGCGAAGAAACTGAACATACCAATTGAAACATACACGCGGTACGAAAAAGCGCAGGAGGGAATCCCCATCAGCGTCCTGTATAAAATAGCAGCCATATTGAATGTTGAGTTAACAGAACTGCTAACTGGTTCAACGCCGCACCTTCATCATTATTGTTATGTAAAAAACGGGGAGGCTCCACCGATTGAAAGGTACAAAGGATACCAGTTCCAAAGTCTCGCGTTTAATTTCAAAGGCAAGAAAATTGAGCCTTTGCTGGTGACCATTGAGCCTGAAGAAAACAAGAAAATGGAGTTGGTAACCCACCGTGGACAGGAATTTAATTATGTTCTGGAGGGGCGTATCAAGATCATCCTGGGGGGCACTGAAATCGTGATGTCACCAGGCGACTCGATCTACTTTGATCCCACAATACCCCATGGACAGACGGCGATGGATGATGCTGCCGGTAAATTTTTGACGGTTATATTTCACGATATATCATGAAGGCTTATGCCAGATTCACAGGGCAGAAGAGGAGATATGCAACGAATGATTGAGAGATTTTTACCAAGAACAAAATTTGATTCCTATGAAGATTTTAAGGCCAACTATCAGGTGAACGCACCGGAAGATTTTAATTTTGCATATGATGTGATGGATGCCTGGGCTAGTGAAGCACCTGATAAAATCGCGATGGTCTGGTGTAATGACGCGGGTGAAGAGAAGATTATCTGCTTTCAGGAATTGAAGCGGTTGAGCGATAAAGCAGCCAACTTTTTTAAAACACAGGGCATTCAAAAAGGCGATGTTGTGATGACGCTTCTGAAAAGATGTTGGCAATACTGGGTCTGCACACTGGCGCTTGAAAAGCTGGGCGCCATTTCCATACCGGCTACCATTCAATTGACAGCGAAGGATATTATCTATCGCAATCAAGCAGCTTCGGTAAAAATGATTGTATCGGTAGCAGAGGAACCAATCGCAACCAACGTTGAGCAAGCTATGGTTCAGTCTCCTACTGTAAAATGTAAAGCATTGGTGGGAGGATGCAGGGAAGGGTGGCTGGATTTTGATACCGAACTTGAAAAGGCTTGCGAGAAATGGGTAAGACCCACCGGATGTGATGCGGCCGGAGGCGAGGATATCATGCTGATGTATTTTACTTCCGGCACAACGGGTATGCCTAAAATCGTAGTTCATGATTTTTATCATCCCCTTGGACATATTGTTACGGCTCATTATTGGCAACAGTTGAGAGAGGAAGACCTCCATCTGACCGTTTCCGATTCAGGATGGGCCAAATGCGGATGGGGGAAACTATATGGGCAGTGGATATGCGGGGCTGCTATCTTTGTGTATGACATGGAACGGTTTGTTCCGGATCATTTGCTAAAGGTCATGGAGAAATACCAAATCACTTCATTTTGTGCACCGCCAACCATCTATCGGTTTCTGATTAAAGAGGACTTATCGAAGTATGATCTGTCCAGTATAAAAAAAGCATTTACCGCTGGAGAACCGTTAAATCCCGAAGTGTACTACCAATTTAAGAGAGCAACCGGACTGAATATTCTTGAAGGGTTCGGACAGAGTGAAACCACGGTAATCTGTGCCAATTTTGAATGGAACACACCCAAGATAGGCTCTATGGGGAGACCATCCCCGCTATATGATATTGATATTGTAGGTGAGAATGGCCGTTCATGCCCTGCCGGCTCCGAGGGAAACATCGTCATTAAAAATCTGGATCATCGCTTGCCGCCAGGGCTTTTTAAAGGGTATTACCGTGATGAGGAAGCCACAGCAAAAGTCTGGCGTGACGGCACTTATCACACCGGTGATGTCGCCTGGCGCGATGAGGCCGGTTACTATTGGTTTGTTGGCAGGTCGGACGATGTAATTAAATGCTCGGGATATCGCATTGGTCCTTTTGAAGTTGAAAGTGCTTTGATCGCGCACCCCGCTGTATTGGAATGTGCGGTTACTGCAGTACCCGATGAAATCAGGGGCCAGGTGGTTAAGGCCACCGTGGTCTTGGCAAAGGGGTATCAAGGTAGCGATGAGCTTGTTAAGCAGTTGCAGGCCCATGTCAAAAAGGTTACCGCACCCTATAAGTATCCACGGGTGGTGGAATTTGTCGAGGAACTTCCCAAGACCATCAGCGGAAAGATTAAAAGAAATATGATCAGGCAGAGAGATGCATAAAATAAGAAAAATTTTATGTATGTGAAGCAACGCCATCGAATAAACCTTCAAGGGCTTCTTGCGCCCTGAGCGCATAGTGAAGCCCTTTTTGCTGTTCAATCCTGCACATCACTGAAATTATTGTCGAAATCTTGGGTAAGCGTACCAATTCTGTGGTATGATAAATGTGGTGATAAACCATGACGCACGACAACCAGCAGATGTAATTTGGGGGGGATATCGTGTCCCGGTTTCTGTATGGCTTTGGAATGGTTATTCTATATTTTGTAGTGTTTATTGGCATAATCATTCCCATACGAAAGCTGTTTTCTACAAAGAGTGAAAAGTTTCGAAAGACGCTTCATATGGGGGCGCTTTTTTCCATATTTGTGTTTCTGTATGCCTTCAAGTTTTGGTGGCATGCTGTAATAGCCTGCCTAATCCTCATCATTATCATATTCCCAGTTCTCCACTTCGCCGAAAGGCTTAAGGGATATTCGACGTTGCTTGTTCAACGAAAGCCCAATGAAGTGAAATGGAGTATGATTCAAATATTCACGGCTTTTAGTATTGTATTAACGGTGGGCTGGGGTCTGTTCAATTCACGATATCTTGCTTTGGCAAGCTTGTTCACCTGGGGGTTCGGTGATGCGGCAGCAGCATTGGTAGGCAAACGATTTGGCAAACGCAAACTTCGGGGGCGCCTAATCGAAGGTGTGAAATCAGTTGAAGGCAGCGTTGCCATGGCACTGGTAGCATTCGTTGCCTGTGCGATTGTATTGTTTGTCAAAGGTGAAACACCTTGGTATATCAGTCTCATTGCAGCGGGGGCAGCGGCTGTTGTTGCTTCCATAGTCGAACTATACACCCGCAATGGTGCAGATACAATTACCTGCCCCCTTGCGGCACTTGTTGTTTTGTCTGTGATATTATGGGCGTTTGGAGGTATAACACCGGTATGGATGTAAGCAATAAACGTGGTAGCAGAACACTTCTTGCCTCCGTATTACTCAGCGCACCTGGCCCATTGGTTTTGGGTCTGGGCTTGCTTGTGGGAAGTTCCACCACACAAATAGCTGATTTTGTGCGACGCACTGTTGAACTTGCGGCAACCATTATTTCCTGGTGTGTCTTTCGTACAACGTCAGACCTCCCGAAAGACGATGAAAAGCGCGTCCGGCTAGAGGACCGTGTTGATATGGTTGTGGGTATCGCAATGATTGTATCCGGTGTAGCTATGGGGTGTCTGGCCGTTATTGGCCTTATCCATCCGGCCGAAAAGGGAAATGTAACTCCTGCATTAATCATCGCAGCTCTGGGCGTCATCAGTAACGGTATTCTTGCAATGAACTATACGGTAGTCAACAAAAAAACACCGAATGATGTCATAAAAGCGCAAAGGGCTTTATACCGCACGAAAACGGTTGTGGACGGTTGCGTTTGCTGTGCACTTGCTGCAGTCATGCTGCTAACAGGAAACGTGGCCAGGTTTGCAGATTTTGCGGGTGGGCTTGCCGTTACTGCAGTATTAATCCTTAATGGACTTAAGTTGTTAACCCGAAGGTTAGCGAAAAGAAAGTAGGAACCGAGGTTTCAGTAATGGTCCTTAGTAGGCAAAGTATGTCTGGTGGCTTGCTCAATATACTCGTTACTGTAAAGGAATTAAAGCCGTAAGGTTTGAAAAAAGGCGGCAGAAATGCTATAATCGGCTGGAGTGTAAGGATATCCTGACGTTTACTCAGGAAAAAAGACAATGATGAGCGACCAGCATCGATAATGTTTGTCCCTTAATTTAGGATGACCTGCAAGTTTGCCGGGTAAAAATACATAATAAAGGAGAATGAACATGATACGCAATCCAGTACTTCCGGGTTTTAATCCCGATCCAGCAATCATCCGGGTTGGCGATGATTATTATATTGCCACATCATCCTTCGAATGGTTTCCTGGAATTCCAATTTACCACTCGAAGGACCTTGTTCACTGGAAATTGGTGGATTATGCATTGAAAACGAAAAAGCTTATCGATCTAACCTGTCTGCCGCCTTCAAAAGGCGTTTGGGCGCCATGCTTAAGCTATTGTGAAGCTGAAAAGCGTTTCTATTTAATTTATTCCAATGTATACAACTCAAATGAATTGCAATTTGATGTAGATAACTTTCTTATATGGTCAGACAGCATACATGGGCCGTGGAGCGATCCCGTATATATCAATTCCAGTGGTTTTGATCCCTCCCTGTTTCATGATGATGACGGTAGAAAATGGGTTATGAACCAAGAACGTGATTTTCGCCCCGGACACCAGATGATGCGGCCAATTGTCTTACAGGAGTATTGCCCACATCAAAGGAAACTGATTGGCAGTCCCGTACGACTTACCTATGGTGCCACTAAACGTGGGTTTACCGAAGCACCGCATATTTATAAGCGTAACGGTTGGTATTATCTTATGACGGCTGAAGGGGGAACAGGTTACGGTCATTGTGTGGCCATGCTTCGAAGTAAAGAGATTACAGGCCCATATGAAAGCGACCCGAATAACCCGGTCATTAATTCATGTACGCAAGAGTTTACCATGCGTCCAGAAATAAACTACGCCATGACGGATTTATATAATCCTGACGTGATTCTTCAGAAAGCTGGACATGGGTCGTTGGTAGAAACACAAACGGGTGAATGGTACGTCGCTCATTTATGTGGCAGGCCCGTACTGCCCCAAATGAGGTGTGTTCTTGGTCGTGAAACCGCAATTCAGAAAGTAGAGTGGACGGATGATGGTTGGCTGCGTATGGCGGATGGTACCAATATCGCCAAAGATACGGTACCTGCTCCTCGTCTGCCTGCCCACCCGTTTCCAAAAGAAAATCCTCGCTGTGATTTTGATAGCCCGACTTTAGACCTGCATTTTTGCACACCTCGCAATGAGATAACTCCAGACTGGGCAAATCTGACGGCGCGCCCAGGGCATTTGCGCCTGCGTGGTAGGGAGTCTCTGACCAGCAACCATCATCCCAGCCTGATAGCCAGGCGGCTGACTTCTCTTCATGCGACAGTAACGACCAAAATGGAGTTTTCAGCAGACTCGTATCTGCACCTTGCCGGGCTTACATTCTACTATGAATCCTCTAATTATTACTGCATTGTTAAAACCTACAGTGAGGAGCTCCAAAGCAATATTGTGACTGTTAATGGGCTTGTAAACAAAACCTATGTGGATGGTGACAATGCCTATGCGGTGGTGGATAAGGATGCCCCGATATATCTTAGGGCGCAGGCTAAAGAGGATCGTCTGCAGTTTTCATATAGTACCGATGGCAAAGAATTCACAGATCTGGGACCTGCATTTGATCTGACCACGCTATCGGATGAAGCCAGCTGTTTTGGTGAGTTTACGGGTACTTTTGTTGGTGTTTTTGCACAAGACAGCCATACACGTGAAAAATATGCTGACTTTGACTACTTTGAATATTCTGAATAGAAAGATAGAAACGGCAGGTTGTTCTGCTTCAGCCAAACGAGTGTCGGTTACAAACGAGCGTCGATAAAAAAGAGCCAGGGAATTGTTTCCTGGCTCTTTTCTCATGACAAATTTCAGCGGAGGCTTCTGCATTCCAAATAGAATCGCTTGTCTTCGGCATCGCCCATTGAGAAGGTCTTCCTCGGAAGAGTGCCGTCCAAAATGACAGTTTTAAACAGATCCTTCTTTTCCATTGGTGATAGGATAAATCCCATATTTGCTTCTTGTCTGCCCAGCTTTTCAATAACATCTTCGCCATGTACATAATCAATTTCAATGGTTGGGTTACTTTTCAGATAATCATCGAGGAAATGCTGAAGAGTAGCCACGTCCAGGTTGAAGCAAGGTTTGTCCGCCCACAGATAACCTGTTTTATCTCCATGAACAAACGTAATGATGTGGCGTTCCGAAGAGTTGGCAGGAACTTCGGTGAAATTTGTGATATACTCGTAACCGCATTGAATTCCTTGTTCAGCATAAAACTTTACAAAAGCAGATAGCAGTCTTGCGCTGTCCACATGGAAAAGCAAACGGTGAATGGGTTCAAAATCAAGCCCTTCATCGTGAACATTGACCAGTTCCACCAATGCAAAACGCGCGGGATGGTTTTCACTATCAACCTTTGAGAGTGAAAGCTTTAACCGTTCCCAGCAGGATTTTGCGGTTGCCAGAGAATGGTTCCCGTCACCGACTGCAAATAGCAACGGATTCATCGATGGATCCACATCGTATTTTTGGGAGAAGGTTTTATTCGATTTCAGGTAGATCAGGCTCTGGAAGATTTCCTCCAGTATTTTCACATCATTTACCTGGTAGCCTTCGATTCGGCCAGAATTCATCATCAGGTCAAAGGAATAAAGCCTGTTCATTTTTTCTTTATACAGGGCAAGAGGCTCGATAACCTTTGCATCGGGATCGTCAATGAGCAGCATGATATGGGGAAGCTCAAGGCATGCATTCTCACGAATGCGGATCCGTGGTGGCAGCCTGTCCAAGATGGTTCCTTCGGTGGCACGGATCAAGCTTTGCGATCCTTGTGTAAAATCATATTGTTCAAGGTCAACAGCACAAACCAGTCCTTTCCTGGTTTTTCCACTGCGCGTTGTTCTTTCAACGTAGACCATGGTATTATTCAGTTCATAAAAGGTTCCTTCTTCCAGGTAGTCACACATGGCCTGATTGATGTTATTAATTCTTTGCTGTTTTTCCTCGTCTGTCTCCCGCTCCAGATAAACCTCGGGGAAGATTAAATGCAATGTAGATGGAGCATTGCCTACAAATTCATCGGTATTATGCCAATATTCCGGTTCAGAAGTATATTGATCGCAGGCCACAACGGCCCATTTCTGCATGTCAGTTCCCTTCCTGGGAAGTAGTATCGACCGGATATCCAATCCAAGTTCGTTGAAAAAACGCTCGACCATTCAAGATCCCCCTTGTAAATAAGATGAGAAGCCAAGTCAATCCAGTTGCTGTTGCCTCTCAGTTACCATAAACCACAACGTCAATTTTAATGGAATATGTAATTTTAGTCAAATTAAAAATGGCGCATTCTTTTTTTGAATTCTGAAATAATAAGACTGTAGCGACGCAAGGAATAGTGCATTTTAAGGGAGCCAACATGCTTTATTGGTCCGAGATTTTGGGTGCATCGGTTTATAGGAACGATAAAAATATCGGGAATGTTGAAAACCTCATGCTTCATCCAGAAGAGAAGATCATTGCAGGTTTCTTGTTGGAAAGAAGAAATCGCGATATCCGGTACAGGTACTTTCCTTACAGCCAAATTGAGACAATGAAGCGGGACAGGATCGATTTGAAGGGATCGATGGAACTGAAAACACTGACCAAGGCTGATGGAAAACAGTATATGTTCTGTGAAGATTTCCTCAAGAAAACGATTCAGGACGATAAAGGGGAGTGGATTGGGCGTGTGGCAGATTTCGGGTTTGATCCATCCAATGGATTTGTACGGGATATGATTTTTTCCGGCAGTTTTGTTGAAGACATGTGGATTGGAAGAAAAAGAATGCCAGTTTTATACCAGGTGGAATTTTCAAGGGAATTCATCACCATCGATAAAGAAACCCGGGAAGAAATAACAGGCCTGAACAAAGGACTGAGGCAATGGCTGAAATAGATGAGATGATAAAGGGAACTAAAAGGAACTATAAGGAATTAACCGGATTACGTGGCAAACAAAGGAGGCTATAGACATGAGAAACAAATTTTCAAGTGGGATGTTGATTGGCGGTATTGTAGGAGCGACGATGTCAATGATAATGAATCATGATATCGATATAAATCGAACGAGGAAGCGTATGTTGCGCATGGGAAAAAGCATGTACAAAAAATCCAGACGCCTTGTGTCGGATATCATCGACATAATGCATTAATCGTTAAATCTTCCCTTTTGAACCTTTTCTCAATAAGCATACCAATATATTTGGGATTGAGAAAAGGTACATACCCGTGAGGATTATTGGAGGTGCCTGGTGAAGGCAGGTCAGTGGATTCGGATAGGTATATTAACAGCCCTCTGTGCAGGGTTGATTTTTTTTGTTATAAAATATGGAAAACAATTTTTTCAGGCGTTACATCCTCTTGGGTTCGGAATCATAATTGCCTATATCCTCCTGCCATTGGTTGAAACCCTTGACAGGCTAAAAGTTTCCAGAACCATCAGCATTCTGACTTCGTTTATTTTAAGCATGATCATTATTTCAGTGGTTTTGCTTATGATCATTCCGATTTTTGTAGACAATATCAAAGAGCTGACAGCCGTCCTGCCCGGAATGTTTGATGAAGCTTTTAAAAAAGTTGAAATATTCATAAAAGGAAACATTCCATCAAGCTGGCAACCGGAAATCCTGAAAGAAGTGGATAATAGCCTGATAAAAATCCAAGACAGTCTGACACGGGCGATGTACAATTTCATAACTTCACTGCCGGGGACGATATCTTTCGTATTGGATGTATTGTTGGGATGGATTTTGTCATTTTATATTTTAAAGGATAAAGAACAACTTGTTAGCGGTCTTAAGTATTTCTTTCCCAAATCCATCCGGGGGGAAATGGTATGCTTTTTCAGAGACATTCACCGGGTCGTCCTGCGATTTATACAGGGTCAGGTTTTAATTGCCATTATCATTTCCATTATCGAAACCTTAGGTCTTTATTTAATAGGAATGCCTTACGCAACGCTATTGGGCTTTATTGGGGGGATGTCCAATATTATTCCTTACTTCGGGCCCTATATCGGCGCGATTCCAGCCCTCGCTGTTGCCCTGACGATATCGCCATGGAAAGCCTTATGGACCGCGGCTGTTTTTTTTGTTGTTCAACAGTTGGATAATATTTACCTGTCTCCGAGAATAATGGAAGGCAAACTGAGGCTACACCCTGTTGTAACGATGCTGGCCGTTATCGTCGGAGGCAAAATGTTTGGCGTGTGGGGCCTTTTGTTTGGTGTTCCGCTGGTGGCCATGCTGAAGGTACTGCTTAAAAGAGTGCACAGGATAGTGGCAGGCTGAAAACGGTAAGTCTCCCTGTTCAAACGGGTGGTTAACTCACGCCATCTGTGGCTCACCGAAGTACAATTCTTATTTTTGAAATATTTTGAATACCTGAGGTAGCTTTTTTGTGATAAAATAATGTGAAGATATTGCCTGATGCATCACACCATAGGGAAAGAAACAAAAAAATGTAATGTAAGATTACGATGGTGGGTTGAGGGCAGAACAGGGTATGATCGCTCAAGTTATCGTGTATAAGCATGGTTTATCGGGAGGAGAAGTTATGATGAAGCGCAAAATTAAAACACTTAATTATAACCCTGCCTTAAAGGGGATGGCTGCCTTTGTACCTGATGTGGTTTTTTCCAATGCAGGCGGGGTGGAGCTTAAAATGCAGATGATAAAACCATGGGAGGATCAGGATAATCCGGTTAAGCAGAAAAGGCCTTTGATCGTATTTCTTCAGGGCAGCGCATGGACTTTTCCTGATGTAAACTATGAAATTCCACAGCTGGCTGAGTTTGCACGGAAGGGATATGTTGTGGCTACGATTACCCACCGAAATTACCAAGATGGATACCCTGCTCCTGCGTTTTTGCAGGATGCAAAAACAGCAATCCGGTTCCTGCGGAAAAATGCAGACGAATACAATATCGATCCAAATCGTATCTGTTTTTGGGGAACATCCTCCGGTGGTAACACAGCGCTACTTGTTGCGCTGACAGGGGATGATCCCAGGTACAAAACCGAAGAGTATGCAGAGCATTCAGACAGTGTTAAGGTTGCTGTAGCATGCTTCGGCCCTACGAATTTGGTGCGCCTTGCAAAAATAGTTGCAGAGAGTGACGAACCATCCTTGTTTGAGGGACTTGCCGGCGGAAAACTGTCGGATCATATGGAGCTGATAGAAGATCTTAGCCCCATCCTGATCCTGAAGAAAAACAGGGAATATCCTCCGATCCTCCTGCTCCACGGTGATGCGGATATGCTTGTTCCTTATGATGAAAGCGTGAACATGTACAATGCCTTGCTGGATGGCGGATATGATGCGGAAATGATCCGGGTTAAGAACGCTCCACATGAGCATTCCTTCTGGAGCCCCGAACTGATAGACGTCATTGCGGATTTTATTGAGAGAAAGATATAAATGTAGGGCTGATTTTTCCTCACATTTTGCTAAATAGTATCGATTGAGGAAATAATCCGAAAAGAAACTTAATACTGATGAAGGAGCCACTGAATAAATGGAGATTACCCACGGGCTTTTAAAGCCCGTTAATGAAACCAAATACCTTTCTGCAGAAAACTGTTATCGTTACAGGCCCATTCTCAGGTATTTTTTTGATCAGTACGAAAAGATCAATTACTGGATGTACAAGGAAGAAGTGCATGCAGAGCTTATTAAGCATGAAGCTTTCCGAGAATATACCATCGACCAGTGCAGGCAGGATTTGGATACACTGGTTGCATGGGGGAATCTTGTGCCTGTACAGGACACATCAAAGGTTACCACGGTGGAAGAATTCAAAAACAAGCAATTCCGCTACAGGCTGTCGGAATACTCTGTTGAAATTGAAAGGCTTACGATACGGCTTGAAAATCTGCATATTGAAGGCGCTTCTTTGGAATCAACGCTATTTGAAAAGCTGCTTCAGGCCATCCGGAAAATGAAAGCTCTGGCTGAAGAGGATCATAAAACCGCAGGTCCGTGGTGGCGCGATCTGAACAACGATTTCCGGCGGTTAAACCAGAATTATCAGGACTATATGAGCACGTTCCACAGCCTGAAGGCTGAAGAGATAATGCGAACAAAGGCCTTTCTTGTTTACAAGGACAAGCTGGTGGAATATTTACGTGAATTTGTGAAAGAACTTCAAAGGGTTGCAGGCGTTATCGAAAAAGAATTAAAGCAGCTGGATCGAACGGTCATTAACAGGGTTTTGGATCTGGCTGTTGAATATGAACTATCCATACCGCGCATGGATATGCAGCTTGATCAGAAACAGCTTGAGGACAATATATACGGTAAATGGAAAAGCTTCAGTACATGGTTTCTGGGGGACGGGAACAGGGAAAGCGAAGTGGTCAGGCTTTTTGAGATTACCAACGAGATCATTCGAAAGATCACACGGTATGCGGCACAAATTGTTGAAAGCCGGACAAGTGCTTCGAACCGGAAGGAAGAGTATAAGCGCCTGGCTGAAATGTTTATGAAAAGCGGAGACATGGATGAAGCCCACAAGCTATCCTCGGTCGTATTCGGAATCTTTCGGACAAGGCATATCCAAGGAGATTTTCTAAGGAGCACGGATAGTATTCAAAGCGGAGTTTATGACGAACCGGCCTTTGAGCTTACGCTTCGACCAAAGGTTCGTATCTATCGAGAAAAAATGCAAAGAAGTCCGATCAGGAGCAGGAAAGCTGAAAAGGAAAAGCAGTACCGTGAATATGTCCGACGTGCCCGGGAGGAGCAGGAAGCCATGAACGGATACATTCAGAACAATGAAATTGACATATCAGCATTGCCTGTCATCCCACCTCATATACGCACAATGCTGCTTTCCTGGATCGCCAAGGCTTGTATTGCATCGGATCATAAAGTAAAAACAAACACAGGACATGTGGTTACCGTTATTCAGCCCACGAGTAATAAACGCTGTGTTCTGCGTTGCCATGACGGCGAACTGGACATGCCTGCCTATAAACTGATAATAACAGAGGACCCGCAGTAGGAAGGAAGAATATGAACACGCTTGAGATTTTGTTGGAAAATTACTGGATTCTAAAATCCAAAGACAGGGATTTATACTACCAGGTGAAGGATTCCATACAGGAATATGAAGCCTTCCTTCTGGATAAGGTTGGTTACAGGCTTATCGTAAATCCAATTTTAATCAAGTTGGAGAAAATACCGGGAAAGCCCGAACCGTGGATGGGCATACAGGATTTTGATCAGCCGCTGGATTATGCTTTCCTATGCTATGTGCTGGCTTTTTTAGAGGACAAAAGCCAGGGCGAACAGTTTATTCTATCGGAAATCACAGACTATATCCAGTCTGCGTGGCAGTTGGAAACGGCTGTAGACTGGACGATATACAACCAAAGACGCTCCCTTGTGAAGGTTTTGAAATTTGTACGGGATATGAACTTGTTGTTGGTCAACGATGGGAATGAAAGCCGTTTTATCAATAGTATCGATGCGGATGTTCTCTACGAAAGCACCGGTATATCCCGCTATTTCATGCGGGTTTTCACCGGCAGCCTCACGGATTATTCGTCATGGCAGGACATTCATAACGGGGAATGGATGGATGTGGAGAAGGATCGAGGGAAGGTTCGGAGAAACAGGGTTTATCGTCGGCTTTTGATGTCGCCGGCCATATATTCGGAAGGCTCTGACGATCCTGATTGGCAGTATATTAAGAATTACCGCAATATGATACAAAAGGATATGGTTGAAACTTTGGCTTACGATTTGCATGTGCATAAAAACTGCGCTTTTGTGATTGTTCCCGAAGGGCCGTACTATAAGGGTTCCTTTCCGGCGAATAACAGTCTAAGCGATATTGTTCTGCAGATGAACCGGATGATACGCAGCATGGTGGATGACGGTGAAATCATCCCCGATGCCGATGAAACCATCCTGGTTTCCGGCGGAAGATTTGACGGTTGGCTTGAGAAACTACGAAAGGTGTATGCACAGGGCTGGAGCAAGGAATACCGGGAAATGAGTTTGTCCGGATTAAGACGGGAAGTTCTTGCAATAATGCGGGATTATGGCATGGTTGAATGGCGCCGTGAGGCATCAGAGATCAGGATGCTGCCGATGTGCGGTAAGCTTTACGGCAGGTATCCGAAAGAGTTTGAACAAAAAATAGGAATAAACCCGTAGGAGGAAGCATGGAAACAGGTTATATGACCGATAAATGGGTTATCAATAGGATTGGTCTTATCAATTTTTGGTATTATGACGAGGAAGAATTTAATTTCAGCGGCGGCAGACTCTTGCTTCGCGGTTCGAATGGTTCGGGGAAATCGGTCACCATGCAGAGTTTCATACCGTTGTTGCTGGACGGCAATAAAAGCCCTGAAAGGCTGGATCCTTTTGGTTCCAGGGCTAGAAGGCTGGAAAACTATCTGCTTACCGAAGAAGACCGGGAGCGGGATGAGAACACGGGCTATCTGTTTATGGAATTCAAGAAGGAAAACGCAGGCAATTATCTGACGATAGGGATGGGGCTTAGAGCCAGACGGAATAAGCCTATGCAATTCTGGGGTTTTTCCATCACCGACGGAAGACGAATCGGTATCGACTTTCAGCTTTACAAAGACATCGGAGAAAAAATACCTCTTACGAAGAATGAGTTGAGAAATCGCATCGAAACCGGCGGAGAAGTGACCGAATCACAGAAGGAATATATGGAAATGGTTAATAAGCTCTTGTTCGGTTATGAAACCCTGGAAGAATATGATGAGATGATCAAGCTCTTGATTCAGCTTCGCACACCGAAGCTGTCAAAAGAGTTTAAACCCAGTGTTATATATGAGATCATGGAAAATTCCCTTCAGCCGCTTACCGATGAGGATCTGCGCCCCATGTCTGAGGCCATCGAAAACATGGATACCATAGCAGAGCAGCTTGAAATGCTGAAAAAGAGCAGGGAAGCGGCAGCAAAGGTCATGAGAGAATATGACCGCTACAATGAGTATATTCTGTTTGGCAAGGCAAAGGCATTCGATAACAGCCAAAAACAACTGGACGATGCGAATAAAAAAGCCAGACGGCTGGAACAGGATATTCATGAACTGGAGGACAACAAAAAGCAGGCCGAAGAGAATAAGATTCGTTATGCAAACGAAAAGGACGCTCTGGAGCATAAGAAAGAGCAGCTGGAGCAACACGACAGCTATAAAGCCAGAAAAGAACTGGACAGGGTTCTCAATGAATTGGAAGGGCTAAACAAACAAGTGGAGCAAAAGGAAGAGGCGAAAGACAAGAAGGATGAAACGGTTCGAAAAAACGAGGAAAGCCTGAAACACCAGCAGGATAAGCTTTCGCAGGAAGAACAGGACATCCATAGGCAGCTGGAGGCTATGGATGAAAGGGCGTATGATGTATTTTTCCACGAACAGGGCTTCATGTCCGCAGAACTGAAGGCTAAGCCGGATGAGCCGTATCGCTTTGACTATATAAAGGAACAGACCCGCTTATACCGGGAAAAAATAAGAAGCACGCTAAAGGCTCTTGAAACCGAACAGCGCTGCATGAGCGACTACGATGACAACATGAAAAAACTGGATGATGCAAGAAAAGCGAAGGAAAGCGCAGAAAGGAGCCTTGAGCGTTGTGAAAACCTATTTTTGGAGACTCGGGAAGAGTATATAGAAACGGTATACAAATGGAATACAGACAATACATTTTTAAAGCTTGGAAAACATATGCAGCCATTGGTGAGAGATGTACAGCAATATGGCAGGGAAACCGGGTATAACGAAATCTCTGCCCATGCGCATGCTGCATTCAGGGAGACTGAAGGTGGCATGGAGGATATCAAACGCACAATTAATTATGAATTGGCGATGCTTGAAGAGAAAAAGGCCGGAATCAGTTCTGAGCTTGAAACATGGAAAAGCAAAAGAGAGCCTGAGCCGGACAGAGAGCCGAAGGTCGTGAAAAACCGTGAGTTTTTGAAGGAAAACGGGATTCCTCATATTCCCTTCTATATGGCAGTGGATTTTAACGATGGCGTGCCGGAACAAGCCAGGGGCAGGTTGGAGGAGGCACTCAGGGATATGGGGATATTGGATGCCCTGATTGTTCCGCCCCAATACCATGACAGGCTCTTTCAATCAGAGACCGGTTCGGCGGACAAGTACCTCATGCCGGAGCCGCAGTTTATGGCCCATGCGCTATCAGAGCTGTTAAAGCCTGCGCCTGGAAACGAAGCTGGAGTAAGTAGCGAAGATATCGACAATGTGTTAAAAACCATCATGTTGGATCCGAATATCGGAAAAACCTATGTGGATGAGAGCGGACATTACCGTATTGGCCTGATTGAGGGAAACGCATCCGGTTTGGAGGTTCCCAGGTTTATCGGGGCTGAGGCCCGGAAACAGTTCAGGCTTGAGAATATCCGCCGTCTTGAGGCGGAACTGTCACTTGTTGAAGAAGAAATGGATGGTATAAAGGCACAGCTTGATGATATTATGAAGAAGTTGGAAACACTGAGGCGGGAAATGGAAGCTTTTCCAAAAGAGGATGATCTGAAAGCTTCGTGGAAGATGGTTAAAGAAGATGAATACCGCTTGGAAAGCTGCATCAAGGATATGGAAGAACAAGAACAAAAAACCGAAGCCTCGTTCAACAGGCTGAAGGAGGCAAGGAAGCAGGTTGTTGAAACAGCAGGGAAATGCGAGATACCGCTGGAAATAAAGGATTATCGTGAAGCAGAAGAGAGCATGGACAAATATCAGGGGATGCTGGGGGATCTGATCAATGTCCATAACGGTTATATCAATACACTGAATCATATCAAACTGTTAAAGGAGCAGCGGGAAGAGTTGCTGCAGGACTTGGACGACATCCTGTATGATCTGGGCAATTACCGGCGAAGGCAGGAAAACCTGACTGCGCAGAAGGTAAATTATGAAAACATGCTGAAGGAATTAGGCCACGAAGAAATTGAAATCGAGATAAGGCAATGCATACAACGGTTCAGGGAACTGACTGATACGCTGATACCAGAAAACGCTGTATTATGCGGACAGTTGGAAATCAGGCTGGAAAACCGTATTCAGGAGCTGGAACAAGTACGTCAGGAGATTTTTGAAAAGGATAAACTGAATCGTTTTGCAGAGCAAACCTTTGTACAGGAATATGGGTTGGGATATGTGATAAAGGATAGCGAAGGCAGCAGCGATTCCCGGAAGAACTGCAAAAAGGTTATAAAAGAACTGAGACAGTATGACAATGAACAGAAAACCCGGGAGGATTATGTGTCCAGACTGCTGGAAACATATAACAACAATCAGCAATTTCTTCTGGAATATAATATATCTCTGCAATACCTGTTTGAGGAGGGGCAAACGCAATACGATAATCTGGAGATCCGCCGATTAGCGGAAAACCGGCGACGGTTGGATCTGAGTGCGAGGCTGGAGGGCAGGGAAGCGGGCTTTTACACGCTGACTGAATATATCGATCAATCCATTGACCAGAATGAGAAGCTTCTTCGGGAAGAAGACCGACACTTGTTTGAGGATATCCTGATCAACACCGTGGGTAAGAAAATAAGAGCACGGATTTATCACAGTGAACGGTGGGTGGAAAAAATCAATGCGCTGATGCAGGCGATGAATACCTCCAGCGGGTTGTCCTTCAGCCTTTCTTGGAAAAGCAAAGTCGCAGAGAATGAAGAACAGATGGGAACCCGCGAGCTGGTGGAACTTTTAAAAGCGGATGCAGCTTTGCTGGATGAAAGCAGGATGATGTCTCTGACCGACCATTTTCGGTCAAAGATAAAGCTGGCCGGAATACGCATGAATAATGAAGGACAGAAGCAGAATTTTCATCTGATCATGAAGGAAATTCTGGATTACCGCAAATGGTTTGAATTCCAGCTTTACTACAAGAAGACTGGAGAAAACAGGCGGGAATTGACAAACAATGCCTTCTTTATTTTCAGCGGAGGAGAAAAGGCAATGGCGATGTATGCTCCGCTGTTTTCTGCAGTTTATGCCCGTTATGAAAACGCCCGGAAAGACTGCCCGAGAATGATATCACTGGATGAAGCCTTTGCAGGTGTGGACGATAAAAATATTCTGGACATGTTCCGCTTGCTTGAGGAACTGAAGCTGAACTTTATCATCAATTCCCAGAACCTGTGGGGAGACTATGAGACAGTACCGTCACTTTCCATCTGTGAGCTTTTAAGGCCCAACAACGCAGATTTTGTAACCGTCATAAGGTATCATTGGAATGGAAAGGTACGCAGCCTGATGACAGAACAGGAAACTGCCTGAAAGGAGAGGTGGTATGGAACGGAACACACTGATTGAATGTGTTGATTATTTCCATCAGAATAAGGCATTTCACCGGCTTCTTTTGCTGATGAAAGAAAAGATTGAATCACTGGGGAGAATCGGCGGCACTGTTCGGCTTGAAGAACTGAATGACGAGGAAAGAGAGGCTTTTACAGCCTTTTTCCGGAAGGATTTTACAAAGAATACCGAAGCACGCATTAGCCTGCAGGATTTTCGAAAGTCCCTTGAAAGCTCACGTTTCCAGAGCGTACTGATACCAGAACTGTTGGAGATGTACTTTAACAGTCCCGTTATTTTCAAAAAAGACAAAGAACTTTGCAGTGAAATCTTAAAAAATGATTTTTTCATTCATATTGCCCTGGAGTTTGAGGGCACAAAAGCCGAAGAATGGCTGCTTGATGTATATACTAGGAAGAACAACGCCTATATGACTATCATTGGAGGCTATAACGAATCACCGGCCTTGCTTCAAAAAGAACTGAAGGCAGTTTGCAAAGCAATAGTCCATCTACCGTTCCAGAATAATAAATACAAATCCCTTCCTGTTTTTGCAGCGGAGATGACAAAGGATCCCCACGCTTTTGATATCAATACAAGAGCCGGCCGTCTGCTGCAATACGCAATTGCATGGCTTTTTTCAAGAAATGTTGCGGATTCACCTGAAGAAAAAGCAGAGATGTATTATCATGCGGGGCTGATGATAGATGATCTGTCCAATCAGGTATTATGTTGTGGGTTTGAGGCATGTGCCGATGGCGAGCCCCATGGGGGATGGTCCGGCTTCAGTAAAAAGTGGCAGCCCATTTCCATACCACTTGCAGCCTTAAGCCAGGTTAACAAGTTAACCGCACCCAATGGCCGGGTGCTTGTTGTAGAAAACCCGTCCATATTCAGCCTGTTGTCCGAGCCCTGCCGGGAAAAGCGGACAGCCCTTGTATGTACTTTCGGGCAGCCGAACCTGGCAGTGTATGTGCTACTGGATATGGCTGTGAACAATGGCGCAAAGCTTTTCTATTCGGGCGATATGGATCCGGAAGGGCTTTTGATAGCGGACAGGCTAAAGGACAGATATGGTGACAATCTTAATCTGAAGGGCTATTCGCCTGAGGTGTATTACAAGTCAATATCCAATATTGCTCTAAGTGAACCCCGAATAAAAAAAATGAAAAGCATTTGCGATCCGGATTTGCGTATCATCGCACAGGCAATTGCCGAAACAGGAAAAGCGGCTTACCAGGAAGCTTTTGTCCGTGTAAACGGTGACACTCTTTTTATATAGCAGGCAAATCGTAAATGATGAAGCCGCCACGCAATGGAACGTTTTGCAAGGATCTGATTTTTTGCAGTAATTGAAATGCAACCAATAGTTGCGAAAATGAAAAGCAAAAGTGATGGTATATAAAGGGATTTCCTTATATAATGGAGGTAATAAAGGATATCTGAAAGGATTGATTGAATGAATATCGAAATAGCAAACAGGTTGGTGCGATTGCGGAAAGAGAAGAATCTATCTCAAGAGCAGCTTGCTGAAAAAGTGGGTGTCAGTCGGCAGGCAGTTTCTAAGTGGGAACGCGCCGAAGCCTCTCCCGATACGGACAACTTGATAATCCTTTCTAAGATATATGGTATGTCTCTGGATGAAATGCTGTTTTCCAAAGATGGATCAGAGTTGCCAACTGCTGGTGAGTTGTCGGTTTCAGAACCACGACAGGATGAGGGGAACTCCAAAAGAGAATGGAACGGTGCAAGCTCTGGATGGGAAGAAGGCAGCGCAGGTTCCGGATATGAAAGAAATGACGCAAATTCCGGGTGGGAGGGCTACCGTGCAAATCCAGGATATGAAGCGAGTGGTGCTAACCCTCAATGGCAAAGAAATTGGGGTGCAGAGGAGCGAAAAAAGATATCAAAGATTATGAATGCGTTTCCCTACCCGGTTTTTCTTACCCTCCTTTACTTAATCCTTGGCTTTACCTTGCATCTGTGGCACCCGGCATGGCTGCTTTTCCTTACGATTCCCATGTATTACATGCTTGCCGATTCAATTGGTAAAGTATAGTTGTAGTTGTAAGGCCTTCGGTATGCTTCTGAAAGAGTTTAGCAGCTGGCAGCACCAAACGCCGAGGGGTTGTTATCAACGAGGGTGGTCGGCAATTGTTCTGGCTATTTGCCTTCAACAGATACTGGAGCCAGTCCCTGGCTGAATTCATTGGCGCTATTGAATTGGGGTTCGATCACAAAAGCCCCTGTTTTATCAATATATCCCCACAAAGCTTTGTTTTCATCCTCAACCATGACTGGTGCCAAGCCCTCACTGAAATTGAGAGCAGAGCTGAACTGTGGTTCAATTACAAACTCACCCTGTGGATTGATATATCCCCATTTGCCGTCATTCGGGTTATCTACCTGCACGGCTGCCAGACCTTCACTGAAAGGTGTTGCCCAGGCAAAAGCCGGTTCAATGACAATGTCGCCAGTGGTGTTGATATAACCCCAATCCGATACCTGATCCTTGCTCACTTTAATGGCACTTAGGCCCTCGCTGTAGGAGGAGCAATAGGCATACTTTGCTTCAACAATGATATCACCGTTTCTGTTAATGATACCGATAAGCGGATCATTTAGTGATCCTGCACCGTATATTGCCAGGTCCTCACTAAAGACAGAGGCGATATCAAATGTAACATCCAAAACAGGATTCCCTTTCGGATCGATATAACCGTATTTCTGACTGTCTGAGAATTGAACCGGTGCCATCCCATTGTCAAAAACCGATGCGTCCAGATATTCTTCGTCAATAGCCTTATTGCCCTGCTTGTCGATAAAGATCCACTTGTTGTCTTCCATGACTGGTGAAAGACCTTCGGCAAAGCCCCTTACCCTGTCATACTGATAGTTAATCACCAGACTACCGGTCATGTCGATATATCCCCATCTTTCAAATTGGACATTTCCGATCATAAC
Organism: Clostridiaceae bacterium; assembly: GCA_012522505.1. Classification (GTDB taxonomy): domain Bacteria; phylum Bacillota; class Clostridia; order DSM-8532; family DSM-8532; genus JAAYJG01. Next base: position 38,941 of record JAAYKJ010000081.1, read on the forward strand.
TGCGGCCATGTCTTCACTAAAAGGAAGCGCATTGTTGAATTGCGGCTCAATAACAAAATGACCGGTTTTATCGATATAGCCGTATTTATATTCAGTAAACAAGCCACACCCTGAAAACATAAGAGCGATGGCTATGACCGCCAGGAATATATATATCTTTTTCAAATTTTTATCCTCCTCAAAGAATAATTCAAAGAAACACTATATGCATTATACAACAAGATGCCGGTATGATGAAAGAAAAATAAACATCCTGGATCAATGAAGCCCACCGGAGGCGTCCGGTGGGCTGGAAGAAATCTATTGGTTAAGAAGACTTAGTCATACCTTTTCTTCTTCGCCATGGCCAGCGCAACTGCGAAGATTGCAAGCCCAAAGCAGGCCAGAATACAGATGTCGGAAAAGACGGGCTTCAGATGCGGGAAATCAAATTGTGTCAGATTTGCAATGGTGTTATTGGCTTTCACAAACCAGTAGGCAGGTGTAAAGGCGGCAATCTTTAAAACCGAAGCACTCACGTACTCCTGTGGCACAAAAGCGCCGCTGATAAAGCTCATACCCAGGGTTACAACATTGCTGACAGCAGATATTGCATTTTGGCTCTTTACGATGGTACCGATAAAAAAGCTGATGCTGGAGCAACAAAAGGCAAAAACAAAGGAGTTTAGCAGGAAATAAACCGTATTTGCGGTGAAGATGGTTTTGTAGTTTACCATGAGGCATAACAACACCATTAGCAACCATGAAGCAAATGTGAACAACAGATTTGCCAGAATGAATTGCATATTCATACTGTAGCTGCTGATTGGAGAACAGCCGTTTCTCAGCTTCAGATCGCGGTTGTTGAATACAAGCATTAAAGTGCTCATGCCTAATATGATAATCGATAGCAGAGAATATGAGAAGTAATTGAAAAAATAATTTGAATATGTATGATCTGTCGGATTATCGCCGTTTGTCTTCATTTCAACCACCGAAGTTTTTGCCAAATCCGACTTCAGATGTTGAACCAGCTCATTCTGGGTGAGCCCTTCAAGGTTCTGCAGGTAGAGTTTGGCAGTACTGAAGTATTTGTTTATGCTTAAGTCGATGTATGTATTTTCGATGGAATCCGGCACGCTCATCTTCTTTAGTGTCACGCTCTGATCACGCATAAAGTTTTCGGTAAAGCCTGTTGGAACACGGATAATTAAGGTTACTGAACCAAAGAACAGTGCATCTTGCAAGGCTTCGGGGTCATCCGGAAGATCAATGAAATTCGCAATCTTACCAAGCTCATCGATAAGTCCATCGATCAAAGGACTGCTCTCTTCCCGGATGAAAGCGATATCCGCTTTATTCTGTGTAAAGGAAATCGGTGCTTGCTGCGTTGTGGTCATATAGGAGGACATGAACAAGGATATCACGACAAAGATGACAACATAGATCATCAGCACGGGGATGTTTTTTCGTATAATACTCAGACAAAGTTTAAAGACTTGCATATTTCCGCCTCCTAATAATGAAATAGGTTCCCAAACAGAAAATTGTAACAAAGCCCAGAATAACGATGATGTTCAGGGTATATCTATCGGTTGTGTTGTAATAATAAAGGCTGTAGAAAGCATCTGTCAGTAGGTTCAGGGGATTGATCCAGCATAACACCGGTGCATTCTGTGCTATGATGTATTTCATACCGTGCTGCATCATACCCGCCAAGAATGAGAAGGTCATACTCACTCCTATCAAAATGGCGGTTTTAAAGCTTTCGGATTTTTTAACAAGGGCACTGATAAACATACCGAAGGAAACACCGGTAACAGAACCGATAAAACATGTAAGTATCACATAACTTGTTCGGGAACCAAAGTCAACTCTGAGGATAAGTGCCAGATATGCGAGCAGTATAAGAATTTCAGTGAAGTGAACCAGGAAGGACACTGCGGCGCTGGACAGAAAGGTTTTCATTTTATGTACTGGTGCGACGTTGATTCGTGCTGCAACAGCGGAAAGATTCGCCTGGATGTCGGAGACCTCCCGCAGTCCAAAGAATCCTCCATAAAAGCAAGTCATTGCGATTAAAGAATAAAAATAGATCAAGGAGGTGTTTGGTTCGCCTCCAAGGGCTGAATCCTCCTGTGCATATTCTCTGCGATCCACGATGTTATCGATAAGGGCTGCTATTCTGTCTGGTTTTTTGGCCAATATGGTCTCGAAAGTGACGAATGTTTGTATATAATTATCTAAGAAGCTTTTCAGGATACTTTGATCGGTTCCCGTTTTGTTGACAACCAACCTCAGTGGAGAATCAACCACCACATAACCCGCAATAGCATTGTCCTCAAGCAGTGCATCCGCCTCATCTTCTGAAGCCATTTTGAGGTTGAACAGCCTGTCGTCCCCTGTTGAGACGCTGTTCAGAGCCAATTTAAAATTATCATCTTTATGCCAGGCCTCATTTTCTACAACGGCAATATCAATCGGACTGAAGGTTTGGCCGTTTCCCAAATTGGCTATGGTCATATTGAACAGGGTAGCCAGAACCAAAGGAAACAACATGGTCCAAAACACAAGCTCCCGATCCATCAAAATGCACTTAAGCCTGTAAATAAATATATGTATAAACATCGTAACCTCCTTAATCCCTTAGCTCTTTGCCGGTGATCTCCAGAAAAACATCATTCAGTGTTGGTAATTCCGAATAGATTTTCCCGAATTGGATGTTTTCTTTCTTAATCACTTCCAGAACGGTTTCCAGATTGTTTATCCCCTTTCTGGATTTGACGACGAGCTGGTTATCTTTGTAGTCTACAACCACCGTGTTTGGCAATTGCTTCAGCCGTAAAAGGTGCTGATCTGTTATACCGTATGATTCCACAGTTATCTTTTCACCAAGAGAGATCATGGCTTTCAGTTCGTCCTTCGTGCCAGTGGCGATGGCCTTTCCTTTATCAAGGATCATAATACGGGTACAGATCTGTTCAATTTCCTCCATGTAATGGGAGGTATAGATGACGGTTGCTCCCTGATGCCTCAGTTCCACTATTCCCTCCAGAATTTTGTTCCGGCTTTGAGGATCAACAGCGACTGTAGGTTCATCCATAATGATCAATTTGGGCTTATGAGCAATTCCACAGGCGATATTCAGCCGTCTTAACAGACCACCACTGAGTTTCTTCGGATAAAAATTTCTGAACTCCTCCAACCCGACAAAGGCGAGGGCTTCGTTAACCAATTTGTTCCGTAAAGGCTTATCCTTCACATATAATCCGCAGAAATAATCAACATTGCCATGCACCGTCAACTCATCATAGACCGCCACGTTCTGCATGACGATGCCGATGTCCCGTTTGAGGTGATATGCATTCGGTGTCATCGGCTGCCCAAAGAGTTCTATCTCACCTCGGTCATATTTCAGCAAAGAAAGAATACAATTAATGGCTGTAGTTTTACCCGAGCCGTTGGGCCCCAACAAACCAAAAATCTCTCCCTCTTTAACTGAAAACGACAGATGATCCAAGGCGATAAGATCGCCATAGCGTTTTACAAGATTTTTTACGTTTACTACCATATTTATGACCTCCATATTGATTCAGCCAGCGCATGTGTGAATTGTGCCATATCCTCAAAAACCTGATTATCAGCACTGCTTCATTCGGGTTGTTCAGGTTTATCAGCGGACGCATCAGCAATACACCCCATAGCGCTTGAGGCATTATCCTGCTTTGTAATGCCCGTGAAGCTATCATAAAGCAAAACCGATTGGGTTGTAAGTGAAGCATATCACTTTCTGATGTGACAAATGTAATATTATACCAGCATCCTTTAACAGCGGACTTTTTTTCTTGGGTCGCTCAGTTGCACACGATTCAGCTGATTTAGGCAGAATGGCTTTGAAGTTTGTTTCACTTTGTCAATGAAATCACCCGAGCCACCCGCTAGCTTTAATTGTGTGTGGACAGTAACTGTTAGATGGAACAAAGCCAGAACGCGTGGTAATTTATTGTATAGACCATAAAATAATGATAATATAAGGCTGGAAAGGGACAAAGTGATAGAACCGAAGCACAAGAACAATCAAAACCTCTCAGATTATCAAGATGAGGAAGGAAAGAAGGA
>JAAYKJ010000009.1 GCA_012522505.1 Clostridiaceae bacterium
AACATAATTATATTTTCAGAAATGAAAAAGAAAGTACGGCTTTATGGTAAAGAACCTGCATGGCTTTAGGAACCGTATCCCAGGCTGCAGTATTCAGTTGAATGCCGTTGTTTTCGCAGCGGCATTCAACTATTTTTATCGGTTTTAAGTTCAGGCTTGCACTTGTCTTCGTTTCTGTATAATGCCAATGTATTCTACCAGCTCCTTTTGACCGTTTTGGGCTGCTATATCAATGCATGAAAGACCCGCCCCGGTTTTTGCTTCAAAGTCGGCACCCTTATCGAGAAGCAGCTTGAATATGTCTTTATATCCGAAATAAGCTGCAATATGAAGGGGAGCCAGCCCATGATTATTAGGCGTGTTTATATTGGCTCCAAACTCAAGCATCAACAGGATCATATCTTTGAAGCCGCGGATTACTGCGATATGGAGTGCTTGATCACCATCCACATCCTGAAGGCTGATGTCCGCTCCGGCCTTGACCAGAAGAGATGCGATTTCTTTCTGGTTCTGTCTCGCAGCAACGATCAGAGGGGATTCCCCATTCTCATCAAGAACATTGGGATTTACGCCTGCAGCCAAAATCAGGCGCACACATTCCACTCCTTTGGTATAACAGGCGGTATGCAAAAGACTAGCACCATTGTTCATCTTTGTATTGGGAGGGAATCCGGAATCCAGTAGCACCTTCAGCATATCATGTTGTCCACGGTTTGCAATAAAATGAATTGGAAGTACACCTTCATTATCCGCAATGTTTGCATCTGCTCCGCTATTGACAAGCAGCTTGAAAACTTCCTTCTGGCTTGATGCTGCAGCGAAATGCAGGGCGGTCTGGTTGTTTGTATCCGTATAATTGACATCGACTCCGTGCTCTATGCAGAATTTGGCAAGTGCCGTCATACCCAAACCGGCGATGTAGTGCAATGGAGTTCTTCCATAATCATCAACATACGTCACATCAATATTACCGCTCCTCACAAGCATCTCCGCAACCCCGCGCTGACCATTCCTGCATGCCCGCATAAACGCCGCATCCAAGTCGTCTCCATCCATCGCAATTGTAACACTGGCCTTTTCAATCATACTTATAATCGCGCGGTTGTTCTTTTTCAGTGCAATCGCGTATGGGCTTTCCCCTTTTTCATTTTGAATGTTTGAATCCGAACCACTATCAAGCAGATACCTGACACGAGCAGGATCTGAGTCTCTTACAGCGTAATGGAGCGGAGTATTCTGGTATTTGTCCTGCGTGTCAACAATTGCACCTTTGGAAACCAAGTGTTTAAGAACAGGTAAGGTATTGCATGCCATATTCCTTGTAACCAGACTACTCTCAAAAAATGGTGTCCGCAGCTCGTTGTTTACTGCATTCATGTCTACGCCCTTATCCAGCAGAATATCAATAATTGCAAGCACCTCCTGTTTGTATTGCCTGACCAGCATATGAAGCGGTGTATTGCCTTTATTATCGGTACAGCTGACGTCAGCGCCATTATCTGCAAGAAGCCGGGCCAAATCCACATTAGCGTTTATGCAGGCAGTATGCAGCAGAGAAGTTCCCTTATCATTTGCCACATTGATATCCGCTCCGAATTCAATCAAAAGCTTAAGAATGTCCAGTTTGTTTGCTTCACAGGCCACTTGTGTAAGAGGTTGACTGTTCTGGCCGCATAATACATCCAATTCCGCCCCCATATGCAGCAGTTTTTTTACGATACGCTCATCGGTATTTTTGCAGGCATAGAAGAGAGGGGGGCAATCTGAATAGTCCATTAAGTTGATATCAAGATCTTCTCTTTCGAACAACAATTCCAGAAATAGCTCGTCATCATTTTTTGTATCCTGGTTAGCATTTACCTGCTTCTTTTGAACCATTCTGCATTTGGCCAGGGCGATGTGCAATATGGATTGTCCAGATATATCAACTTCGTTGATATCCTGGCATTTATCAATAATATGTCTGCAAATATCCATCCCTATTTTACTGATGTGATACCCCATCAGATTCTTCAGTACGGGAAGATCAATTGTCACTCCCTTATCCAGAAACAGTGGGGACAGTTCCCTGATGGTGTCATATTCCTCATGGAAACTGTAGCTTCCAATCATTTTATTCATATAATAATCATTCGTATATGAACAATTCTCACGAACAGGAATCTGCGTTATGTCAAAACCTTTTTCCAGCAACAGCTTAATCACAGAAGTTCGTCTCCGGTTAATCGCTACCCGCATATAATCGTCACAGGTTCCCTGATTGTCGGTAAACCTTATGTTAATGTCAGCACCAGCATTTACAAGAAGATTAATGATTTCATCTGTATCGCTGTATGAAAGCGCAATCATCAGCGGCATTTCCTGTTTCCCATAATGTAAAAGTGGCAGATTCACGTCGATTCCCTGATCAATAAAATATTTCACCATGGATGGATTCCTCTTTTCGATTGCAGTTTGCAAATCAGGGATTTCTTCTATGTATTTCCCGGGGCTGTCTTCCGCTCCTCGATCAGGCACACTTTCAGTGTTTGATCCTTCATTTTTCAAGCTGTTATTCTTGTTTGCAGACGGCTCCATGCCATCCCAGGTCTTTATTGCTGCTTCAAGCATCCCAACAATTGCTCTGTTACCGGACGTCAAAGCATATTTCAAAGGAGTGTTGCCATACATATCGACCTTCGTCGGATCGCTTCCTTTTTCCAAAAGAAGCCTGACTGCTTCAGGCATCCCGTTTTGTGCGGCATAATGAAGCGGGGTTTTTTTCATATCATCGCTGGTTTCAATTCTCGCACCTCTGGTAATGAGAAAAACTGCTGATTCTTCTTTCTTTGCCACAATAGCATTTGTTAAAGCAGATCTCTGACTGCGATCAACTGCATTTATATTGGCACCGGCACCAACCAAAAGTTCAGCTACATCGAGATGGCCCTGAATCAGTGCCTTCATAAGTGCAGTCTTTCCATCATTATCCCCTATTTCCAGAGGGGAACCGGTTTCTATAAGCCACCTGATAACTTCAAGATGCCCCCGGCTGGATGACATCGCAAGAGCAGTACGCCCACCGGGATCTCTGAACCCCAGGTCAATATTACTGCCAAACATTTCCTGTGCCTCTTTCAGTTTGTTGTTGATGCACAGATTAAAAAACTGCATGCTCAAATCCTTATACCTCCTGTTTCTTACACAATAGCGGACTGTGTAATGACACAATCACTTGTTTAAAATCAATGTTTGATTTCTCCCCATAATTATCCATTAGTTTTGATGATAAGTCAATATTGCATTATTTGTTATTTTATGTTGTAATTTGTTGGATCTCCGGCTTTTATACAGACTTCAAAATCATCCTTTAGTGTAACACTTAACATAACATCTTAATATTATGTATTAGTATTCGGTTTAACAGCAAATTAAAGGAGATGAAAAGATGGGTAAAGAAAGTGGAACAAAGCTTTTTTATTTCAAATACAACACCTGTTTGATAATATCTTTACTTGTTGCTATCTTAACAGGCGTTATTATTTTGGCAGCGGTTATTAGCTGCAAAACCTGCGACGACCTTACAGTTAATCTGGAGCCAAAAGTATTTTGCGCTTCCGAAACCGAAGCCGATTTTGATATTGATACGGATCAATTTATTGTAGCAATTCCTCCAAACGCAGCAATAACAAAAATATACGTTTCAGTAAGGAGACCGCCCGCCGATATGACAATAAATAACGCTACGATATTAATTTCTGAAAACGTAACGGTTAACACGCTGTTTGTACTAAATTTCAACATAGATGAAAACGATATGGTCGGTTCATATGAAACTACTTTGCTCCATCCGTTATGCATCGGCCCGAATGGAGCAAATATAAGAGTAATATCTTTAAGTGATAATACGCCTGTTATTTCGGATTTTATAGCTATTACTGTTGTTTACTGTGCGGATTACTGCATTGAGTAATCTCGAATATTTATCGAATGCCGCCTTTCATAATTCCTTCCCCGTGTAGTTCTTTACGATTGAGCAATTCCAACGTGAAGAATTCCTGTTATGTATGGAATATTAATAACGTTTATATTAGTAAACTCGGGTACTTGCAACCCTGTCCCTTACACCTATCGTTATTTTTTGTACTTTATCATAGTTTTTACCTAATGTTATATATAAATTAGTCCCTCTCCAATAGTATGAAAAACTATCATCCTGCCCCTGTTTAAATCCCTGCTTATGTAAAATATCTACGGCATCATTGAACTTATGACCGACATTAATGCCAAAAACCTCATATTTTGAACCCGTGACTTCAATCCGGTTTACCTTATGATGAAAATCCGTATCATCATCGTTCAGAAAGGTGAGAAAAACATCTTTGCTTGGATATTCCAATTTGTAGCCGCCAAAACCGGGTATATATGACTCTTCTTCCCCGATTATTATTTTTACTTCAGTTTCCGGCATCATTAATTTAATGTTGTAGACACTGATTTTTTTGTTAGCCTGCCATACCAGAATATGCTGGCTGTATCTGTGAATTAAGAGGATACATAAAACAACAATTATAATTACGGATAATATAATTTTTATCTTTTTACGCATACAGGCATCATCCCAATTAATAGCGATTTATACATATACATGTTGATTATTAGACTAACTCCGATCTGGGCAATTGCATTTTCAACAATATGATTTCTAATCATCTTTAAGGCGCAGGACCATATCATATCCGCATGGTTTTGCATTGCTTTCGCAGTTTTCGTATCAATACCCGTGGTACAAACCCCAAACTTGTATAGTATTACTCCGTTTTCTTCCAATTTGCTGATCTCATTTAATAATATATTATCCATCCAGGCCACCGATACGGCTATTCTTTTATATCCCAGAGCAATAGCAAGCCTTACCCCTTCCAGCTGATCAATGGAAGCAGTATGCGGGAACACAGGTATTATTTTCGATTCCTGAGCACGCTTTGTGATTTCCCTCGATGGACTTGTCAGAAAAAGCCCTGTCATGCGTTTTACAGCACCTTGTGTATTGCTTTCATTCGTCGTAATAATGGTACCGAGATTATTCGAAACAATTACAGCAGCATCTATTAATCCACTGCGAAAGGCAGTGCTCATTATCTCGGACGCGCCGAACATAACATTTGCTTCACAGGAATTTAACGGACGAGAGGTGTTGAAATAACCACCTTTTATGACAACCTCATCAACCAGCCTACACATCATTTCCGACTGCGAATGCGTATCCTTTTGTTTGATGGAAGATAATAATACTTCGGCCTCTTTTCCGCCCACCTCAATTAATAGCTTTTTCATCAGAGGGCAATATTGGATTGGCACCGGTGTCGCTTTGATTGCTTTTAATTCACCCTTCACCCTTTTCAGGTAAATGAAACTTCCGAACATTCTGGTAACATGTGCTTCGTGTTCTTCATAAAACTTTTCCAATTCCGAAAGAAACGTTTCAGCAAAGGATTCCAATATTTTAATTTCTTTGCTTTCAGTCTCGAATATAATATCTTTTTCTATTTCTTTTCTATATATATGTATTTTAACCCCCATCACCTTTTCAGTTTTCATAATTAACCTTATCAGAACTTCTTGATTCAACGGATCAGGTGATATAGAATCATGAAAATAATGCGACAAATCTCTATTTTGTTTTCTGATGAAAATATAACTTTTATGCTCATGCATGAAAATTTGGTATTCTGTTTTAATTATTCTCATTATAAATTTAAATCCTTTGTTATCACTTACACATTTTACGTGCTGCACCCCGCAAGACCATATAAATTGAGCTTTCCAAGACACATGACGCACACACGTTCCATTATACCATTTTTAGGTGTACTATTCAATATATAGTGTAAACGCGCATAGCTGAAGCACCAAAATATCATACTTGTGATTTTAAGATAAGATATACCCGGATTATACTATAAAAAGTAATTACTTTTACAACACGAAATAGATTATATATTAAGTATCTAAAACAGATTGTAATTATAATCCATTGTGATAGAATAATGGGTAATGTAGGGATTTTATGTCCTGAGGAACTCGAATGTCGGATAAAAAAACGACACCCAAGGTGTCGGTTATGGATCACTTTAATATTGCTGAATTCAATAGAGGTCAATCCAGGTAGTTGCGGAAGCAAAAACCGGTATGGAAGCCTATGAACAGACGGAAATCCATCACCCGCAGGTGGTTCTCATGGATATCCGTATGCCGCAAATGGATGGAGTGGAGGCTACACGCCTGATAAAACGTGATTTTCCCGAAACGGCTGTTTTGGTATTAACCTCTTTTGATGACGATGAATCCATTCTCGGTGCCATCACTCACGGTGCTTCGGGGTACCTTTTAAAGGATATCAGCGGGGTTAAGCTGGCCGAAGCCATCCGTGACACAGCGCGGGGAAGCGTTATTTTGCCGGGAAACATTGCCGCCAAAATCACAAAGCATATCAGTAAACAAGGCAAACCGGAAACATCGCTTGCGGACTTTACGCAACGTGAACAGGATATCATTAGTTTGCTGATACAAGGGAAAAGTAATCAGGAAATTGCTCAGACGCTTTTTCTGACTGTTGGTACGGTCAAGAACTATATCAGTCAAATTTACAGCAAGGCCGGAATCACTGACCGAGCAAACGCCATATTGCACTTCAAACAATTGGGATTTTAAGAGCGGGAGCTGCGGCTTCCGTTTTTTATTACCCTATATATGACTCCGGTAACTTATCATATGACCGCCTTATCTTCTATACTGAACATGGTAAAACCAGAAACCGTATTAGGAGAAAGTATTAGATGAGACTGATAAAGTATATTGTCAAAAAAATAATCCGATTTCTGCAATATCTGTCGCAGGAATATGCCCATCCATGTTTCTATGATGCCGAGGCGCGTGAAGCACAACGTAAAAAGGAGCAAACATGCTGTGAAGCCAGTGAGGTAATTAGAAGGCATCAGCTATGGTGACTAAAACTCAATTTAAGGAGGTCGAATCGAATGAGAAACAGGAAAATATCAGATTTTTGGAATATGGGGACAGCTATCGGCATGTGTGCTGCTGTCGGCATAGTGCTCGGGGCACTACTTCAGAACGTGGTTCTATGGTTGTGCATCGGAGCCGGTGTGGGTGTAGTTCTCGGAGCGGTTTCTGCAAATAAAAAACCACGAGACAGATAACCCATCAAACAAACAGGAGGTGTAACGTTATTAATGGGTTTGTACTTGCAAAGGATATGCTCCTAATCCTCTCCCCGCTTATCCTCCTTCAACTTAGTCTGGCTGTATACTGCGGAATCAAAATCTTCAGGGAAGGTGTTCAAAATTTAAACAAATGGGCATGGTTTTCTATTTGTCTGTTTGTCAATGTGATAGGTCCTGTTTTGTTCCTCTTGGTGGGAAGAAAGAAGGACTTTCGGTAAACTGAATGCTGAAAACTTTCGTCGCTGCTAAGTAGGATTACGTATGGGATGTGGCTGATATGATTTCCCGATGGATGACATGCAAAGCGCCCGTCACACAGGTTTTGTGCGGCAGGCGCTTTGCTATTGATTTTAAGAAGGGTTACCGTTACATTTCGTTCTTATTGATATCACTTATTGATTAAGCCCGATTCAGTCAGCAGATTTCTAATAGCTGTTACAGCTTCTGCATAGGTGAATGTACTTAATGGTGATATCGTTGTTGGGCTGGTTCCATTGAACACACCTGCAGCGAGTACTTTCTGGACTTCCGGATACGCCCATTGAGACACTTCCGATTTATCCTCATAGTTTTCAATTCTGTCGATATCCAACCCTTCCAGTCTTACGACATCCATCGCTCTTGCGTACATTGCCATAGCTTCCTGCCTAGTGATAGTAGCATCTGTCTTGAAGGTCCCATCGAGGAATCCATTGATAATACCATATTCTACAGCAGCTTGGATATCAGAAGCCAACGGATGAATTTCTGTAACATCAGAGAACATAATTCTGTTTTCCGAAGCACGAAGGCTGAGTGCCTTGGTAATGTATTGTGCAAACTCGCCTCTTGTAATCAACCCACTTGGCTCAAATGTTGCAGGGTTGCTGATAATCAACCGGGAAGCCAGGTCATTGACTGCCTCCTCGGACCAGTGACCTTCAACAGACGCAACAGTAACTGGATTCCAGATGAGCGCATAGTCAGAATTTGATATGCTGCTTAATTTGGAATACCAAATTCCGTTCTCCTGAAATACTGCTGTCGGCACATGTGAGTAAGTTCCATCACTGTTAAAGACAATAGCTGTCGTGATTTTTTCAGGGTCGACACCATCAGGGATTTCAAGAACACGGGTCACATAATTGGAAAATTTGTCTATGATGATGCTGTCTGTTTCACCATCCCGCTTCGCAGTTATTTCAAAGCTTACTGGCGGTATAATCAATTCATGCCCGTTGTTTGTTACCATCTCGGTATATTGTGCCTTGGCTTCCTCAGAAACTTCGCTGATGCGGATTTCTATCTGAATTTGATCCAAAGCCACTAAAGACAGTTCCAACTTCTGAGCAACCCAATCAATTGCAAGCTCACTCACAGGAATTTGATAGGTGATATTGTTTGTTTGTACAGAAATCACATAATTCTGATCCTCAAGTTGTCTTACGATTTCTCCGGTCATTGCCACCGTTGTTTCGTTCGCTGCGGGTACTGTTACCACCAGAGTGTTCTGCTGTTCTTCTCCCTCTCTTTCCTGTACCAAGTTCATAATCTCGGGCTGGAGTGTTACTGTCAGCATTGTTTTATCATCTGTTTCTGTTTTGGTTACAGTAGCAACTTTTTCTTCTATGCCATTGATGCTGACATTCATAACCTCTTCTGCAGGTTTTTCTTCCGCAGCAGGAGTAGGAGCGGTCGTCGGTGTCGCAACAGGCGTATACGGGGCACCCGAAGAACCTCCGCTGCTACCGCCGGAAGAACTGGAAGTATTTGCGGACAGTTTTACAAAGGTTGTATTGCCCAGGTCATCCACAAACATGAAATGAATATAGTATTTCATGTTTTCGGACAGTCCTGTAAACTCAATTGTATTGCTGCCCTCGCTAACATTGCCCGTTGCATCGTGTGTTTGTGCATCAACATCTGGATAATCACCCGTTGCTATCGACGCATACCAGACGGCTCCCTTATCACTGTTCAGCTGCACATTCAGTGAATTTCTCGCCGACAGAATCCTTGCAACCTCTATGACCGGCCCTTCAATTGTATAGTAGTACCAGCCATCTGTACCATTCACGCCACCCGAACCGCCGGTAATGGTATTATAACCACCGTAATAATAATCATAAGGGGATTCTGTTTTATTATTGGAAACATTAAGTGTAAACGGATTGGTGCTCAGCCACTTGCCGGTCTCTTCACTTAATGGTTCATTGTAGAAATAATAATTCAGGTATTCGGCCGACCTGCCGCGCTGCGCTGAATCAGATCCATGCGGATCACCGTATGGCTGTACGGTTCTGTAGTTATACTTAATGAGTTTATCCGCATCATATTTCAGATTTGAATAAATCGTCTTCACCAAATCAAGGCTAAGCGCATCCGTCACACTGCCGTCATTAAAATCGTTAATGGTGTTTTCCACAATTATAGCCCTGGGAGCAAGCGTAGCAACCAGATCGTTCTGATCGAACGGCAGACGTGCACCATAACCATATGCGCCATCTATCTTTTTATAGAAATTCCCGGGGGTTAGGAATCGACGGAAGGTTTCTGTTTCACGAACACGATTGTGGCGAACACTGTTTGCCATAAACTCTGTCCCAAAAGCGGTTTGCTGAGGAGCTCCACCAGGCGCCCAATCGGTATCGGAAAAATCATACTCCTGCCCTGCATAAACATATCGCCACGGAGAAGGCCCTGTAGCGCCTGCAGCACCTGGCATGCATACATCTATACGCTCATCGAATACCGCGGATACAAACGCGTATTTCCCGTTAATGGAAAATCCAGTTACAGCAAGTTTATCCGGATCGATCAAGGTTGTAACATTCTTCCCTTCTACTTCTGTTGTATACTCACTTAATAGCTCCAGAGCATCAATTGCCCGGGATGCACCCCATGCGGCAGCCATTTCGCTGCTGACTTCCTTCAATGCTCCTTCTCCGTTCCGGCTGTATGGGAAGAACTCGTAGAATACTCCGGTGCGTGTTCCCCATGCATACTCATTTGCTCGTACATCTCCGCCTGTGAAAGAAGGCAGGGACAGAACAGCAAAGCCCGCTTCTATGTAATCAGCATTATATCCGTCAAAGTTCAGAACGACAGGAACATTCTCCCCATGGCCGGATGCCTGAAGTTGTTCTTCAGAAGGCATGAACAAGTTGAATGCTATGGATTTGGTAACATCGCCATAGGTTACTGAAGTGTTAATTATATAACCCGGATACATGGTAAAGCCCCACGCATCACCCGCTATCATACCATATGAGACATTCGAAATGGTCATGGCATCCGGTGCTTCGGGCTTATATCCATATTCATAGAATTGGGCAAGATCGAGAATTTCTTCACGGCGCTCTTCCCAATCTGATTTGCTTTTCACTATCCGCGTGCTATTTCCGTCGCTCCCAAAAAACTGATAAGGGTCAGGCAGCGTAAACTGCTCGGGCAGCTCCATCGGATCAGGGTATTTTGTATCAGACCAGCGTAATCCCGCAATTGCTTTTTCCAGCTCATCAGCCGCAGAGTAAGACGCCGCATATACTGATTCAATGACGGTTGCCGGTGCCGTGTTAACCTGAGCCAACGCTTCTTCAGCACTTTCTACTGCAAGGTCCAGCTTGGCCTGTGTTTCTGCCGTCCACACACCTTTCGGGAAACGGATGGAATCCAGGTAGAGCAGGTTGTTGGACAAGCGCCAGCTGCTGAATGCAAACTCACTTTCACCATCCCAGCCGGTCAACGTCACATTACCCCAATCAACAGCATTCGGGCGTTCATGGTCAAACTCAGCATATAGGCTATCCTGTTCATGGCTCCAGAAAGTATTTGCAGTCCGGCCAGGTCCTTCAGGATATGTAGTTTCGATATATTCATCGCCACCCAACCATGGATACCAGGGATTGGGTTCCAGCACTGTACGGGCTTCCAGAACCTGCACATTGCAGATCTGAACATCCACACCAAAAGCAGTCCCGTTTTCAAGGGGAACGCCTTCAATATGAAGGGCCAACTCCACATTGTAGCCCGTATCGGTTTTCGTAGCCGAGTAACTTTTTATGCGGTTTGTAAATTCCGGATGAATGGGATCGGCGTGTACTGAACCAAGGGATGGAATGCCTGAGTTTCGGAAAAATGTCAGATTTCCGCTGGAATCGATGGTAAAAACGGCAGTCGTATCGGTTTCGTACACCACCTTGTCATTCCATAAATCAAATCCAAAAACCACACTGTCTCGATCAGACGGAACTGCAGGGTTGGATGTCATTATGCCATCGTTTGCCGGAGCAGTATCACCAAATACAGGGGTTTCATCGAACACCTCAACAAACAGGTAAAGAACCGGTCCATCCCAAACCGAACGAAGGGTACCTGTAGGCGGGTCTTTATCTGGTTCCAGCGCATGCTGCATAGCGTCCAGTACCTTAACATTCGTAATCCCGGATACTGGTGCGTCGGCGTACGCTTCATCCATGGCACCGTCAACAACGATGTTTTCGGTTGTAAAAACGGAATTCAGCGGTTTTTGGGGATACGCTTCAGGATCGTATGCTCCTTTGTAATACACAAAATAGTCTGTGTCCCCATGTTTGTCATAGCCATACATACCCAGAGCCTGCAAAGGAAGTGCAAAGCACAGGGCAGCAACAATAATTAGAGTGACAATTCGTTTTCTCAACATTCCTACCTCCTTTAATTTTCCATATCGTGATTGCCATGATGATCGCATTCCCTTACCGAATCGGTAATTAATGATGCAAGTATATGGAACAGAATCATTTTGGGCATGCAATGTACCAAAAACCCTGCTCAAGAGTAATGGGACGCCATTTTCGTCGACCAGTGGTTTACGATTAAGAACAGAATTATGGTACCAAGATTATTGTTGCACATGAATTTGAATAAGAAAACATTAGTAAATAGACATTTTCTCCAAAAAAACAGAGGTGTTTGCGGAGCTACATCTATGCCTTTATTATATTTTGATAGCCATTATTGGTTAATGATGATGGTATAAACCCTGTGTATCTTAGGCCACTATCATCGTCACGACTCTGCTGTTGTTTCTCTGTATCTCGATAATATATCGTTAGCTTCCTCTTTTATGCGGGATGCTGCTTCTTCCAATGTTGTTTTCTCGTATTTCACTTCTTCAAAAATTCGAATAAATGCATCGCGAATATCCGTCTGAACCGGTGCGTTCAGCATAATATCTATGGGGTCTTCCATTCTGATGCCATTAATATACTGGTATATCTCCTGCTCTGCAGGTGTATTATTTGACAAAAGAGCCTCTCTTACCGACTTCATGATTGGAACACCGCGTTCGCCCTGCAGAACTTGGTTTGCTGGAATATCATTAATGAAATAATCTAAGAAATACGCAGCCTCCATTTTATGTTCAGATCTCCTGGATATACAAAACATCTGAGAGGATTGAATACTTTGCCCCAATAATCCGTTTTTATTAACCCGCGGTACATTTACCAGCTTAAGCGGTCTGCCCGCTGCATTTGTCATTGCAACAAACTGATTACTGTAAAGAAAAGACATCGCAGACTTCCCCATGACCAGTGGATCCACTTCAACATCTTTAATCTCAGCCATCATCTCCGGGGTTGGGTATGCTCCTGCTTTCATCAAACGATAGAGCATTGCCAAATAATCAGTAACATATTTGTTATCGCTATAGTTCAATTCCAACCGGTACGGTTCCCGAAAAAAGCTTTCACCCGTACCATATTGCTGTATGTAAAATGTTAAAATTTCGAACTCACTGTTCTCTGTCTGGCTGAATCCATAAATGCCCATTCTTTCATGAATTGCCATGCAAATTTCTTCAAACTCCGCCCATGTCCAGTTTTTATCAGGTTCAGATACATCAGCCCTTCTGAAGATTTCCGGATCATATGCTACTGCCGGGGAATTTGTTCCGGAAGAAATTCCGATTGTTTTTCCATCCAGAGATGTAATAGCAATAAAGCCCGGTTCGGTATCGGATGTATCGATGATCCGGTCGGTTATGTATTGGTTCAGGCTTTCTATATGATCAATATAGGTGGGAAAATTTCCGCCCAACTGAAACATATCCGGCGGATCGTTTGCTGCAATTAACGTATTTAGTTTATTTATGTAATCATCAAAGCCATAAAATTCAGGTTCGAATTCAATACCCTTCTGCGCTGAGTACATGTCGAGTACAGTCAGGGTTCTTTCATGACGTGTTTGAGAACCCCACCACATAATATGGAGTGTTGGCTTCCCGTTCACCTTACTTTGGTCAGAGATCCCATCTATAGAAGCTTCTTTTCCAAACAGACGGTCTACTGCTGTTGTTGCAGCACACCCAACAACCGACGCAAGCATCACAGCCAAAAGCAGAATCGGAAAAAAACGTTGTCTCATCTGACGCAACCTTCCTTAGATATGATTATGCCGCAAGAAAACAACATATGATTTCAGCGTATGACCATTATACCAAAAGGAGACTGTTCCCTTCAAGACAAAGACTGTTTTACGATGTAAAAAGCTGAACAATAAGCGATGCCTATCTTCCACATATTATAACAACATATTGTACCGTGGAACTTAAAATCTGTAACATCGAAAAAAGCCCTGATATACCTAATATGAACAGATTGAATGATGATTCGCAATTGAAAGACACTATCATATACTCAAAAGGAAAGAATTTTAGTTACTTTTATCGGGTTTCATGGTGCATTTTGTTGAATAATGTATATGAGGTTAATATATGTTGTTTTCTTTTTGATAAGGACACTCTATAATATAAGTTATACACATGTAAACGGGCATGGGCAGGTATTGGATATGAAAGTAATCCCAATCAAAAAAAGTGTTTTTACATTATTAATACTCGAAGCAGTTATCCTTGCTCTGATTACTATTATACTTATTTTCAGCCTATATCGATCATACACGCATCTTATATATACCGAATCATCAGAAGTATTATGCTTATACACAATAATTGCACAGTCGAGGCTATCCAGAATCGAGGACCTTTCTTATGAGATATTGTCCAACCATTCCATTCAGGAAAACATGAAAACGTATACGCTGTCTGACAGCTCCTATGAAAAAAACCTTGCCAAAAAAACGTTATATACGCAGCTGTTTACACGATGGGTGATGGATAAAAACATTCTGTCCATTACCTTTATATTCTTTGATGGAGATAAAGTGGAAACCAGCAGCCGCCGTAATCTTGATGTTACATCAGAGAAAATTGATAACCTAATCGTCCTTGCCAACCAGTTAGACGGTTCACTGCAATGGAAGGCAAACATATTCGGTGACAATACCCTTACTCTATTCCGAACAATTAATGATATATCCGGGGATGGTTTTAAGCCTTTGGGAACACTGATTATTAATATTGATGCAAATTATTTTTTGGAGCATTCGTTCATCCATCAAAAATATATGCCCAGTATTTTTTGTGTTGCAGACGGCGAGATTCTCTCAGAGAGCCCTTTTGATATTGAACCGTTTGAAATACTTGGCTTTATGGACAGCGCTAACCCATATGACATTGTTTCCGTCGATCGGGAACAGTACTTTATATCTGCAAAGGAGTTGAACTACACCCATTGGTTTCTGGTATATATCCTCCCTGTGAAAGATATCCTGTACAATATCCGAACAATCAATCTAATCTATATCCTCATTCTATCAATAGTTGTAACATTGGTTCTGTTTGTTGGTTATCAGATTACCGATGGAATTACCAAACCGATCATTCGCCTAACAAAGGCGATAAAGGTTGTTGAAAATGGAGATTATACGGTTGCACTCAAGGAACCGGACCTGGATGGAAAGTATGGCATATCCGAAGTTGTACAGCTTACAAAGGATTTTTCGGACATGGTACATAAAATCGATCACTTAATCAATGAAGGTTATGTGAAACAACTCATGATCATGGAAATGCGCTACAAAGTACTTCAGCAGCAAATCAACCCGCATTTTTTATATAACACACTTGATACGATCAATTGGAAAGCTATAGAGGGTAGCCAAACTGAAATATCAACCATGGTGCGTTCACTTTCTAAAATGCTTCGTGGCTCTGTAAAGGATCCGGATATTATTACGATTCGTGATGCCATAAGCTTTGTCGAAGAATACCTCACTATTCAGAAAATGCGTTTCGAAGAAAGACTGGAATATCATGCGGATATCTTACCGGAGACTCTGAACTGTAAAATTCCGCGTCTGACACTGCAACCTATTGTGGAAAACTGTATCATTCATAACCTGGAGAAATATGCAGCTGTATGTCGGATCAGCATATCCTCTTCCCTGACCAATGAGAGCATTGAAATATGTGTCGAAGACAATGGGAGAGGGGCTGATCTCCTGTATGTGGAAAAGGTTTTAAACGGAGAAGCTGAAGCGGGAAATACAAGCATTGGAATAAGGAATATTCATGAAAGGATAAGGATATCCTTCGGTGAACAATATGGGTTGAAAGTTGAAAATGTTGTACCTTCAGGCACAAAGGTAATTGTGCATTTACCAGTATCATAACGGGGTGAGAATTGTGAGAAAACTTCTTATAGCAGATGATGAACGCACTATTCGTGAGGGAATGGCAAAATCGATTGATTGGAAGGCCATCGGAATTTCAAGCGTTATATTAGCTGCTGATGGAAGAGAAGCAGTGAAAGTTATCGAAAAGCACAATCCCGACATTGCTATTGTAGATATCATTATGCCTGAATTAACTGGGCTTGAGGTCATATCCCATTTCAGCGATATGGCGGACAAACCTGAATTTGTCATACTTTCCGGGTATGATGAATTCAGTTACGCCAAAGAAGCTATCCGTAATAATGTAAAAGATTACCTCATTAAGCCATGTGATACATCGGAGCTTACTGCTACCATCCAAAAAGTTGTTAATGTTCTGGATGAACGGAGTGCCCGTGAAAACAAATGGAAACAACTTCAACAGCAGCTGGAGTATATCAGACCTCAAGCTATGGAACAGGTTTGGCGTAACTTCCTATTGGGACAACCTACTACGGAGCAAAATGATCCTGAGTTTTTATCCTGTATGCTCCACCATAACTGTAATGAGTTCCAAATGGTTCTTTTCGTTCCTGAAGGCTATGACAATGTTTCTTTGCTCAACATAATAAAGGACTGTGTTAATATGGTTAACAATATACAGGGCTGGAATTTAAGCATCGTCCTGGGAGATTGCGTTGCTCTTGTTTTTGATTCGAATAAAATCAACGAGGTAAAATCATCCATTCCCAAGATCACTGCAATGGCTGGCAGGCGAGGGTTGGGCAAAATACGGACTATATTAAGCAGGTGCGGAGGCATCCATTCTTTGAAGGAAATATTCAGTGAAGCCCATTCAATTATACAGCTATATCCTTACCACAGTATTGATAATGATTCCTGCTCAGCTTTTACAATTGATGTTTCCTCCTTCCATCAATCCAGTATGATTCAAAAGATCATGAAGTACGTGAAGGATAATCTCTCAAACCGGAATCTCTCCTTAAACTATATAGCCTCAAACGTATTATATATGAATCCGGATTATCTGGGTAAGCTGTTTAAAAAGGAATGCGGTATGAAATTCTCCGATTATTTGATGTCTACCCGAATGGAAAAGGCAAAAAAGCTCATTCGGACAGCAGCTGATTTAAAGCTTTATGAGATTGCGAACATGTTGGGATTTAGCGTTGATGCTACTTACTTCAGTCAGTCCTTTTACAAATATACCGGAATGCTTCCGAGCGAATTCCGTCAAATGGCACAAAACCAAAAAACAAATAAAGGAATCTAGTCTCCCGAAATCTGGCGCGGAAGTGACTCTTCGCATCGCTCGTTCAGCTTCTTTCCTGCCCGTTACCGATGTGGTAACGGGCGAAGATAATAGGTGCTGATAGCATCACCTTATCAAGATTTCACAGTATATTAGTCCATTGCTTCACTGTTTTTTTCTTTCAATAGATCCCGGATCTCTGTCA